>NZ_JAIWPJ010000003.1:0-333520 GCF_020515625.1 Natrinema amylolyticum
TCTTCCGTGAGATAAAACGACGTACTTCTTCGTTCTCAAACTGTTTCAGTCACGCACAACCGTCAACAGCTGAATCGTGGCTCCAAGCCTTCGCCGTCTGGCACAATGCTACAAACTAAACACGACCCACGTTCCCGCGGTCAGACGGCCTGACAACTGTTAGTGTTTGACACAGTCACAAGAGTTAATATTCATTATATCGATTTAGGTCACAGAAATGAGGCCACCGGAATCCCCGGACGCGATTCCCGACTTCCTGCTCGAGAAGTTCAACGACCTCTCTCCCGAGACGCTGGAGGGAGTCGCCGACTACGCCCGACGGGACACGTACGTGGCTCCTGACGAGATGCCAGATTCGCTGCTGGAGTCGTTCGCACTCCAAGACGAGGAGACCCTCATGGTGATCGCGGCGTACGCCGACGAACTCGCCGCGTTCCTCGAGGATCAGGATGCCGACTCGCTCAGGGACAGCGTCGGCAGGCCGGGCGACAACCGAGAGGGGTGGGGACACAGCCGGATCCTCGAGTGGCACGAGTAGCGACGGGAGAATCGAACGACTCGTCGAACCCGCTCAGGCAGCCTCGATCCGCTCGAGCCACCGATCGAGATCCGCCGGCGCGATTCGGGTGCGGTGTGCGACACGAGCGTGGGCTCGAGCGAGCCGCGCCGCCTCGTAATCGGCATCGCAGCGCAGTTCGAAGGAACACCCGTCCCTGGGACACTGGAACTCATATGGCATGGATTAGCACAAGCCATCGGCCGTCGTAGGTATTGCACTTGCATACCCCGGTGGAGTATAGCGCCCGGTGTCGATTCGACTCGAACTGGCGGGCGGCCGAGAGCGGACACCGGCTCCGGTCGTCGGTCACCGACTGAGGGACGCTACTCGAACTTCTCGAGCAGCCGGTCGTAGAAGACCGGCTCCGGGTCGCCCTCGCCGCCGTCGGGAGCGCCGCCGTTGGCCGCTATCTCCTCCGCTCGAGCCTCGTCGGCCAGCTTCTCGACGATCAGTTCCGGCGTCGACCGCGCCAGGTGGTCTTTGACCGGCGAGCGGTTCACCTCGAGTTCGCCGTCGACCAGCCCGACGGCTTCGATCCCGTCGACGGTCACGTCGAATTCGGCCATCTCGCGGATCTCGTCGGCCAGATGCGAGACGAACACCGCCGTCGCGCCGTTCTCGGAGAGCGCCTCGAGAATGCCGGCGATGATCTTCGCCGACGCGCCGGGTTCGGTGATGCTCTCGAGTTCGTCGACCAGCACCAGCGATCCTTCGCCGCCCTGCGCGAGGTCGGCGAACTCCCGAACGGTGGACTCGAACGCGCCCGCGTCCAGGGTCCCCTGGGTCTTGGCGTGGTAGTGGAGGTCCTCGAACCGACGCAGGCGAACGCCGTCAGCGGGGACCGGGAGTCCCATGTGTGCCAGAATCACCACGCTCGCGACCAGATCCAGCGTGGACGTCTTCCCGCCGCTGTTGACCCCGGAGAGCAGGGCCACCCCCGAGACCTCGTAGTCGACGGGATCGATTCGCTCAAGCGGTTCGTCGAGCAGGGGCGAACGGCCGCCCTCGATCGCGAAGCCGACGGCCTCGTCGGTTCCGTCCTCGATATCGGCCGGTTCGACGAAGGCCGGCATCGCACACGTGAAGTCGTCAGCGAACCTGGCGATCGCGAGTTCGACGTCCAGTTCGAGGGCGTCCCGAACGAGCCGGCGAGCCCCCTCGCGCTGGCCAGCGAGATCGGCCGCGAGTTCGCGTTTCAGTCTGCCGGCGCGCCGTTCCTTGGCCGCCGTCAGCTCCTCTCGCAGGCGGCTGACGACGTCCTCGTCGCGCTCGACCGGAAACGCCGGCTCGTCGCTGAACGCGCGGCGCGCGATCTCGCTCTCGCCCTGCTCGAGATCGAGCGCGTCGACGAGGTGATCGCGGGCCGCCGCGACCGCTCGCGCGTACTCGTCCGCGAGTTCGCGGGACAGCAGCGAGTCGACGCCGGCCCCGCGCTCGACCAGCGACAGCAGGTCCGAGCCCTCGATCGTCACGTCCTGCTCGCGGATCGCCTCCCGGAGGTGGTCGTTGGCGACGCTCTCGGCCGCACCCGCCGCCGCGTCGAGGTCGTCGATCGCCGTCGTCAGTCGATCGAGTTCCGCGTCGCCCGCGACCGTCCCGTCCTCGGTCAACCGCGAGAGGCCGTCCTCGAGCGCTTCGAGGTCGCAGGGGGCCTCGAGGCCGGCGGTGCGATGGACCTCGATCGCCGCCTGCAGGCGATCCCGATTGCGCGCGAAGAAGGCGAGCGGCCGCTCGGGGACCACCTCAGCAGGGTTCTCGAGGGCGTCGGGTCGGACCTGGACGTCCCCCTCGAGGGTGACGCCCGCGAAGGACTCGTCGAGGGCGATCACCGTCGAGTACCCCCGCGCGAGTTCGGCCAGCCCCTGTGCGTCCTCGACGACCTCGACGGAGAGCTCCGGGATCGCCTCGCGGGCCTCGGAGTAGCGTTCGGCGTCGGTCGTCGCCAGACAGCGCTCTCGGACCCGCACGTCGCCCGGCTCCCGGAGCGGTTCGACCCCCTCGAGCGCGTCGAGCACCGCGGGGTCGGGCTCGCGCTCGAGGGCGTCGCCCGCGAACGCCTGCACTTCCTCGATGCGCGAGCGACGGGGACTCGGATAGATCGTCTCGAGTCGCTGGGCGGCGTAGTCGGTGACCGTCCGCGCCTCGAGCAGCGAGAGGACCTCGCGGTAGACCTCGCGGGCCCGGTCGGTCGCCAGAAACCCGCCGGGATCGTCGTGCTCGAGCCGGATCGCGCCGCGCGCGATGCGGGCGGCCCGACCCTGAGAGATCCCCGGCGCGGTCGCGATCGCCGCCACGTCGCCCGTCCGCAGCGCGCGCTCGGGATCGTCGAGTTCGGACAGCGCTCGGGCCGTCTTCTCGCCGACGCCCGGAATCGACTCGAGGTCCATGTTCTCGAGGTGCGTATCAAACCGGAGCGAGAAAAACCTCCCGCCCGGGCTTTTCGTGACCGGCGTGGTAGCCCGGCGCATGCCGACCGGAGCGATCGACTATCACGAACGGACGAAACACTCGCCCAAAAGCGTCCGCGAGGGCGGTCACGGGCTGGATTTCGACAACAAACCGCGGCCGTACAAGGAGTACACCGACCTGCCCGCGCGGCCGCTCGCCGAGCGGATTCGACCGCCCCGACAGCCGGCGCTGTCGGCGATCGCCGAGTCGACGCCCGACGGCGACTCGAGGCGAGCGAGGCGGCCCGACCTCGAGACCGTCACGACCCTGTGTTACTACACGGCGGGCATCACGAAAGAGATCGACAGACGCGGTCGCAGCCTGCTGTTCCGCGCCGCGGCGACCACCGGCGCGCTCTACCACGTCGATCTGTACGTCGTCTGCGGCGACCTCGAGGGCGGCACCGACGAGCGCAGCGGCTCGAGCGCTGCATCCGACCTCGCGGCCGGCGTCTACCACTTCGATCCGCGGACGCTGTCGCTGGACGTCCTCCGCGAGGGAGGCTATCGCGGCGTGCTCGCGAGCGCCAGCGGCGACGCGGGCGTCGCCGACGCACCGCTGTCGATCGTCGCGACCTCGACGTGGTGGCGAAACGCCTGGAAGTACGGCGATCGGACGTTCCGGCACGCCTTCTGGGACTCCGGGACGCACCTCGCGAACCTGCTGGCGGTGGCCCACGCGCTCGACTACCGCGCCGAAGTCGTCACCGGCTTCGCGGACCGGCCGGTCGCCGACCTGCTCGGCGTCGAGCCCGAGCGCGAAGCGCCCCTCGAGATCGTCCCGATCGGCGCGGGCGACACCGTTCCCGAGTCCGGCTCCGATCCCGCCGATTTCGAATCGATCGATCCCGAGACGGAACCCCTCTCGCCGAACGAGCGGCAGTTTCCGCTGATCTACGAGGCCTGGCGCGCCGGCACCCTCGAGAGCGGTGCCGCGGCGGACTCCTGGCGAGCCGGACGGCCGTCGGGGACGATCGGCACTCGAGAACCCGGCGACGGCGAGCGGATCGCGCTCGAGCCGGTCGACGCCGAGACGGCCTCGAGTCGGCCGCTCCATCGGACGATCCGTCGCCGCGGCTCCTGCCGCGAGTACGAGCGCGAGTCCGTCAGTTTCCGGAAGCTGTCGACCGTGCTCGATCGGGCCGTTCGGGGCGTTCCGATGGACGTTCGACGCGAGTCCGCGGAGACGCGAGCGGGAGGGGAAAGGGCGGAGCGGAGCGAGGACGATCCGTCGCTCTCGTTCGTCGACCCCTATCTGATCGTTAACGGCGTTGAGGGCCTCGAGTCCGGCACCTATCACTATCACCCGGCCGCGGGCGACCTCGAGCGACTCCGGACAGGCGAGTACCGCAGCGAGGCGGGCCACCTCGCGCTGGACCAGCGGCTGGCCGCCGACGCCGCGGTCTGCGTGTATTTCCTGACCGACCTCGCGGAACTCGTCGACGCGTTCGGCGATCGCGGCTACCGCGCGGCACAGCTCGAGGCGTCGCTGACGGCCGGCCGGCTGTATCTGGGAACCTACGCGCATCGGGCGCTCGGCGGAACCGGACTGACGTTCTACGACGACGTCGTCGCGGACTTCTTCGCGCCGCGAGCCGGGGGACAGACGCCGCTGTTCCTGTACACGCTGGGACGGCCGGCCTGAGACTGAGAGTCGGCTCTCGGAGCGAGCGTGTTCGGCGGGCAACACGCGCTGACGCCCTTGTCCTACTTTTATACGGCCGCACATCGCCCCATCGAGCATGCAGCCGAAACGACAGCCCGGTCCGTCGGGCGCGAGCCGGTGGCGTCGAGCGCGAGCCGCCCGCGACTCGAGACAGGTATCGCAGGGGCGAACGCATGGAGTATGACCGAACCGACGTCGCGGTCGATCGCCTCGAACTGCTGCGGGCCTACGGCTACGGGCTCTGCATGGGCGCGGCCGACGCCCTCCCCGGGGTCTCCGGCGGGACCGTCGCGCTCCTCCTAGGCTTCTACGGGCGTCTGATCGCCGCGGTCACCGCGTTCACGCCGCGTCGGGCCGTCGCAATCCTCAGGGGTTACCGCCCCGAGCGGCGGACGCGCGCCCGAGAGGCGGTCTTCGAGTTGGACCTGCAGTTCCTGCTCCCGCTGGGCGTCGGCGTGATTACCTCGGTCGTCCTGATCGCCGACATCGTCTCGTCGCTCGCGGAGTCCCAACCGGTCGCGATCTTCGGGTTCTTCACCGGACTGATCGCCGCCTCGGCGGTGACGCTCGGCCGGAGCCTCGAGTTCGACTCGCCGACCCGTATCGGTGCCGCGGTCGTGGGGGCGACGCTCGCATTACTGGTCGCCGCCGATATCGTGCAACTCCCCGGCAGCGGCCCGATCGTCATCGTCATCGCCGGTGCGATCGCTGTCAGCGCGATGATCCTGCCGGGGGTCTCCGGCTCGCTGCTCCTGATCCTGTTCGGCCAGTACGTCTTCCTCTCCAACGAGCTGAGCGCGTTCGTCCGCGCGATCGGCGATCTGGTCGGCGACGGCTCGCTCGCGGCCGTGATCGACCCGGGGACGACCGTCGCCCTGTTCGTCGTCGGCGGGGTCGTCGGCCTCGTCACGATCGCCCGCGTCGTCCGCACCGCGCTGGCCCGCAACCGCGGGCTGACGCTCGTCTTCCTGGTGAGCCTCATCGCCGGTTCGGTCCCCGCTCCCCTGCACAACATCGGCGAAACGCACGCCTGGACGACGGAGACGATCGCGATGACGGCCGCGTGGGCCGCGCTCGGGGCGATCGCCCTGTTCGCGCTCGAGTACCTCGTCGGCGGGTTCGATCCGGAATGAGCGGGTCGAACCTCGTACTCGTCGGCCGGTAGCGGGATCAGTCGCCGAAATCGGCCTCTTCGAAGTGTTCGTTCGCGAGGTCGTCGATCATATCCTCGATATCGTCTCGCTTGTCGTCGTCGAGGTCCTCGACCGCGCCGACGCCGTGCCCGCCGCTCTTCGCCGTCTGCAGCGCGTTCTTGTTGAGGTCGCCGTCCGGATCGACCACGGGAAGTTTGAGATCCGTGAAGTTCTCCGGCGGGAACCCCGACGACGAGAGGATGAAGTGGTCCGCGACCTCCCCCAGGTCGTCGGTATCGAAGTCCTCGAGTTGCGGTTCCTCCCACTCCTCGGTGGTCGTGCCCGAGAACTCGGGTTCGTGCATCTCGTAGTCGGTCACACGTGAACCGACGCGGACCGACGGAATCGACTTAGTCCCTGCATTAGCAGCCTGTTCGCGTGCGCACTCGAGTGGCGACCCGGCCGGCCCGGTCAGTCCGATCAGTTTGATCAGCCCGACTCGGATCGGCACTGGAGAGCCGCGATAGCGGCCACCGAAATACCGGCTCGGAGCGCCGCCGACCGCGCTACCAGCGATGGTGGACGTGGTCGAACACGTACTCCTCGTAGACGTCCCGGACGGCGCCGTGAACCCGATTCGAGAGGGGGTCCAGCTCCGAGGCTGCCGCGTTGCTCCGGACGTGGTCCGGCGAGGTCGTCCCCGGAATGACCGTCGAGACCGCCTCGTGATCGAGGATCCACCGGAGCGTCAGCTCCGCCAGCGACAGCCCCTCGGGGACGTGGGGCTCGAGCGCCTCGACGGCGTCGTGGCCCGTCTCGTAGGGGACGCCGGCGAACGTCTCGCCGACGTCGAAGGCCTCGCCCTCGCGGTTGAAGTTCCGGTGGTCGTCCTCGGGGAACGACTGCTCGCGCTCGAGCGCGCCCGTCAGCAGGCCCGACGCGTACGGCACGCGGACGATCACGCCGACGTCTTCCGTTCGAGCGCGCTCGAAGAACGATTCTGTCGGGCGCTGGCGGAACGGGTTGAAGATGATCTGGACGGTCTCGACGACGTCGTACTCGACAGCCTTGAGCGCTTCTTCGACTCGCTCGACGCTGACGCCCGCGTGGGCGATCTCGCCCTCGTCTTTCAGTCGCTCGAGCGCCTCGAACGTCGACGGCTGGTAATAGGCCTCGGTCGGCGGACAGTGCAACTGGAGGAGGTCGAGCGTCTCCTCGCGGAGGTTTTCCCGACTCCGGTCGACGAACGAAGAGAGGTGGTCGTAGTCGTAGCGGTCGGCCTCGTGCGGGTCGAGCCGCCGTCCCGCTTTCGTCGCGACGAACACGTCGTCGTGGGCGTCGCGCTCGTCGAGGACGTGACCGATGTGGCGCTCGCTGCGGCCGTCGCCGTACACGTCCGCGGTGTCGACGAAGTCGATATCCGCGTCGATGGCGGCGCGGACGACGTCGCGGCCGGTCTCGTCGTCGACATCCCCCCAGTCGCCGCCGATATTCCAGGTTCCGAGGCCGACCTCGGAGACGTCCCGTCCGGTCGAACCGAGTCGTCGATAGTTCACGTGTGGCCGTTTTCGCGGATCGGCCTATGGGTTTGGCTGCCGGCAAGCCGTCGCGGTGTCGCTCGGCTGAATCACATCGAGAGAGATGAACTGACGAGAGGCCGACAGCGACGGGGTACGGCCGGCCAGGAGCGGGTCTCCGGATCACGGTCGTCGCCTGCAGGCTATACTACTTTCCGCCCAATCGGGATAGGAGCGCTCGATGAGCCACATCGACGAGGACGCAGACGAGATCAGGTCGCTGGGAGTCGGTGAGATCAACCAGCTGTTCGGCGACGCGACGTTCCCGATGACGACCGACGAGGTGCTCGCGGAGTACGCCGACGTCGAGATCACCTACCCTCGAGAGTCGGATTCGCTGCGGACGATCCTCGAGACGTCCGGCCACGAGACCTACGAAACGAGAGACGAACTCGAACTGGCGATCCTGAACGGCGTCGGGCGAAACGCCGTGGGCCGACCGCGGTACAGCGACCGCGGCGACAGTCCGAACGACACCGACGACCACATGCGACCGCGACAGTCGTTCTGAGCGCCCGACCACCGATCACGCGAGCCATGAGCACGACAACGACGACACCCCACGACGCACTCGCGACCGAACTGGAACGCCTCTACTACGTCGAGCGGGAGCTCTGCGACGAACTCCAGACGCTGGCTGCCGACGTCTCGGTCGACGTGTTAGACGACGGCCGAGCGACCGACTGTCGGGAGCAGCTTCGCGAGACCATCGACGACCACTGCGACGAGACCCAGCGACACTGCGAGCGCATCGAGCGGGCCTTCGACGCGCTCGGCGAGGAGCCCACGACCCGGCGGGTCCCCGAGTTCGACGGCCTGCTCGCCGACAAGGAGAAATTCAATAACGTCGTCCTGAACGACGAACTCCGGCCGCTGTACTACCTCGAGACCGCCCTGAAACTCGAGGCGCTCGAGTGTACGGTCTACGAGACGGCGATGGCGCTCGCGAACTCGCTGGAGGGCGAGGACGGCGAGGGCGTCGTCGACGCGCTGCGCCCGAACTACGACGACGAACGGGCGATGCGAACGGAACTCGAGTCGCTGTCCGACGGCGACGCCGTCGAGATGCTGCTCGCGGCGACCCCGGTCGGCGAGGCCAGTCGGGGCTCACTCGATCGACGATGACTGCTCCGATCTCACTATGAATATCGAAACGCTCGAGGACCTGTTCGGTTCCCAGTTACAGCGCGCCTACTACGTCGAACGCACCCACGTCGAACTGCTCGCGGAGATGGCGGCCGACGCCGCGAACGACGACCTCGCGGACCGGTTCGCGACCCACCGCGACGAAACCGAACGACATGTCGAGCGCCTCGAGGACGTCTTCGAGGCGCTCGGTCGGCAGCCGCGCGCGAGTCGCTCGCGGACGGCCGACGGCCTCGCCGAGTCGCGACGGACCCGCACGACCGACGGCGAGTCGCCGCCGGAGTACGTCGACCTCGAGATCGGCCTCGCGGCGGAGCGCCTCGAGATCCGGACCTACGAGGGACTGGTCACGCTCGCGGGTCGACTCGCTTACGCGGCCGATATCGTCGAACCGCTCGAGGAGACGCTCGAGGAAGAGCGGACGACGCTCCAGCGACTCGAGGACCTCGAGACCGAGATCTCGATCGTCGACTCGCTGGAAACGGGGCGCGCGTAGCGAGCGGTCGGACGCGACGCCCCGTTCTCGGCTACCGCTCCGCGACGGCGGGCGGACGCACGCCGTACCGGGGGTAGCGAGCGCGACGGCCGACGAGCCGACCGACCGGTGCGGCGACGGTGGTCAGCGCCTGCCGAACCGTCGCACCGAACCCAACGGCGACCGCGAGCGAGAGAAATACGGCAGGCGGCTGCAGGCACGGCCCCTTCGGGAAAACGCGTCGATCGTGGAAATAACGGAGAAACGGAACTCGAGCCGGCCGAACGGCCCGAATCGCGTCTTCTGTGGAAGCGAGTACAACCGACCCGAACCGACCGGCCGACCGACGAGTGCAGACGCAATCCCGACAATGAAAACGAGCATCGAAGTCGAGTACTGGGTCGTCGACAGCGACGGGGCCCTCACCGAGCCGGGTCCGCTCGCGGACGTTTCGGATCGAACCGAGCGGGAGTTCGTCGAGCCGCTGTTCGAGCTGAAAACGCCGCCCTGCGAGTCGGTCGCGGAACTCCGGACCGCGCTCGTTGACGAGCTCGAGGCGGTCCTCTCGACGGCGGCGGAGCTGGACAAGCGCCTCGTCCCGCTGGGGACGCCGATCAACGGCGGCGCGATCGACCGCCGCCCCGGAGAACGGGGTCGTATCCAGAAGGCAGTCATCGGCGAGAACTTCGACTACGCGAAACACTGCGCCGGGACGCATATCCACGTCGAGAAGCGAAACGTCACGGACCAGCTCAACGCCCTCATCGCCCTCGATCCGGCGCTCGCGCTGGTCAACTCGTCGCCGTACTATCGGGGCGAGCGAGTCGCCAACGGAGCCCGCGCTCACTGCTACCGAAAGCAGAGCTACGAGGCGTACCCGAAACACGGCCAGCTCTGGCGCTACGTCGAGAACGTCGGCGAGTGGCACCGGCGGCTCGAGCACCGCTACGAGGAGTTCGAGGCGGCGGCCGTCGAGGCCGGCGTCGACCCGGTGGCGGTCGAGGAGCACTTCTCGCCGGACGACGTGGTCTGGACGCCGATCCGACTACGCGATTCGATGCCGACCGTCGAGTGGCGCTCGCCCGACGCCGCCCTCCCGAGCCAGTTGCTCCGGCTGACCGACGAGATCGAGACGGTGATGGAACGGCTCCACCACACCGACGTGCGGATTGACGCCGAGGACGGCCGCGGGGCCGGCGACGAGCGCGCGGAGAGCGACGGCAGCGGAGTCGGCCTCGGTCACGGCGGCAGCAGTGGGCCGACCGCTCGCCCCGGTCACGTCACGAGCGAGGGGATCGCCCTCCCCGCGTTCGAGACCGTCCGTGACCTCGCCGAATCGGCGATCAGCGACGGCCTCGCGTCGGCGGCCGTCGCGGGCTACCTCGAGCGGATGGGGTTCACCGTCAGCGACTACCACCCGATCTCGACGCGGATCGACGGCCGCCAGTACGTGACGAACGCCGACGCTCGCGACCTGCGACTCGAGTACGCGAGTCGGCTCGAAGAAGACGTCGAGACGCTGAGCGAGGCCGACGGTTAGTTGCCGTTATCGTACTCGTACTCCCGCTCCGGATCCTCGACGCCCTCGGTCCGAGAGCCGACCCAGGCTCCAAGCGAGAGACCGTAGACGAGGTGGCCGGCGTGAAAGAGCGCGAGTTCGTCCGCGTCGAGGCGGATATCGAGCAGTTTCCCCAGCATGACCTGTGCGCCGAAGGCCGACAGGATCATCCCGTAGATCGATCCCCAGACGAGCCCGCGCTGTTCCGGCTCGATGGACCGGCCGGCGGTGTACAGGGAGAACAGCCCGCCGAAGATCGCGCCCGAACTGACGCCGTAGACCAGGTGCAGGACGAGGCCGGCCAAGGGGTGGTCGTCGGGATCGCCGTCGGCGACGTACTGCGACCAGAAGTTCGCCGACGGCGGCAGCGATCGCAGGAGCGGCAGTCGGAAGGCGGTCATGATCAGCGTCGCGACGAACCCGCCCTGAATCCCGCGGGCCACCGCGTCGGCGAGGTGTTCCTCGCGGGAGTGTTCGTCGACGTCGCTAGTATGCCCCTCGGTTTCGGTGATGGAACGCAATCGATCTGATACAGCCATAATGGTCCGGATACCGATCCTACCACGGACACCGCCTTAACCGTCCGGCGCGCTGTTTACTGGTTCCCGCGTCCCGGCCGTCAACGGATCGGCTCGGCTGCGGCGATTCGGTGGTCGCGGCGATTACCGCTCACCGCCGACTGCTGGAATATTTATACGCGTTCCCGAAACACACGGACATGGATTTCGGTGTCCTCAGTACGGCGGGTATCGCACAGAAGGCGTTCCTCCCGGGAATCGAAGCCAGCGACCACGCTGTGACGGCAATCGCGTCCCGTGACGAAGCCGACGCGCGCGCCGTCGCGGCCGAGTACGGGATCGGAGAGACCTACGGCGACTACGGCGACCTCATCGCGAACGCCGACGTCGACGCCCTCTATATCCCGCTGCCGAACGCCCTGCACGCGGAGTGGACGAAACGTGCGGCCGACGCCGGGCTCGACGTCCTCTGTGAGAAGCCGCTGGCGGTCGACGCGGCGGAAGCGCGCGACGTCGTCGACCACTGCGCGGCGCAGGGCGTGACCCTGATGGAAGCGTTCATGTACCAGTACCACCCCCGAACCGAGCGCGCGTTCGCCCTGGCGCGCGACGAACTCGAGGACGTGCGCTCGGTGACGGCGACGTTCAAGTACCGGCTCGACCGGACGAAAGACATTCGCCTCTCGCCCGAGCTGGCGGGCGGGAGCCTGATGGACGTCGGCTGCTACGCCGTCTCCGTGGTCCGTCAGGTCCTCGGCGAGCCGGAGCGGGTGTACGCGACCGCGGCCGACACCCGCGACGCCGGCGTCGATACGGAGCTGACCGGACTCCTCGAGTACGCGGACGGGGTGACCGGCCGAGTCTCGTCGAGTTTCGATACGGAGACCGTCCAGCGCTACCGCATCGAGGCGACCAACGGCTGGGTCGAGGTCCAGGACGCGTTCGACATCCCCGAAGGGGAACTGTCGCTCGAGTACCGGATCGACGGCCGTCACGGCGTCGAGACGTTCGATCCGGTCGACCAGTTCCGCCTCGAGATCGATCACTTCGCCGACTGCGTCGCCGCCGACCGGACCCCGCGGACGGACGGCGACGAAGCGATTGCGAACATGCGAGTCCTCGATGCCCTCTTGGAAAGCGACGAGCGGGGCCGTCCCGTCGACCTCGATAGCTGAGCGCGCCCTCGCCGCGTACGCCGTCGTCCCGCCGAATCGTCGGACCGTCGAGGGGTCGACCCGTCGAACCGTCGCCTCGGCCGACGCAACGTCCTTTTGCCTGTTCGGTTCGAACCTCGGGCCATGACAACGGTCGAGCCGAAACTCGAGGCCGCCCGCGAGGATCTCGCGGCTCGCGACGGGGTCGTCATCGCCTTCTCCGGCGGCGTCGACTCGAGCGCCGTGGCCGCGATCGCCCACGACGCGCTCGGCGAGGACGCGGTCGCCTGCACCGCAAAGAGCGAGACGCTCCCCGAGGCCGAACTCGAGGACGCCAAGCGGGTCGCGAGCGAGATCGGCATCCGCCACGAGATCGTCTCCTTCTCCGAACTCGAGAGCGAGGCCTTCGTCGAGAACGACGACGACCGCTGCTATCACTGTCGGACGATGCGCCTCGGCGAGATGCTCGAGACCGCCCGCGAACTCGGCGTGGGGACGGTCTGTGACGGGACGAACGCGGACGATCCGGGCGCGGGCCACCGACCCGGGCTGCAGGCGGTCGAGGAACTGGACGTTCACTCGCCGCTGTTGGCGCACGATATTTCGAAGGACGAGGTCCGCGAAATCGCCGACCGCTACGACCTCTCGGTCGCCGACAAACCCTCGATGGCCTGTCTCTCCTCCCGGATCCCCACCGGGCTGGACGTCACCGAAGACCGGCTCACGCGAATCGAGCGGGCCGAAGCGCTCCTGCGACAGTGGGGGTTCGACCAGTTCCGCGTCCGCGACCACGACGGCCTCGCCCGCATCGAGGTCGCGCCCGACGAACTCGAGCGAGCGCTTGACCGCGAATTCGTCGAGACGGTCCGGGCGGAACTCTCCGAGCTCGGCTTCGACCACGTCACGCTCGATCTCCACGGCTACCGGACCGGAAGCGTCAGTCCCGAGACCGACGACGACGAGTCCGTCGTCGGGGCGGGATCCTCGAGCGGGGACTAGAACCGAAATTTTGCGCTGCGGGCCAGCACAGCTGGCCCTCGGCAAAATCTTCAAAAGAGCGCTACGCGCTCTTTTGGACTGTGCGATTCCTTCGGAATCGCTTGCAGTCGGCGCGAAGCGCCGACGACCTCGCGGGATCTTTGATCCCGCTCAGTTTCGATCAAAAGCACTCCTCCTTCCCCGTCAGCCGCGCCGAGCGCGGCTTCTGGGTCAGTCGTCGGCCCGCTCGCTCAGCCGTCGGCTTCGCTCGCGGCAAGTCTCGGTGAACTGCCTGCCCTTCCCCGTTGAGCGGAAGCTTCGCTTCCGCGATGCTCGGAAGAGCTTGCTCTTCCGTATGGTCACGGGGCCCTCGCATCCGCTCGAGCCCCGTTCCCGGCCAGCACGGCCGTTCGCGCAGAGCGTTCACGGAGATACCGACGGCGAGTCCTCGAGTGACGAGCGCGAACGACGGCTATCGACTGCGGTCCGTCTGCCGATCACGGGATCCGTGCGAGAAATCGACTGTCGGAGCGCATACACTTTCACCAATCGGTCAGGTAATTCCCACTAATAGAGACATATATCCAAAATATAACCGCGTTTCGAGCAGAGAACCCACCATTGGTGAAGTGTCTGGACTATCGTTCGATAATATTGCTCATTGCGATACGAACGTAGCACTAGAGTCGGTATCAGTGATCGATGGAAGCCGACGTGCCGCTCGAGTGGAACACGGAAGAGTGTCGGACCTACACCCCCGCCGACACCGACCGGGAAATGCAGTATCGGACGTATCTCCACGAATCAGGTGATCTGCGGTTGAAGGTCGCGCCCGCCTCGCTCGACGGCGAAGACCACCCCGGTTATGCGCTGACGGCGACGAGCTACCCGGGGCTCGATCTCTCCGAGACGATGCGGGTCAGAACCGTCCTGACGTTCGAACGGTGCAACCGGATCGCCAGCGATTTCATGGACCTGTTCTCCGCCAGCTACGACGGCCCCGGCTCGCTCGAGGACGCGCTGGACTACGCCTACGAGCGGACGCGCGAGCATCGCTGACGGCGCAGTACGGATGTGACTACGGAGAGCCGGATAGCGACCGCACGTCCCCGTCGAGCAGCGATATCACTCGATTTCGAGCCCGCCACCGCCGTCCTCTCCCTCCTCGACCTCGTCCCACTCGAGTTCGAACTCGACGCTCAACTCGCCGGGGCCGTCCGCCGGTCCCTCGCGTTCGGCTTTGACCTCGAACGTGGGCCGAGCGGGCGGCTCGAGCGTCACGGACTCGGAACCGGCCGTGAGCGTGATCGAGTCGCCGTCGTCCAGATTGTCCGCGACGCGACGGAGCAGCGATGCGATCTCCGCTCGGCTCTGCTCGGTCTCTGACTTGAAGAGCACTTCTTCGGGCATACGCAACGGTACGATCCGTGAACTGATAAATACGCGCTCGAGAACTCGGGTCGATACCGCCGCTAAACAGAAGTCGTCTGCGTCTCAGTCGTCCGAGGGGGCCGCGGACTCGTCGGCCGCTGCGGCCGCCGCGGACTCGCTCTCCGCGAAGGGGTACCACGACTGCTTGGCGTCGGCCATGTACGGCGCCTCGAAGTCCGTCTCCTCGGGCTCGCAGAACTCCACGAGCTGTTCCTCGGCCGTCGCCTCGACCCACTCGCGGAACGTCTGGCCGTCCGAACGGTGGGCCGCGTACGCCTCGAGCAGGTTCCGGATCGCGCCGGGGGCCTCGTCGGCGGGCACGCGCTGCTGGACCCAGTCGATGAAGGAGGGGTCCTCGCCGACGCCGCCGCCGACGCCGATGTCGAAGGCCTCGACCATCTCGCCGTTCTTCCGGGCGCGCATCCCCTGCAGCCCGATGTCGGCGGTCATCGCCTGCCCGCAGTCGGCGGTACAGCCGGAGTAGTGCATCTTGATCTTGCCGACGTCGTCGGGCAACTCGACGTTCTGGTTGAACCAGCGCAGCATGCGGGCCATCCGCCCCTTGGTCTCGGTCAGCGCGATCGAGCAGAATTCCGTTCCCGTGCAGGCCATCGCACCGCGCTCGAAGGGGCTCGGCTCGGCGGGGTACTCGGAGAGCAGCGGTTCGGCCAGCAGATCCTCGAGGTCCTCGTCGGCGACGTCGACGATGACGGGGTTCTGGCGGCGGGTCAGGCGGACCTCACCGGAGCCGTACTCGTCGGCCAGATCGGCGATACCGATCGCGTCCTCGGCGGGCAGGCGGCCGACGGGAACGCTCAGTCCGACGTAGTTCTGCCCGTCCTTCTGGTCGCCGACGCCGACGTGGTCGTGCTGACCGTCCTCGACGGGGCGGCCGGCGTTGTAGGTGTACTCCTCGCGGAAGTCCTCGCCCGCCGTGTGCATTTCGAACTCGACGTACTCGTCTTGGAGCGTCTCCCGAATCTTCTCCATCCCCCAGTCCTCAGCGAAGAACCGGGCGCGGTTCTTCGAGCGGTTCTGGCGGTTGCCGTAGTCGTGGTAGAGTTCGACGAAGCCGCGGCCGACCTCGTAGGCGTTCTCGGGCCGGACGAAGACGTCCAGTGGGGTCGCGGCGCGGGGCTGGCGACCGCCGAGCCCGCCGCCGATGCACACGTTGAATCCGCGAACTTCCTCGCCGTCGATCTCCTTTGTCGCCGGCTCGAACCCGATGTCGTTGAGCGAATCCTGCGCGCAGCCGACCGTACAGCCCGACGCGCTGATGTTGAACTTCCGGGGCATGTTCGCGAGCGCGTCGTCCTTGCGGAGGTCCTCCTCGAAGCGCTCGAGCAGGGGGCCAGCCTCGACGAACTCCTCGGCCTTGCCGTGGAGCGGGCAGCCGGAGATGTTGCGCATCGTGTCGCCGCCCGCCGAGCGGGAGTGGACGCCGGCGGACTCGAGTTTCTCCCAGATCTCGGGGACGTCCTCGAGTTTGAGCCAGTGCAACTGGACGGACTGGCGGGTCGTCAGGTCGATCCAGCCGTTGCCGAACTCGGGGTTCTCGACGGGACCCGTCGCGTAGTCGCGGGCGACCTCGCCGATCACTCGGAGCTGGTCGGGCTCTAAGATGCCGCTGGCGTTGGTCAGCCGCATCATGAAGTACGACTCCTGTCCGTCGCGCTGGTGGAAGAGCCCCCAGAACTTGAAGCGGGTGAACCACTTCTCGCGTTCGTCCTCGGGAATCGACTCGTAGCCGCCGTTTTCGGCGAACTCGAGGATGTGCTCGCGGACCTCGTCGCCGTAACAGCCCTCTTTGAGTTCTTCTTTCTTATGCGCCATCGCAGCTCACCTCACCGACCGTACGATCGGACTCGAAATCGCGAAGTTCCTCGCCAAACATGTCGTAATTCACGTTTTGATGGCATGGTCCTAAACTATATAACAGTAATCGTTTACAAAACGCTATTTCTAGCGCACATTCAGTGCCGGACGTGGTATCTGCAATGGAATATGGTCTGTATAAGGACGTATATCACGTGTGAGCGGGGCGGAGAATGGGCGATTTCAACCGCGATCGACGCGATTCGGCCCCGTCTCGAGGCGGAGAACGTCGACGCTCCCCTCCGAACTACGCGGTTCCGCACACGGCGCGCGAAACGGCCGTCGCCGACGCCATTCAGTGGGTAGTTCGAACTCGACGAACGAGCAAAACGAAGCGAGAAACGTGGACGGATTCAATCGTCGGTCGGAACCGGCCCGTTCGGAGTCGACTCCACTCGAGTGCGGTACAGTCCACCGGACAGGCCGATCGAGACGATCGCGAGGACGAGGAAGACGACGTAGCCGTTGGCGTAGCCGGCGGTCCCCTGCAGGTCGACGAACAGGCCGAGCACGGGCGGGATGACGAAACCGCCGAACGCACCGAGGCCGCCGACCAGCCCCGACGCCCCGCCGACGGCCTCGGGCACGTACTTCGGAACGAGGCCGAACACCGCCGCGTTCGCGACGCCGATCCCGATCCCGAGCAGGACCGTCGCACCGATCGCGATCGGAACCGTTCGAGCCGTCATGAGACCGAGCGCAGCGATCCCGACGACGACGAAACTCGCGATCGCCGTCCGTTCACCGCCGATCCGGTCGCTGACGACGCCGCCCGGAACCCGAATGAGCGCCGCGAGCAGCGTGAACGCGACCGCCGTGAGGGCACCGGCACGCTGGAGGTCGAGATCGTGGACGGCCGTCCAGTACGACGGGAACCAGGTCGTCAGCGCGAGGAACCCGCCGAACGAGGTGAAGAACAGGGCGACGAGCACCCACGTTCGCGGAATGCTGGCCGCCTCGCGGATCGAGGCCATCGCGTCGCCGCCGGGAAACAGGTCCTGGCCCCGCGCTTCGGCCGCCCGTTTCGCGTCCTCGGCCTCGAGCCCCTGCTTCCGAAGCTGGAAGGACGGCGGGTCGACGGCGACGATGCCGTAAACGAACGTCCCGAGGACGAGGAAGCCGAACCAAACGAGGTACGCACCCGTCAGGCCGAGCGCGGCGAGCGCGATCGGGACGAGCAGCGTGAAGATCCCCGGCGAACTGTTTCCCAGCCCCGCGTACACCGCGAGCATCGTCCCCTGTCGGTCCTCTGGCGACCAGTAGGACGTCTGGGCGGCCCCGACGGAGAACGTCGCGATCCCGCAGCCGGACAGCGCGCCGAACAGGAAGACGAGCGGGTAGTGGGCCATCGTCAACCCCTCGGTCCCGAGCGTCACGAGAATCGTCGACAGGCCGGCCATCCCGACGACGGCACAGCTCAGCAGGACCAGAAACGGCTTCGCCGCGCCCACGTCCTCGACCCACGCGCCGAAGGGGATCCGAAGCAGCGAGCCGGTCAACTGCGGCGCGGCGACCAGCAGGCCGAGCGCGAGCCCGGACAGACCCATCGCCCCCTCGAGTTCGGTCGCGACGGGACCGTAGAGGACGACGCCCGCGAAGCCGACGAAGAACCCCAGCGTGGCGGACGCGACGCCTCGCCGCGGGCTCCCCCGGACTGCGGGCATGTCCTCGCCGGCCGGTTCGGAAGTCGATCTCGTCGTCATTGGCGTTCAGGCGCTCGCTTCCGCGACCGCCCTGACGTCCCGTTCCCGCGGTGGCTCGAGACGAACCGCACACTGCTTGAAGTTCGGCTCGTTCGAGCGCGGGTCGACATCGGGCAGCGTGAGATCGTTCACATCGGGGTGGTGGATCGGCAGCCAGACGACGCCGTCGGGAATCGCCTCGTCGGTCTCGACGCTAACCGTGACCGACGCCCGCCGGGAGACGACGCGAGCGTACTGTTCGTCGTCGCCGTCCTCGAGCTCATCGGCCGGAGACTCGAGTTCGTCCGCGAAGGCGGCGGCCGTCGCCGGGCTGACCCTGGCCGTCGGCGGTTCGTCCTCGCGGGTCCGAACGCCGGTGTTGTAGGCGTCCGGGCGACGCGCCGTCGTCAGCGTGAACGGGTAGGACTCGTCCGTCGGTTCGGGAAGCGGGCGGGCCTCGCCGGTCGAGAACCGCGCACGGCCGGACTGGGTGTAGAACGACCAGGATTCGGCCGTCGGTTCGGCGGCGGTGTCGTCCGCATCGTCCTCGCCGCCGTCTTCGGCCTCGTAGTACCGGTAGCCGCCCGACACGTCCGGCTCGGGTGCCGGCCAGCGGACCGCGGTCTCGCCCTCGAGGCGCTCGTAGCTGATCCCCGAGAGATCGGCCGGCGTCCCCTCGGTCAGCGCGGCGAACTCGTCGAAGACCGCGTCGGGTTCGGGCTTCTCGTCGAACAGGCCGGGAACGAGGCGATCGGCGAGCTGGCCGATCAGCGTGAGGTCCGTCCGGACCCCGCCGGGCGTCTCCGTCGCGGCTCGCACTCGGGAAACGGTCCGTTCCATGTTGGTCGTCGTCCCCTCGGACTCGCCCCAGGTCGCCGCGGGCAGGACGACGTCGGCGCAGTCGACCGTCTCGCTGTGGAACGCGTCCTGGACGACGAGGAACGAGTCCTCGAGTTTCTCGCGGACGCGCGTGGCGTCGGGCATGCCCGCGACGGGGTTGGTCGCGACCGCGTAGACGGCGTCGATGTCGTCGCCGATGGCGTCGACGATACCGACCGGCCCCGGTCCGGGGTCGTCGGGGAATCGCGAGACCGGTACGTCCCACGTCTTGGCGACTTCGCGGCGGTGGTCCGGATCCGTGAACGGGCGGTGACCCGGCCAGGAACCCTTCGAAGAGCAGACGCGGGTCCCCATCGAGTTGGCCTGCCCGGTCAGCGAGAACGGTCCCGACCCCGGCCGGAGGTTGCCGGTTGCGAGGCACAGATCGATCAGCGCGCCCGCGGCCGCGGTCCCGTTGACGCTCTGGTTGATTCCCATCCCCCAGTACAGCAGGGACGGGTCCTCGAGCGCGTCCGCGAGGCGGTCGACGTCGGCCATCGAAACGCCGGCCATCTCGGCGGCCTCGGCCGCGTCGGGGAGTTCCGCGCGGAGCTCCTCGAAGCCGACCGTCGCCTCGTCGACGAATTCCTCGTCGACGCCGTCAGTCTCGATCACGCGGGCGAGGACGGCTCGTGCGAGCGCGAGGTCGCCGCCCGGCTCGAGGGGGACGTGGTGGTCGGCGACTTCGGCGCTCTCGCTGTGGACGGGGTCGACCACGATCAGTTCGGAGTCGTCGTCGTCCGCGGACTGGCGGATCCAGCGGAACATGACCGGGTGAGCGGCCGCCGGGTTCGCACCCCAGACGACGTGACTCTGGGCGTCGGGGATGTCGTCGTACGTCGGCGGCGGCGCGTCGCTGCCGAAGGCGTCGTAGTAGGCGGTGACGGCCGAGGCCATACACAGCGTCGTGTTGGCGTCGTAGTACCGAGTCCCGAAGCCGCCGCGAGCGAGCTTGCCCAGGGCGTAGGCGGCCTCGTTGGTCTGCTGGCCGCTTCCCAGGACGGCGACGCTGTCGCCGCCGTCGGCGAGTGCGGTACCGAGCCCTTCCGCCGCGTGCTGAAGCGCCGCTTCCCACGTCGTCGGGACGAGTTCGCCGTCCTCGCGCACGAGCGGCCGGGTCAGCCACTCGCCGTCGGGATCGGCGGTCTCGCTGACGCCGCGCTGACACGCCAGCCCCTGATTGACCGGGTGACTGGGGTCGCCGCGGACGGTCTCGAGCCCGTACCCCCGCTCGGGGGTCTGCTGGACGTGACCACAGCCGACCGCACACCGCATACATGTGGTCGGTACGAGGTCGGTCACGGCGTCCACCCCGCCGTCTCGGGCTGAATGGGGGAACGTGATTTACAATCACACCCATCTGAAAGAGATTGGCGCAACATCATTCAAACTTTCACAGATTAGGAGAACATATGCAACTACTAAACGGTGATCGTTTACGAACTATGATTTTTCCAGCAGAAACGACGGAGAGTCCGCAATATGCGGACGGATAGAAACAATATAAGGCCATTATATGGCGGATTTACCTGCTATCGGGCAGACGAATGTCCACGAAATCGCGAACATTGTGACTGATTAGCGCGGTCAGACGGCGGGTGAGCGAACAGTGATGGACTCGAGCGGGATTACTCCCGTCCGACCCACTTGAGGACGAACAACGTCCCCTCGAACAGCAGGATCATCGTGACGGCGACGAGGATGGGAGCCATCATCGTCGGATCGATCGTGAACATGAACGAGAGCCCGGCGAAGGCCGCCCAGAAGTACAGCCGCTTCTGGGCCAGCCAGCGGCGGGTCGTCACGCCCATCATGATCGCCAGCATGATGAACAGCGGAATCTGGAAGACGATCGCGAGAAAGCCCGTCAGCGTGATGATCAGATCGAACGTCTCGCCGAGCGCGTACGCGATCTCCGCGCTGCCCTCGGCATAGTAGGTGAAGTACTCGAAGAGGATCGGCAGGACGAGGACGTACGAGAACACCATCCCGCCCGCCGCCAGCACGACGCTCGTCGGCACGGCCGCGAGGTAGTACTTGCGCTCGTTGGGGTACAGTCCCGGCCGCATGAACAGGTAACACTCGTAGACGAACGCCGGCAGCGCGACCATGATCCCCAACAGCGAGGAGATCTTGATCCGCGTCAGCCACAGCTCGAGCGGATGGTAGACGTGTGGCGGCGGCACCTCGCTGACCTCGTAGGGGAAGACGTTGAACCAGACGAACTCGATGGCCTGGGAGGCCCACAGCAGGCCGATCGCCGTCCCGCCGGCTCCGAACAGGAGGACGACCGCCAGTCGGAGGACCATCTCCTCGATGTGGTCCGCCAGCGGCATCTCCTCGTCGTCCGGCGGCGTCGAGATCCCGCCGATATCGTCGTCGGAGTCGGGATAGGTCGGCTCGGGGTTGTGCCGATCACCGACGACGCCTTCGCCGTCGGTCTCGAGGCTGGGTCCGTCCGCGTCGTCACCCTCGGTCAGTCCGTCTCCCGAATCGGGGTCGGACGCGTCGGCGGCGACTGGCCGTCGCTCGTCAGGGTCGTCCCCCGACTCTCGAGGGCCCTCGACATCGCGGTCGTCGCCCGGCTCGTCCGACATCTACAGGATATTGATAGGCCACCGGTTATAGGCCTTTTTCTTACGGACCCCCCGCCGAAAAGCGAGACGGCCGCTCGAGCGGCCCTCGAACCGCGTACCCACTCGAAAGGTTGATAACTGGATGTCAGTTACCCTCTACCCAATGAGTTCTGCCGTCGACGAGGACACTGCCAAGGCCCTCAATTCCGGCCGGGAGACGATCGGCGCACTACTCTCGGGCGCCCAACAGCACCTTCAGAAGGTGTTCATCGTCTTTCTCGTGGGCTTCGTCGGCTCCTTCTACGCGCTGCGCGTGGTCGTCTGGGACTTCCTCGAGGCGACTGCGAAGGCCCAGATGGGCCAGGAAATCGCTGGATCGACCGATATCATTACCCGGACGCCGTTCGAGGTGATCCTGCTTCAGGCCAAAATCGGCATGATCGCGGGGATCATCGTCGCGCTCCCGGCTCTGCTCTTCTTCTCTCGGAAAGCGCTTCGCCGCCGCGGCTACACCAGCGCCGTCCCGGTTTCGAAGGGGTACATTGCCGGGTTCATCGTGATGGCGCTGTCGTTGTTCATGGCGGGCGTCATCTACGCGTACAGCATCTTCTTCCCGTACGCCTTCGGGTTTCTCGCGGGGAACGCCGTCAGCGCCGGCGTCAAACCCAGTTACGGGATTACCGAGTTCACCGAGTTCATGGCGCTGCTGACGCTCTCGTTCGGACTCGCCGCCCAGCTGCCGCTGTTGATGGGCGTGCTGTCCTACACTGAGATCATCCCTTACGAGACGTTCCGCGACAAGTGGCGACACGCCGTCGTCGGAATCGTCGTCTTCGGGGCCCTGTTCTCGCCGCCGGACCCGTTCACGCAGGTCATGTGGGCGATGCCGATGGTCGTCCTCTACGTCTTCAGCCTCGGGCTGGCCAAGGTGGTCACCAACGTCCGACGGCGCGGCGCGGCGAAATCCGCCGGGACGGGGACGGACCACGTCAAGCGTCGGCTCCTCCAGTTCGGCGGCGTCCTCGCCGTCGTCGCTCTCGGGATCACCGCCGCCGTCAACCAGGGCGGCTTCGGCTACCTCCGCGAGTCGGTCTATCCCACGTTCCCGTCGTGGCTGCGACCCAGCGGAACGACCGGCCTCGAGACGATAGCGATCGAACACGGCCTCCTCGGAGAGGTCGCGGTCGGCCTGTTCGTCGCCGCCGCCGTCGGCTTCGTCGTCCTGCTGGGCTACACGATTCACGTGCTCCAGCAGCCCGTCTACCCGCGACAGGACGACATCCGACGGGCGGACACCCACGAGGACGTCGACTTCGAGACGCTCACGGTCGACGACGTCGAGGACGTGTCGACGCAGGTCTTCCAGACGATGAGCGAGGAACAGGCCCTGGACTACTCCCGGCAGGCCATGTACGACGACGACCGGGCGAAAGCCGAGGCGATCCTCGACCGCTTCGATTCGATCCAGGAGATGGAGTCCGAAGGCGAGTCGGCGGCCTCGGGAGACGCGGCTGCAGCGGGCGGGGCCGATGCAGACGGAGACGACGAGAGTCTCTTCGCGAGCACCGCTGCCGGCATGCTCGACCCGTTCACCGAGGAGGAGACGGACGAGGACGACATCGGCGGCTACGCCTACGACATCGCCTTCATCTTCAACAGTCTCACCTCGAAGGTGTTCCGCATCGTCGGGCTCTTCATGGTCGTCATGGGCGGGACCTTCTTCTGGCTCTACTCGGGCGGTCTCGGCGACGTCCTCAGGCTCTTCCTCGATCGGGTTCCCCGTCACGTGCTCGAGGAAGTCGTCGCGGAGGGCGCCGATCCGAGCACGATGAGCCTCGCCGAACTCATCGAGGCGATGGACATCGTCGTCGCCTTGCACCCGGTCGAGGTGCTCATCTTCGAGGCGAAGGTGAGCGCCCTGGCCGGCCTCGTCGCCACGTTACCCGTGATCCTGTTCTACGCCTGGCCGCCCGCCAAGGAGCGCGGGCTGGTCTACGGCGACCGTCGGACGTTCGTCGTCTGGGGCGGCGGCCTGCTGGCCGGCTTCGCCGTCGGAACCTACTTCGGCTTCTTCTGGGTCGCGCCGACGATCATCTCGTATCTGGTCTCGGACGCGATCAGCAACGGGATGGTCATCTCTTACCGGATCAAGAGCTTCTTCTGGCTCGTGATCTTCACGACCGTCGGGATCGGCTTCCTGCTGAACATCATCGTCACGATGGCGCTGTTCCACGTCGGCGGCATCGTCAGCTACCGCTCGATGCTCGAGCGCTGGCGGCCGCTGGTCGTCGGCATCTTCGTCGTCGCCGCCTTCTTCAGCCCGAAGGGGATCCTCATGATGCTCATGTTCGCGATCCCGATCTCGCTCACCTACCTGCTCGGCCTCGCCGTCCTCTACGTCCTCACCGGCGGCGGCCGGCTGTTCGGCGGTGGCGGCGGCTCGGCGGCTCCACCGGACGCCGAAGATACCGGTGCGAGCGCGACGGAGTGACGGTGTTCACCGCACGTTCACTGCTCCTCCACCGGCGTTTCGTCGTTCGCTCAGTCTTGCAGCTGCTTCGTATAGGGGATTACCCGCTCAGACCGCCAACCCTCATGGCCGCCGTGAGCAGACGGGTCTTCGACCCCTCTCAGGAGAAATCGGCTGGGGAGGACGTGGCGATTGCCTGTTGCCGCGATGGGGACGCTTCGTCACCTGATCCCGCCCGAAGAAGCCGCTGACTCAATCACCGCTCGGAGAAACCGTTTCACACGCGGCACGTGTCCTCTCTCACTCGTTCGTCGGCGGAATCTCCGACTCCTCGTTCTTTCGTACTTCGGTAACGATCACGTCCCAGTCCGGGTAGTCGGTTCCGTTCCGACAGTCCCATCCGCCTTCGATCTCGAGATCGCTGTCGTACGCACGACGAAGGAGCGCTTTCAGTTCGGCACGTAACTCCGCTTCGGACGAGGGCGGCGTCTCGCCGGAGGTCATCGGCGTGTGATTCCGGCGGTCTCGCTGGCTGCCCGTTCGGAGTCCGGTGGGGAGAGCGTCACTACCTCGTTACTGGATACGGTTATTTCGCACCCTTCGATCGTAAACGAAACGTCGACCGATCCGTGCGGCGTGTCTCGACGTCGGACTAGCTCGTCGAGAGCATCGGTATCGACCGTGTAGTGGAGTGGGTCCAGTTCGACCGGATCGACGCTCAGAACGTTCGACACTGCGGCGATGACGGCCATGCTCGCAGCGGTCGCGTCCCGATCGTACTGGGCGCGATACGTGCCCGACTCCCGGTCGAATTCCAGCGATTCTAACTCGGAACTTGCTAAACTGGCAGTCATAGATATCTATGTTCCTCTAGCGGTCTGCGTCGGTTTAACACGGCTACTGATTATACAGGAGGTTTTAATACTACCACAGAGTTTTCTCGGGGTTACTGATTGATAAGCGTCCCACCGATGAGCCGCCGGTGACCGCGTCTGAGCCGAGACGAGAGCGACTGCTGCGTGATTCCGATCTCCGCGGCGATATCCTCGAGCGAGGCCTCGCGCGGCGAATCGAAATAGCCGTGTTCGTAGGCCAACACCAGCGCTTCTCGCTGGGCGTCAGTCAGCTCGTAGTCGTCACCCTGTATCGGGAGCAACTGGTGGACTGCGGTGATCTCGATGGGAATTTCGTGCGTTTGGCATTCGGTGCGGAACTCGCTGATCGCCTCGCGGCTCTCACCGCGGACTTCGAAGTCCCACCCGTCTTTCGTCCCGACGCCGGAGAGCACGGAGACGTTAGTTTCGGCGAGGGCGCTCAAGATGCCGAAGTACTCCGGTTCCCACTCTGCACGCATGAGATACTCCTCGTCGACGCTGTCGATGAGTTTGGTGGTGGCCAGTCCAGCGTGGGTTTCGAACGCGGCTTCGATGTCCTCGGCGGCCGCGCCGCGGACCCAGAAATACGGGATTATCAGGTCCTCCTGCGGGAGGAGTCGCTCCATCCTGATCGTTACCTCGGGGAGGGTTTCGAAGACCGTCCCCAGTGGAAACTCGTCCGCCGGACTCGTGAACTCCATCACGGTGGCCATACCGACGGTTCGCCGCGAAGGCCGATAACCCGCGTGGGTGGTGTACCAAGCACCGACGGTCACGTCCCGCGCTCGAAGCCGCCGCGCAAGGGTGAGAGAGAGTGACACCCGTCCGATTTCGTACGGGCATGGTAGACCATGCCGGCTCGTTTTATCAGAAAGTGGCCTACCAAGGAAGCGAGAGCAAGTAATGAGCGTGATTGCAGAATTTCGGATACCATCTGCGGATTTCGAACTCGGACGGATTCTCGACGTCGAGGGGATCACATCCATCGAACTCGAGAATCTCGTCCCGATCGGTGAGGCGACCGTTCCGCTCTTCTGGATCCACAACTCGACGCGAGACTCGTTTCTCGAGTCCGTCCAACGCCACCCAGCCGTCACCAGCGCGGCGGAGGTAGACGTGTTCGACGACAGGACGCTCGTCACCCTCGACTGGGACGCGAACCACGATCACCTTTTCGAAGGGATCAGCGAGAGCGGGGGACAGCTCTTGAGTGCCGTCGGAACGCCCGAGACGTGGGAGTTCGAGTTGCGATTTCCCGATCACGACGCCCTCAGCGAGTTCAAAACACACTGTGAGGACGCGCAGATTTCACTGGAGGTGAGGCGCGTGTACAACCCGACGAAACCCGACGCGGGTCCGTGGTACGGGTTGACCGAACTCCAACGCGAAGCGATCATGCTCGCCGTACAGATGGGATACTACGACATCCCGAGAGACTGTACGACCAAGGAACTCGCGGACGAGCTCGGGATTTCGGATCAGGCCGTGACGGAACGGCTCCGTCGTGCGATCGCGTCGCTCGTCACGTATACGCTCGTCCACTCCGAATCAGCGGTCTGAAGCGTCTCGTTCCCTTGTGTATCAAGGCGAATCCACACGGGGCTCGCAAAGTAATCAGTGAATATGAGCCGGAAACAGGGACGAGGACGAGTCGTCAATGGAGAGCACGTATGACGGACAGTACAGCCGAACAGCGGACGTCGATCCCTTCCGATAGCGTTCTCTCGGCAATCACCAGCGAACACCGCCGGGCCGTGCTTCGATCGCTGGACCGTACCGATGGAAACGCGATAGCGGTCAGCGCGCTCACGGACCGGGTCGCCGAAGCGCTTCGAAACGGAGAGGTGCCGGACGACGAACGGCGACGGCGCGTCCGCACAGCACTCCACCACATCCATCTCCCGAAGCTGGAGGATTCCGGACTGATAGCGTACGACACCGAGACCGGTCAGGTTCGGACCGCGACCGGCGGACTGGACACGGACCTGCGGGCACTGATTACGCCGCGCGGTGTCTGCGAATGACGCGAACACTGACACGTGAAGACCGCTCGATGATGCGCAACGACGAAGCGTTCGAGGCGTTGGCCGACGGTCAGCGACGCGAGTTGTTAGTCGAAGTACTGGGATCCGGCCGATATGACGTTCCAGAGTTGTCCGACAGTTCTCAGGAAATCGCTGAAGCGAACCGGGGGTTCCTCCGCGAGTACCTGTCCACCACTCGAGAGAACAGCGCGGGCGACACGGAACGCATCAGTATGCACCTCGTTCACATCCCAAAGCTCGCTGACGACCGCTTCATCGAGTGGAACAGAGACGATCACGTCGTCACGAAAGGACCTCGGTTCGACGAACTGGTGCCCGTTCTCGAACTGATAGACGAGTTACGGGACGATCGTCCAGCGACGGACGCCGTCGTCACGCTCGGACAGTGAGAACGGATCGGTGACTAACGAAGCGCGCGGTAACGGAGCGTGTTCCGCTGCGCTGGCGGCACGGGTGAGTGACGGTCTCACGATAGTCGCTCCTCGCCGACAGCACGCACTATCACATATCAGTCGACCCGTCCGGAGTGAACCGTCGTTCGCCTGGCTGGTATCCCGGCCGACTCGGGGACCGTCCCGAGGCGACAGCCCTGATCGAAACCGTGTGATCAACCCTCTTAAGTCGGGGACGTGCGAACGACTACCTAGACTGATGCCCAAGATCAGCGTCGAAATCCCGCAGGAACTCCTCGACGATCTGGACGATCACGTCGGTGAGGACGGCAAGTTCGTCAACCGCAGCGACGCGATCCGCTCGTCGATCCGGAAGAATCTGGATATCTTAGACGAGATCGACAAACGTCACGACCGCCTCGAGACGGAGGAGTAGTCGGTCAGTCAGTCCCGGTCGATCCGCTGGGCGAACCCGAAGTTCGGTTTGACGTCCTCGACGCGGACGGTGACGGTCTCGCCCTCTGCAGTGTCGGGGACGAATAGTCGGTAGCCGTCGACTGAGGCCATACCGTCGCCCTCGTTCCCGACGCTTTCGATCTCGACCTCGAGTTCGTCGCCCGACCGCACCGGGGCGGTGAGCCGTCCCTTCCCGATGAAGTAGATTTCGGAGGACTCGTCGCGGCTGGCCTTCGGCGAGGTCGCGCGGACGTACTGGAACTCCTCCTCGACGTCGGCCCGGAAGTCGTCGACGTCCGGGCCCTCGAAGACCTTCACGACGAAGTCGCCGCCGCTGTCGAGGAGTTCGACGGCGGTCTCGAAGGCCTGCCGCGCGAGGTGCAGCGAGCGGGCCTGATCGAGCGAGTACTCGCCGGACATGTTGGGTGCCATGTCCGAGATCACGACGTCGACGGAGCCGCCGGCGGCGTCGATGACCCGATCGCGAGTCTTGTCTTCGGTCATGTCCCCGCGGAGCGTCTCGACGTTGTCGTGGTCGTCGAACTCCTTGATCCGCTGGAAGTCGACACCGATGACGTTCCCGTCCGAGCCGACTTCCTCGGCGGCGACCTCGAGCCAGCCGCCGGGGGCCGCGCCCAGGTCGACGACCGTGTCGCCGCGATCGATGACGTTCTCGAGCTGGTCGAGCTGTTTGAGTTTGTAGGCCGCTCGAGAGCGGTAGCCTTCCTGTTTCGCCTTGTTGTAGTAGTGATCTTTTGCCATGAGTCGTTCCTCACGTGGTCGCGGTCTCTCGCGATTCCGAGCGGAGATCGCTGACGACCCGAACCGGGTTCCGTCACTCGGGACGGTCGTCGTATTCGTACCACGGATACGGACCAGAAGCGGAAAGACCTGCTGAAAACGATTCGCGGCGCGACACCGAGAGCGGGTACCCGCTCCGGACCGACGCGATCGGCGAGATCACCGACGAGGAGATCCGGTTGCGCGGAGAGTAGTGAGTAGTAACGGGGAACCGATCCGCTGTCAAACGACCGACCGAAACGGCCCGCAATCTGCCGACCGCGAGTCCCCGGTCGCGCGTAAAGGGTGGCTTTTTATGGCAACCGTCCGTACGCCGAGCTATATGTTCAAGGCCATCGTGAGCGCCGAAACGCTCACCAGCGCGCTCGATTCGGTGAGCGTTCTGGTCGACGAGTGCAAGATCCACCTCGAGGAAGACGGGCTGGAGATCCGGGCCGTCGACCCCGCGAACGTCGGGATGGTCGACCTCTCGCTCGATGCGGCTGCCTTCGAGTCCTACGAAGCGGACGGCGGGCTGATCGGTGTCGACCTCTCGCGGCTCGAGGATATCGCGGGCATGGCCGACTCCGGCCAGCTCATCCAGCTCGAGCTCGACGAGGAGACCCGCAAGCTCCACATCCAGATCGACGGGCTCGAGTACACGCTCGCGCTCATCGATCCCGACTCGATCCGCCAGGAACCCGATATTCCGGATCTCGATCTGCCCGCAGAGGTCGTCCTCGAGGGGAACGACGTCAACCGCTCGGTGACCGCGGCCGACATGGTCTCCGATCACATCGCGCTCGGCGTCGACGAGACGGAGGAGTACTTCTACGTCGACGCGGAGGGCGACACCGACGACGTCCACCTCGAGCTCACCCAAGAGGATCTGATCGATATCCAGATCGGTCCCGCTCACTCGCTGTTCTCGCTCGACTATCTCAAGGACATGAACAAGGCGATTCCGAAAGACACCGAGGTCACCCTCGATCTCGGCGAGGAGTTCCCCGTCAAGATCTACTTCGGCTTCGCGGAGGGACAGGGACAGGTCACCTACATGCTCGCACCGCGCATCCAGAGCGAGTAGCGGTCAGCGTCGGCGACTATTTAAAAATACGATATAGGAAGGTGAGTGGCTACCCGGCGACTCGTCGTATGCCACCTCATGCCCTCCCCGAACGATTCGACGGACGAGTCGGAGTCAGAGCCAGGAGACGCCGGGTTCGTTTCGACGTTCGATCCCGACGACGACCGGCCGAGCGAGGCCGTCGTCACCGCCGTCGCGACGCTGTGCGAATCGGAGCCGGCCGAGCTCCCGCCGCTGTACGAGGTCGTCGATCCGGACGCGCTCGACTCGTTCGTCGAGCACGCCCAGCGGGCCGCCGACGCCGGCACCCACCGGGTGTGGTTCACCTACGAAGGGTTCGACGTCGGTGTCAGAACTGACGGCGAGATCCGGATCCGGAACGCGACCGTCGCCAGTTGAGCGCGAACGGAATCGCACTCGAGTCGGTCTGCGCCGGGTCGAGCCGCCGACGGACTCGCCTTCTAGTCCCGCTCCTCGAGAAACTCGAGCAGCGTCTCGTTCACCCGATCGGCGTCCTCGATGAAGAAGAGGTGCGAGCCGCCCTCGACGAGTTCGAGGCGACTGTCCGCGATCTTCTCCTCGAGCAGCCGCGCGTTCTCGACGGGGACGACCTGATCGGCCGTTCCGTGGAGGATCAGCGTCGGCACCCGAAGCCCGTCGAGGCGGTCGCTGACGTCGAAGTTCTGGACGGCAGCGGCCTGGGCCTCGCGGGCGGGGTCGTCGGCGTCCTGCTCGAGTCGCCACTCGAGGATCCGGTCGATCAGGTGCGGGTTCCGGTTGGTGAACCGCTCGTTGAACGCGGGCCGCATCCGGTGGCGGAGCGTCTCTCGCTCGCTGGCCCCGTCGGGCGTGTCGAACATGTGTTCTTGGGTCTCGTCGGGCACCGGTGCCGCGTCGGGGCCGCCGTGGCTCGTACAGAAGAGCGTCAGCGACTTCGCCCGGGAGTACTCGATCGCGTAGCGCTGGGCGATCATCCCGCCCATGCTCGCGCCGACGACGTGGGCGTCGTAGATCCCCGCGTCGTCGAGGACGGCCTCGAGATCGGCCGCCAGCCCGCCGATCGAGTAGCCGGCCAATTTGAGGAGGACCAGACCGCGGAGCGTCCCGGGAAGCCGCGGAACGAGCGGCGGGAGGCCGGTGTCCGAGCGGCCGGTGCCCCGGTTATCGGGGGCGACGACGTCGTACTCGTCGGCGACGGCCTCGCGTTGCCAGCGCCACATCCACCGCCCGAATCCGAGTCCCTGCACGAAGACGACGGGCGACCGACCGTCACCGTCGCTGCGTTCGTACTCGTAGTAGATCGACACGCCGTCTCTCGTCGCCTGTGGCATACTCCGGATGACGTGTCGAACGCCCTTGAAATCGATCCTCGCGACAGTCGAAGCGGTCCCCGATCGTCGGTAATACGATTTTACCCCCGTCGCGGCGGCCGGGAGCCGGCGGTGACGGCGACGACCGATTTCGATATCGGATCGGTGGACCGGACGCCGCTGATAAAAGACGATTGGGATAATCAGCGCGTTTATCCCGCCGGAGTAAAATCGTCTTACCGATGCAGCGACTCCACGCCCGGTACCCGTTTCTCGAGGCGGCCCGCGAGTCCGTCGCGACGGAGGCGGTCGATTTAGCGACGGTCGTCGAGCAGGACCGGGCAGTCGTCGACCGCGCGCGCCAGCGAGTGATTACCGCGCTCGAGGGCGGTGAGACCGGAGACCAACACCGTGACGCCCGCATCGAGTTGCTCTCCTACCCGGTCGCCCGGGTGCTCGTCTCGATGGTCGGCGAACGCGTGCTCGTCCGCAAGTACGCCCGCGCCGAGGCCGCGACGGCCTACGAGCGGTTCACCGCGGACATGACCGACACCACCGAACTGAAGAGCGTCGAGACGACGGGGCTGGCGCTCGAGGACCTGCTCACCGAGTTCGACCTGGGAGACGACGTCCGCGAAACGGGAGACGAGTATCGGATCGACGTCGGCACCTACCTGCCGCTGGCCGAAGACCTGTGGGACGACGAGTGGCGGCTCGTTAATCAGCCGTTGGAGGCGGGCGAAGTGCCGGTCGACGAGGACGAACTCCTCACGCTCCTGCGAGAGGCGATTCGGGGCCGTATCGAGGACGGGCTTCCGTTCGAGGTCCCCGAGGCCATCGCGACCGCGCTTGAGGACGACGCCGACGAGATCCGCGAGGTACTGGCCGATCTCGATATGACCCAGGACATCGACACCGTCGTTCCGGATCTCTTCCCGCCGTGTATGACGGCGCTGCTCGACCAGATTCAGAAAGGCGAACACCTCCCCCATCACTCTCGCTTCGCGATCACCGCCTTCCTGACGAGCATCGGCATGACTACCGACGAGATCGTCGACCTCTACCGGGTCAACTCGTCGTTCGGCGAGGAGATGACCCGCTATCAGACGGATCATATCCGCGGGGACAGTTCGCCGACGGAGTACTCCGCGCCCTCCTGTGCGACCATGCAATCCTACGGCGACTGCGTGAACAAGGACGACCTCTGTGAGCGCATTCCCCACCCGATGGCGTACTACGAGCAGCGGATCGACGACGCCGACGACGAGGAACTAGAAGACTGGCGAGAGAGCGATGACGACGGCCAGTCAGCGAGCGGCGACTGAGCACGCGAACGGTCCGTTCGCGGTCGAATCGGACACGGCACCGATCGGTCACTCCTGGGGAGACTCCTCGGATAGTTCGTCGGCTCGTCGTTGAATGTCCCGCAGCGCCCGTTCCTGTTCGCCGCGGGCGATACCGCCGGACTCGACGTGACGGCCCCCGTACTGCCACGGCGGAATCGCGTCCCAGACGTTCGAGCGATCCTCGTCATCGGACTCGTCAGCGGACGACGGATCGTCGGTCGCGGCTCGTCGCCACTCGAGGCCGATCGCGAGCGCCGAGAAGACGATCAACCCGCCGATGACGGTGACCGGGTCGACGATCGATGTCGATCGCACGAACAGTGACGAACCGAGCAACACGACCGTGACAATGGTGGCGACTCGGCCGAGTCGGGATCGATATCGTCGCGTCGAAGTGTCGTGGGAACGCTCCATACCGAATGTCAACTTCCCAATTAGAAAAGCGTACCGACGGTCTCAGAACGTTCCCTGGGCGTCTCCGTTGTCGTCGTCGTCGTTCGTCTCGAGGTCGTCCTCGGACTCGTTCAGGGTGTAGGCCAGCCCGATCCCGACCACGACCATCAGGAGGATAAAGCCGACGATCACGCCGACGAGCATCTGCCCACCTTCGGGCGAGAGCGTGCTGTTCTCGGCTCCGTAGGAGGATCCGATGGCGACCATGGCCGCCAGCATCATGGCGACGGCACCGACGGCCGCGACGATTTCGATGACCTGTTCGCGTTCGACCATTGACTGATCGCTTTCTTCGGCCCGGTGAAAAGCGCTTCGAAGGGGGCCTCGAGCGGCGGCCGGAACCGATCGTGTCACAGTGATTGCCGCCGTTAAACGGTCTACTTGCGTCTGCAGGCGAGGGCGTTATTGCCCTCGGTCACCTACCAATGTCGAATAGCCAGCCGATTAGCGAATTTCCCCTTCGACGCACCGATGAAAACAACAGCGTCACCGAAAGCACCGCTGCCAGTACCGTCTCCGGACCACCTCACGAAGCGATCACGCCGGGCGCGCACCGAGCCGATGTCGGTGCTTCCGCTGGGCGACGGCCTCTACGAGGTCGAGTCCGCGAGCGACCACACCTACCTCGTCGATCTCGAGGCGGGCAGGTGTACCTGTCCGGATCACGTCTTCCGCGAGGCCCGCTGTAAGCACGTTCGGCGGGTCGCGATCGAGATCACGGAAGGACGGACCCCGCCACCGGGCGAGGTCGCCGTCGCGTGTCACGACTGCGACGAGGCGATCTTCGTCGACGAGGACGCGACCGCGCCGTTCTACTGCGACGAGCACGCGATCGTCCCGGGCGACACCGTCGTCGACCGCGAGACAGGCGACCGCCTCACCGTGGTCGACGTCTCGGAACTGCGGGCCGACGCCGTCGAACTCGAGGCGGCCGACTGTACCGTCGCCGAGTACGGGACGAACGAGGACTACGATCCCGACGTGCCCGTCGTCGGCGCGGTCTACCATCACGCCACCGTGGCCAGGAACGGCGTCGTCCCCTCGTCGCTGAAGGTTTACGTCTTCCCGCGGACGCGGCTGCGACGAGTCACCGACTCGGCGTGATCGTCGGCACTCCCACTGCGAGCACTTCGTCACCGTATTTAGACTGACCGTATCCATACCCAGATCAGCACGGCGAGCGGGCCGAAAAAGAGGACGAGGAACGCGTAGAACAGCAGCGTCGGCAGGATCGGCCAGACCAGTATCACGATGATGACCGCCAGGAGCGCGATGATGAGATTCAGGCGGGCGACGATCGCGGATTCGTCCATACGGTGTCGGAATGGAATATGTAAGGTAAGTATTGTCTTCGAGCGCGAGCCCAATCGGAAGCCGAGACAGGTCCTCTCGAGGGATTCCGACTCGCCACCGTCGATCGACCGGTCAGCGGCGCTCCCGCTCGAGGGTCTCGAGGTCGGCGAGGCGTCGCTCGGTCGGCGGGTGAGATCGGAACAGCCGGACGCGAAGCCGGTGGAGCCGGTTCCGAGCCCTGCCGAAGATCGAATCGGGGTCGCCCGGGTCGGTCGCCATCGGCTCGAGTGGCAGGATCGACAGCGAGGAGACGCTCGCGACCTCGCGCAGATCCCGGGTCGGCGTCTGCGTAATGCGGTCGTCGAGCGCCCGCAGCGCGCCGGCGAGGGTGGCCGGCGACCCGGTCACCTCGACAGCGGTGCGATCGGCGGCCGTCTCCCTGGCTCGCGAGAGGACGGCGGTGATCGCCCGGCTGACGACCCATGCGACGGTCGCGACGACGAAGAGGACCAGACTGATGAGCCAGCCGTCGCTCTCGTTCGCGTCGTCATCGTCTGACTTCGACGGCTGTGTCATCGTCCGCCACTCGTCGTTCGGCCCGAAAATCTCGTCGTCGCCCCATTCCTCGTCCGGATCAGGTCTCTCCGCGGGCGGCTCCCATTCCTCGTCGTCTCGCTCCCGGCCGCCGTGGAGCCACACGTCGTCGCGGACCCGCGCTCGCAGGCCGTCGGCGAGCACGACGGGCGCCGAGACGGCCGTCATCACCATCGCGTCCCTGTTCGCCACGTGGGCGAGTTCGTGAGCGATGACCGCCTCGAGTTGGGCGTCGGTGAGCGCCGTGACGGCACCGTAGGAGAGGATGAGGTGCATCTCGCTCGGTCGGAATCCGACGACCATCGCCTCGGGGGCGTGCGTTTCGGAGATGGCGATCGTCGGCATCGGGACGCCGAGTTGGGCGGCGACCTTCGTCGTCGTCGCGTGGATTCCGGGCAGGTCGTCGGCGGTCGTCGGCGTCGCGTCCGCCCGCTGCTCGATGGACGCGACCTGTGTGTACTCATGGTAACCGAGGACGGCCGTCGCGAGGACGGTGATCCCGCCGGCCGCGTACACCCCGAGGATCGGTCCGACGAAGAGGGACGACAGGACGAACGCGACGAGCCAGATCGCGGCGAGGAAGCCGATCGTGATGAGGACGAGCAGGAGTATCGCGACGGCCATTCGGAACGCGAGCGTCCAGTCCGTCGCCTCCCCGACCGCAGTGAGCGCTCCCACCGAGACCGCCGCGGCGGTGGCCGCCAGTGCGAGCGTGACGAGCCCCGCCACGGTCGCCGCAGCGTCGAACCCGAGCGGAATCACGGTGAACAGGAACACCGTCGCCCAGACGGCCGCGAGGAAGGTAGCCGTCGCACCCGCGAGGCAGACCACGTAGGCGGCCATCGCCAGCGTGGGGTTCCCATCCATCGAGACGGCGACATAGCCGAGCGCGAGTGCGGGACAGGCGGCGATCGCGGTCGCCGCGGCCAGCGCGGAATCGGGACCGATCGCGACGCCCCACAGGAGAAAAATCCCGATCCAGCAGGCCACAGCCACCCCGATCATCGCGAGCGCGTACGCCACGACCGAAACGGCGCTGACGACCGGTGCTCCCCATCCGGTTTCCGTCGACATACGTAGGACTTCCAACTACAGCCAATAAATTAACCGATTAGGTGACGGGAACGAGGCGCTCGAGCGCGGACGAAATGGGTTCTGTCACTCAGCTCAGGGCCGCGTCGCGCGGTCACTCGAGCAGGCCCGCGGCTTCGTCGACGTCCATGACGCCCTGTTCGACCGCGTTCAGGACTCGAACGATCTCTTCGTCCGGACCGTTGCGGTCGTCGTCGCCGACCTCTTCGAGCGTGACCTTCTCGGACTGGCCGGTGAACTCGGGGAAGTCGGTTCCCTCCGCCAGCGCCGTCTCCTTCTTGACGCGGTAGTTGCCGCCGTCGGTGACGTAGAGGTCGCCGGGATGGAAGAAGTACCAGTCCTCGCGGTCGAAGCGGACGCCGATGCGGGGTTTCGCGCCGAAGTTCCGGGCGAAGAACGTCAGCGCCTCGACTTCCTCGCCGGTGAGATAGATCGGATCGCCCGAACTCGATTTCGCCTCGATCGCGTAGAACTGCTCGCCGTCGCCGGCGAGCACGTCGGGGAGTTCCCGCTCGGTCGCGGAGCCGCTGGCGGGCGCACGCATCACCGCGAAGCCGGCCTCGTCGAGTTCGTTGACGAGTTCCCGCTCGCGACGGTCACCCTTCGCCTGGGACATACCACTCCCTCACTGTCCGGCGATATTAAAGAATCGGACCCGATCCCGGTGGGCGATTACGGGAAGGCAGTCGCGAGGAACTCGACGAGCAGCGACGTAGCGGCCTCCGGTTCCTGGATGTCGTACTGAAGGGCGATGTAGAGCAGCCCGAACTGGAGGGCGTTGAACGCGGCGTGGGCGGCGATCGGAACGAAGAGGTTGTCCGTTTCGGCGTAGAGGTAGCCGAAGATGATCGCGCCGCCGAAGACGACGACGATGGGGACCACGGTTGCGAGCAGTGACCCGGACAGCAGGGCGTAGGACAGCAGGTGGACGAGCGCGAAGATCGCACTGGCGATGATGATCGCACTCGACCGGCTGAAGGCGTCGTAGAGCCGCTTCTGGACGACATTCCGGAAAAGGAACTCCTCGGCTGGCGCGTTGAAGAAGAAGACGATGCCGATCATGATCAGCACCATCTGCGGGTCGTTATCGATGAGCGACATGACCTGATTGTCCGCGGACGGCAGGGAGAGCGTCTGGACGACGACGTTGACGAGGATGTAGAACGCGATGATGCCGACGATACCGCCGAGGACGTACGCCCAGCCCCGTTTCGTCGGGGCCCGCAGGTCGACGTACGACCAACCGCGATCGGTCACGGCGAGATAGAGCCCGCCGGCGAGGGCGAACCCGAGGAAGTTCAGGATCATGAACACCGTTCGGGCAGTGATCGACGCGTCCGCCGGCGACTCGATCAGCGACGGATCGAGCGCGAAGGCCGGGAGCGTGGCCAAATTCGCGGCGAGGAGGCCGAAGGCCGTCAGCCCGACGGCGACAAGTGTCGATCGGAGCGGCCCGTCCTGACGCTGCCGGTCTGCTGTTTCCATGAACGGGGCTACGACCACCGGCCTCTTGGGCGTTCCTCTCCCCGAAACGGGTCGGCCGACGGCGAGTCCCCGTTTCGAAGAGTTCACCCCGCGGTCGACGGCAGCTCGTCCTCGAACAGCTGCGCCAGTAGCCGCTGCTGGCCGATCCGCAGGTGCCGGTTGACCGTCGGCTGCGTCACGCCGAGCATGGCGGCGATCTCCTCGCCGGTGCTCTCCCGGGGCCAGTCGAAGAAGCCGGCGAAGTAGGCCGTCCGCAACACCTCGAGTTGCCGGTCGGTGAGCACGTCGAACAGCGAGGTGACGAGTTCGCTTCGGGTTCCCATCGAGCGCTCGACGTGTCGGCGAGCCTTCAGTTCGACGGTCGCGTACTGCTCTCGAAGCGTCTCGACGAACTCACGAACGTCGGTTCCCGTGGGGACGTCGACGGTGACCTCCATGCCGTCGCCGGTCGCGTGCATCGAGCGCGGGCTGGCGCCGTGACGGACCAGCCGCGAGGCGACGACGTCGCCGGCGACGGTCGCCTCGAAGCGACAGGTTCCGTCCGTCTCGCTGAGGAGGCGGTACTCGGTGACCGAAACGAGGTCCTCGAGGACCGTCCGCACATCGTCCGCCGGGACGCCGCTCGTTTCGAAGAACAACAGCGTCTCGTCGCCGGAGTGAGAGCCGAGCCCCTCGTACTCGACGCGGGCTCCCGTCGCCGTCGCGATCCGGGAGAGGAGGTCGTCCGCGTCCTCGATCCGGAGCGTGAGTTCGAGCAGCCGTTCGGCGTGGAGCGCCTCCCGCGTTTTCACCGCCGTGATCGCGTTCGCGATCCCCTCCCCGAGTTCCGTTATCACCGTCCGCTCGAGGTCGCCGAACGCGTCGGGCTCGTCGGCGTACACGGTGAGAACGCCGTAGGTGTATTCGGCGTAGGAGAGCGGGACGCTGATGACCGACTGGAATCCGCAATCCAGGGCGTGTCGCCGCCACCCCTCGCTCTGTAACCCCTCGACGACGTTCGAGACGACCGTCGTCGTTTCGCTCCGCGCGGTCCGGACGGCCGGCTCTGTAGACGCGTCGTACGCGAGCGACGCGTCGTCCAGATACGCCTGTCGCTGCCCGGCCCAGGTGCGGGGCTCGAGTCGCGTGCCGCTGGCGTCGAGAGTCCCGATCCACGCGAACGCGATGTTCTCGGCCTCGAGCAACCGTTCGGGGACGGTGCGCTCGATTTCCTCCCGGCTGTCGGCTCCGATGAGCAACTGGTCGATCCGTCTAATGAGTTCCGTACTCTCGATTTGGCGGTTGAGCCGCCGGTTCCGTTCCTCGAGTTCCGCTTCCCGCTCGCGGAGGCTGGCCTCGCTCTCGAGGCGATCGAACGCGGCCTCGGTCGTGGCGACGAGCGTCTCGATCAGCCGCCGAGCGTCGGCGTCGATCGGCTTCTCGCCCGACGCGACTGCGAAGACGCCATGATCGCCGATCGGAACGACGATTCCGCTCTCGACGGTCGGACCGAAGACCTGCGACCGATCGAACGACGCCGGATCGTCGACCACGGTCCCCGTTCCCGTCACGTAGGCGTTCCAGAGGACGGAGTCGCCGTCACCGACGGCGACTGACGGCGGGCCGTCACAGAGCGTCGCGAACCCGTCCGTATAGGCGACTGGTTCGAGCCGGTTCACGTCGGAATCAAGCCGATAGACGGCCACGCCCGAGGCCTCGAGGATCTCCGCGGCGGTGTCGACGACCAGTTCCGCGACTTCCTCGTGGGTCTCGGACCCGAGCAGGTCGCGGGCGGCGCTATGGAGCGATTCGAGCGCCAGTTCACGTTCCTTGTGCTCGGTGATGTCCTGAATCGTCCCGCGGACGCCGACGATGTCGGCGGACGGGGGACTGCCGTCGGATCGGTGGCCGGCCTCTCGGACGGGTTCGCCGATCGAACGGACCCATCGTTCGTCTCCCTCGGCCGTCCGCATGCGGTGTTCGATCTCGTAGCTCTCGCCGTCCTCGAGCGCCGCGTCGACGGTCTCGAGGACGGCCTGCCGGTCGTCCGGATGCGGAAACGAGGACGCCAGTCTGGGACCGACGTCCGCGTCCAGCGGGAGGTCGTACAGTCGACGCAACCCGTCCGTCAGGGACACCGCATTCGGCTCGGTGCTGACGTCGAGCTCCCAGCCGCCGATGCCGGCGAGTCGTTCGGCCTGTTTGAGGAGTTCCGTCGTCCGCTCGAGTTCGCGTTCGCGCTCCTTGCGCTCGGTGATGTCTCGGATGACGCCCGCGCTGCCGGCGAACTCGTCGTCCGCCATGGGCAGGAGCGCGATGTGATTCTCGACGTCGATTTCGTCGCCGTCGACGGTCTCGAGAACGATTTCGGTGGTCCGAGAGGGTTCCTCGGACCGGAGCAGTTCGCGAATCGTGGCCTGTGCCCGCTCGACGTCGTCAGACGGTATCACCGTCGCCGCGGGCTCGCCGAGTAGCTCGTCCGGCTCGTACCCGAGGATTGGTGTCACGGCGTCGTTCAAGAACGTGAATCGACCCGCTTCGTCCAGCGTGTACACGAGTTCGTCTAACGCCTGCACGATCGTCTCGAAGCGCTCGAGGTCGCGCTCCCGTTCCTTGCGCTCGGTGATGTCCCGGATGACGCCCGCGGTGCCGGCGAACTCGCCCTCGGGCATCGGTAACAGCGCCATGTGGTTCTCGGCATCGATCACGTCGCCGTCGACGGTCTCGAGATCCATCTCGAACGTCTGAGAGGGAGCGCCGGCGCGGAGCAGGTCGCGGACCCGGTCGCGGGCCGTCTCGAGGTCCCCTTCTGCCATCACCGTCGAGACGTGCTCACCGATCAGCTCGTCCGGCTCGTGGCCGGTGATCGACGTGAGGGCGTCGTTCAGGAATGTAAAGCGCCCGTCCGTGTCGATCGTGTACACCAGTTCGTCCAGCGCCTGAATAATGGTCTCGGACCGCTCGAGTTCGCGTTCGCGCTCCTTGCGCTCGGTGATGTCCTGGAACGAGCCCCGAAGTTTGACGACCTCTCCGTTTTCCTCGACGGACTCGCCTATCGTTCGGACCCACTGCAGCTCTCCCTCGTCGGTGAGCAGACGGACTTCGAGGTCGTACGGTTCACCGTCCTCGATCGCGCGCTCGACCGCCTCCTCGATCAGCGACCGGTCCTCCGGGTGGTAGAACTCGAGCGCCTGATCCAGATCGATCTCCTCGTCGGGCGACAGGCCGTGAATCCGGTGGACTTCGGCCGTCCACCGGGGCTTGTACGGCTCCTCGCTCACGTCGAGTTCCCAGGCACCGACGTTCGCCAGCCGCTGGGACTGCTCGAGCATGTGCGTGGTCCGCTCGAGGCGGGCCTCGCGCTCCCGAAGCCGGCGCTCGGTTTCCTTGCGGTCGCTGATGTCGCGACCGATACCGACTTCGACCGGCTTTCCGTCCGGATCCTCGAGCACTGACGCGATGAACTCGTAGGGGATTTGCTCCCCCGATTTCGTCTCCAGTTCCGCTTCGACGTGCGTGTCGCCCGTCTCGAACGCTTCCACGATCGAGTCGCGGATCACCGCCCGGTTCGCCTCGTCGAAGAACTCCAGTGCGTCCATCGACTCGATCTCGGCGTCCGAGTATCCCGATACCTCGACCAGCGTCTCGTTCCACCGCCGGAGATCGCCGTTTTCCTCGAGGATGTAGAACACGTCGTCTAACGCGTCCAGAACGTCGTTCATGAACACCTCGTGACGCTCGAGCCGTCGCTCCTTCTCCTTGCGGTCGCTGATATCGCGGCCGACGCCGGCGAGGACCGTCTCGCCCGACGGATCTTCCAGCGGCGAGGCGACGAACTCGTAGGGGATCCGTTCGCCCGACTTCGTCCGGAGCGCCGCCTCGGTTCGGGTATCGGTCATCGAGATCGAATCCGCGATCGCGTCCGAGATGAACTCTCGGTCGGACTCGTCGAAGAACTCCGCCGCGTGCATCCCGGCGATCTCGTCGTCCGAGTAGCCAGTCACCGCACAGAGGCTCTCGTTCCAGCGCTGTATCTCGCCGTCCTCGTCGAGCAGATAGACGACGTCGTCGACGGCGTCGAGCATGTCGTCGGTGAACGCCCGAGCCTGCTCGAGGCGACGCTCCCGCTCTCGGATCGTCCGGACGTACCGCCGCCGTTCGAACGACTGGCTGATCCAGCGGCTCAACAGATCGACGAACGACTTTTCGGCCGGCGTGAACGGTCGGTCCCGGGGGTCGCGGTCGAGGAAGCAGACCGTTCCGTAGAGTTCGTCGTCGACGACGATCTTCGCGCCGATGTAACAGCTGAGCCCGCGTTCGGCGGCCGGATGCGCTTCCCATCCCGTCGCGGCCGCGTCGTAGATCCCCAGCACGTCGTCCGACTCGATCGCGTCTCGGCAGTAGATCGTCGACAGATCGAGTTCGGTACCCTCCAGATCGCTCTCGCGGCCGACGGCCGTCTCGATCTCGTACCGGTCCGCCGACTCGTCGATCCGGGAGACGAGCCCCGTCTCGACCCCCAGCCGGTCGCGGCCGAGCTCGAGCAGTCGGCGGATCTTCGCCTCGCCACGGAGGTCCGGGTCCGACGTAATTCGGTAAAGCTCCTGACGGTAGCGTTCGCTCTCGGCGCGTCGCCGTTCTCGGTCGCGCACCGTCGCCGCCAGTTCGTCGACGGCCTCGGACAGTCGGCCGATCTCGTCGTCTCGATCGATGATGAAATCGATGGAATTGGCGCTGTCCGCGGTATCGGGGTCATCGGCGAACGACGCGGGCGCGTCGCCGTCGAGACGCGAGACGAACTGACGGAGCTCATCGGTCAGTCGTTCGATGTCGTCCGACCGATCAGAGCCGTTCCGCGCGGCGAGCCCGACGAACAATCCGGGCACCGGCCCCAGCTCGAGTCCGAGCGTCGCCGTGTCGGGGAACCCCATCCCGACGCCGACGACCGCGACGATCGTCCCGAGCAGTACTGCGACCGCCCTCCTGGCATCCGCGAGCGTTCCAGTGAAGACCGCGGCAACGACCATGCCCCTCCTATGGAACGACCGGCAATGATACGCGCGGTTACTTCCACTGTGATTGGCTCGAATATAGTCGGCGGATCCGTTCGAGAAGCGATCGGCGGATCGGACACCACGTGTACAGTCCGGGCCGCCGGCCGAAATCGGATTCGAGCCGTTCGACCGTCGGACGTCGAGAAAGAACGCGACGCGGGCGGGCGATCTCGCCGCGACGCTATACACGTAGTGTCTCGTCGGGGACGAGATAACGTGTATAACGGGTAAGCCGATACAGGTCGCTCGCGTTTCACCGACTAAGATGACCGAAACTACACTGGACTACCACAGCGATTCGATCAGTCTGCGCGTCGTCGAGGCGCTCGCGGACGCGACCGACACTGAGACGTACGAACTCGAGCCGCTGTACAACGTCGTCGATCCCGAGGCGCTCGACCAACTCTTCCGGTCCGACTCGAGCGCCGCCGTCAGCGTCGAGTTCGAGTACGACGGGCTGCTCGTCGGGGTTCGAAGCGACGGCACCGTCACGGTCGACGGGACAGTCCATGGCAATCGATAGCCGGCGACCCAAGGCGGTGCCGACGATGAACCGTGGCGACCCGACCCGGCGGTCCGGCCGCTCGAGTCACCGCGAGCGGTGTGTCTACTGGCCGACTCGCGAACGAGGGCGGTATCGATGTTAACGCTCCCTACTGCGGTCTCCGAACCGGCCGTTCGACTGCGACCGACGCGGCTGACCGTCTCGGTCGTCGGCGAGGACGGAATACGCGACCGCATCGAACGGGCGTTCGCTGACGACGAGATCGAGATCACTGTCGAGGTTGCCCCCACGCTCGCGGACGCTGTCGCGGACCGCGAGACCGACGCGGCCGACTGTCTGGTCCTCTCGTCGCCGCCCGCGGCGACGGCGGACGCGGAGACGCCGGTGCAGACCGACGTCGAAACGCTGGACGAGCGTCTCGAAACGGTCAGAGCCGCCGCGCCGGACCTGCCGGTCGTCGTCCTCGCGGACGAGCGGACGCCCGAACTCGCGGACGCGGTCCGGTCGTACGACTGGACCGTCGTGATCGAACGGGACGAAACGCGCGCCCGGCTCGCCGACCGCGTCTCCGACCTCCTCGAGCGCCATCGATTGACCGCGCTGTCGCGACGGTCGCTCGCGAGCGTCGAGTTCGCCGGTGACGGCGTTGCGATCGTCGATCCCGACGGCGAGATCCAGTTCGCGAGCCGCTCGTTCGCGATGCAGTTCGGCTACGAGCACGACGCCCTCCACGGCGTCTCGTGGCGAGACCTGTTCACCGACGACGCCGTCGAGCGACTCGAGTCGACGGCGATTCCGACCATCGCGGAGGGGTGGCGGTGGACCGGCACCTGCACCGGTCGACGGACCACGGGCGCGACGTTCGCGGCACGGGTTCAGTTCGGCGGCCTCGAGGATGGAAGTTTAGTGGTCGTAGTCGACGAGGCCGAGGAAAGCAGCGGGCTCGAGGACTGACTGTCGCTGTCCGTCGAATCGGCGGCGGAGAGCGAGAGTTCGCTTGCACGGCAGATTTGGTCCGGGATTCGCCGGCGGCGAACGTCGGCGCAGCGCGCGCCACCGCGGCGCCGTCAGCGTGAACGCTTCGACGAAATCCGCCCGGGAGCGCTTACGTCCCGTGGTCCCAGGAGTCCATGTACTCGCGCTGGGTCTCGGTCAGCGAATCGAAGTCGACGCCCTCGGCCTCGAGTTTGATCTCGGCGATCTCGCGGTCGAGGTCGTCGGGAACGTCGTGGACGCCGGCGTCGTAGGCGTCACTGTTCTCGAGCATCTCTCGCACACAGACTGCCTGAATGCCGAAGCTCTGGTCCATGACCTCGACTGGGTGGCCCAGCGAGACGGGCGCGGCGAGATTGACCAGACGGCCCTCGGCGATGACGTTCAGTTTGCGGCCGTCCTCGAGTTCGTAGGCCTCGACGCCGTCGCGGGCCTCGTAGCGGTCGGCCGCGAGGTCGTCTAACGCCTCGAGATCGATCTCGATGTCGAAGTGGCCCGCGTTGGCGAGCAAGACGCCGTCCTGCATCTTCTCGAAGTGCTCCTCGACGATGACGTCGCGGTTACCCGTCGTCGTCAGGAAGACGTCGCCCACTTCGGCGGCCTCGGCCATCGGCATGACGTCGTAGCCCTCCATGTGGGCCTCGAGCGCGCGGCGGGGCTCGACTTCGGTGACGATGACGTTCGCGTTCTGGCCCGAAGCCTTCTGTGCGACGCCCTTGCCGCAGTACCCGTAGCCCGCGACGACGACGTTCTTGCCGGCCCACGAGAGGTTCGTGGTCATGGCGATGGAGGCCAGCGAGGACTCGCCGGTGCCGTGGACGTTGTCGAACAGCCGCTTCATGGGGGTGTCGTTCACAGCAAATACGGGATAGTCAAGCGCCCCGTCACGGTCCATCGCGCGCAGGCGGTGGACGCCGGTGGTCGTCTCTTCGGCCCCGCCAACGATGCCGTCGATCAGTTCGGGGTAGTCCTCGTGGATCGCGGCGACGAGGTCCATCCCGTCGTCGACGGTGACCGTCGGCTCGTGGGCGATGACGGCCTCGATCGCGGCGTAGTACTCGTCGTCGTCGACGCCGCGCTTGGCGTAGCTGGTGATGTTCTCGTGGGTGTCGAGCGCCGCCGACACGTCGTCGTGGGTCGAGAGCGGGTTGCAGCCCGTTACCGCTACCTCGGCGCCGCCCTCCGCGAGCGTCTCGACGAGGATCGCCGTCTTGGCCTCGACGTGCATCGCCATGCCGATGCGCTCGCCCTCGAACGGCTGGTTGGCGACGAACTCCTCGCGGACGTGCTCCAGGATCGGCATGTGTTGAGCGGCCCAGTCCATCTTCCGGCGTCCCTCCTCGCGAGCGGACTCGAGGTCGTCCAACTGCTCGCTGATCGGGGGGTACTCGGTCTCGGTCATGGATCGACTGAGTGCGAGCGCGGCAAAAACGCTACCGAAGCCATCGCGTCACGGCGTGAAACGGAAGTGAAAATCGAGAGCGATCGAGTCCGCGCCGGTCAGCGGCGCGAGCGGCGGCCCGCTGCCGATCGTCGCGCTGTGACCGTTTCGCGACGCCGTCGAAGACCGTGCCTCTGACAACCCGGTATCATCGCGGCGTCTCTCGGACGCGGATCGGTTCCGGTCGAAACGGATCAGTGCGGTGGCCGTTAGTTCGGTCCGGCGTGATCCGGCGGACCGCCACCGTTTCCGCGGTTATCGTTGCCATCGTCGTCCTCTTCGTCTTCGCTGTCGTCAGCGTCGTCGTCTTCTTCATCTTCGCTGTCTTCAGCGTCGTCTTCTGCTTCTTCTTCGCTGTCTTCAGCGTCGTCTTCCGCTTCCTCCTCGCTGTCTTCAGCGTCGTCTTCCGCTTCCTCCTCGCTGTCTTCAGCGTCGCCGTCGTCATCGCCGGACTGACCGGCGTCTTCAGGCGGACCTCGTTCATCGTCGCTCGGCGGGCCAGCATGGTCCGGCGGACCTTGTTCGCCGCTGTCGTCCTCAGTCTCCTCGTCGTCGCTGTCGTCCTCGTCGTCGGCGTCGTCATCGCTCGGCGGGCCGGCGTGGGCCGGCGGACCGCCGGCGGACTCGTCATCGCTATCGTCGTCGCCGTCGTCGGTCTCGTTGTCGTCAGCGTCGTCTTCGGTTTCGTTGTCCTCGAGGTCGTCCTCGTCCTCGGTTTCGTTGTCGAGAGTCTCGTTATCCTCGGTCTCGGTCTCGTTGTCCTCGAGGTCGTCGTCATCGCTCGGCGGACCGGCGTGGGCCGGCGGTCCGGCGTGGTCGGGCGCGTTACCCGGGTTGTTCGCGACGACGAAGGTCGCGACGGAGATGCCGACCGGTCCGTCGGACTCGTTGTCGGCGTCCTCGACGAACTCCGAGACGAGCGCGCCGAAGTTCGACGCGTTCTCGTCGGTCTCGTTCTCGTCAGTTTCGTTGTCCGCAGTTTCGTTATCGAGAGTCTCGTTGTCCTCGAGCTCGTCCTCGGTCTCGTTGTCGAGGGTCTCGTTGTCGTCGGTTTCGTTGTCCTCAGTCTCGTTATCGAGGGTCTCGTTGTCGGCGGTCTCGTTGTCCGCGAGTTCGTCCTCAGTCTCCTCCTCGGGAGACTCCGTTTCCTCGACCGAGTCCTCGTCGATCGTGACCGTCGTGTCGGTCGAGTCGCCGTCGGTCTCGTTCCCGTCGTCGGTCGACGCGGTAATCGTGACGTTGACCGAGTCTTCGGGGGCGTCGAGAACGACGGTGCCGTTCTCATCGGTCGTGTAGTTACCCTCGCCCGCGTACGACTCGTTGTCGAACGCCGTCACGTCGACGGTCGCGTTTTCGACGCTCTCGTTCGCGTCGATCGTGACGACGAGGTCATCGCCCTCGTAGTCGACGTCCATATCGAGGTCGCCGTCGTCCGTCTGCGCTGCCGCCGTTCCCAGCGGTGCGAGCGCGGACAGGAGCATCGCGGCAACCAGTGCCATCGTTAGTAGTCGATGATGTTTCATCCAGTCAGGATATTCACGGATACCTGAATAAACCCCGACGGACGTTCTCGCCGTTTTCACTCCGCGTAGACGCTCCGAAAACCGTTTTTAGCGTTTATCGGGAGTTCTGAACGTTTATCACCGACCGTCCGACTGTTCGTTCAGTCAGACGGACCGACTAGGCATCGGCCCGCTCGACCAACGATTCCGCCGCCTCGAGCGCTCGCTCTCGAACCGCCGCTTCCTCGAGCGACAGTACCTCGCGGTCACGCATGAGCACCCGGCCGTCGCAGACGGTGTGGCGAACGTCGGCCGCCGCGGCCGCGTAGGCGAGGTGGCTCACGAGGTCGTGCGGCGGCGTGAGATGGGGCTGTTCGAGGTCGATCACCGCGAGGTCGGCCGGCGCGCCCGCCTCGAGGCGGCCGGACTCGAGGCCGATCGCGTCGGCGCTGCCCCGCGTCATCATCTCGACGACGGCCTCGGCGGGCACCGCGCTGGCGTCGTCCGCCGCGAGCTTACCCAGCATGGCCGCGTCGCGGGCCTCGTCGAGCATGGAGAGGTCGTTGTTCGAGGCCGCGCCGTCCGTTCCGAGACCGACGGTGACGCCTGCCTCGCGCATCCGTTCGATTGGGGCCATCCCACTGGCGAGTTTCATGTTCGAGGCCGGGCAGTGGATCACGCCGGTCCCGGCCTCGGCGAGCAGGTCGATCTCGGTCTCGTCGACGTGAACGCCGTGTGCGACGAAGTCCTCGGGCTCGAGGAGACCGCGATCGGCGGCGTACTCGAGCGGCCGGACCCCGTGCTCGTCGACGATCGGCGCGACCTCGTCTGCGGTCTCGTTGGCGTGGTAGTGGATCGGAACGCCCGTTTCTCGCGCTCTGGGAACGAACTCCTCGAGGTACTCGCTCCCGACGGTCGTCAGGGAGTGGGGCATGAACGCCGTCGAGATTCGGCCGTCGGCCGCGCCGTCGTACTCGCGGGTGATCTCGAGGCTCGTGGTCGCGTCCTCGCGAGCGGTCTCGCCGTCCTTGCCGACGGTGACGATGCCGTGGCCGAGGCGGGCCCGGAGACCGGCGGTTTCGACCGCGGCGGCGACCTCGGGCACGTGGAAGTACATGTCCGCGAACGCGGTGACGCCGGATTTGATCAGCTCGAGCAGCCCCAGCTCGGCACCGATACGGACGTCGTCGGCCGTCAGCTCCCCCTCGGCGGGCCAGATGTCCTCCTGCAGCCACGCGTCGAGCGGTTTGTCGTCGGCGTACCCCCGCAGGAGCGTCATCGCGACGTGACAGTGGCCGTTGACGAACCCCGGCGTGACGAGCGAGTCCGCCGCGTCGAGCGTCTCGTCGGCCGCCGCCGCGAGATCGGCCCCGATCTCGCGGATCTCGCCGCTGTCCTGATCGATCAGTACGTCCGCAGTCGTCACCGTCAGATCGGAGCGAAGCACCTGTCCGTCGATGATCGCGAGCGTCGTCATTGGCTCAGGGTTCTCCTCAGGCGGCCTTATACTGTCGATACACTGGTCAGTGCGCCGAGACGAGTCGCCGGGTTTATGGTTTCTTTCGAAGACGTATCGATATGGATTCAGGTCTACAGCACGACCACGAGCGCCGGGCCGGCGGCTATCCGCCCCGCGAGGCGCTCGCGGACGCCTGGGACGAACACAGTCGCTACGTCGGGTTCGCCGCCGGTCTGTTCGCGTTCGGGATCGTCGTCGGCGTCCTCCTCATGCTCGCGGGCTACAACCTGCTCGAGATCATCGAGGAGATGGTCGGAGAACCGCTGTTCCCGGACATCGGTAGTGAGAGCAACGTCGATCTGGCGCGCTTTCTGCTCGTGAACAACACCCGTGCGTTCCTGCTATCGATCGTCGGTGCGCTGAGCCTCGGCCTCCTGACGGCCTGGGCGATGGTGTTCAACGGCGTTATCGTCGGGAACGTCGGCGCGTACGTCACCAGGGACGTCGGTCTCGATTACATCCTCGTGGGGCTGCTCCCCCACGGGATCTTCGAGCTTCCGGCGCTGTTCATCGCCGCCGGCGTCGGTTTCCGACTCCTCTATCGGTTCGGCCAGCGAATTCGCGGCACCCGCGACGCCGTCTTCACGAGGCCCTATCTCTACCGGACGGGGCTCCTCGTCCTCGCCGGCTGGCTACTGCTCGTCGTCGCTGCTCTGGTCGAGGCCTTCGTCACGCCCGTTCTCCTCGAGACCCTCTTCGCCGAGCGACTCGAGGGGATGAGTACCGCCGCTTGACCGTCACTCCGCCCAGCAGCAGACGTGCCGTTTCGGCTAGTTTTCCGGGAATGAACGATCGTAAACGGACCCAATCGTCGTCGCCCTTTTCTCCGTGAGCGGACGGTCACTGCACATGAACAGACGTGCGGCCCGATTGGTACTCGTTGCAGCCCTCGTCGTCACCGCCGGCTGTACCGGTGGGATGGGTGGGAACGTCGGCACCGACGAATCGACTGACGGCTCCTCGAGCGAGGGGACGGGAACGGTCGCGTTCTACCTCAGCGACGAACCGAACGCGATCGACGACTTCGAACACCTCAACGTGACGATCACGGCGGTCGGCTTCGAGCGGACCGGTGAGGTGAGCGACAGTGACGCGAACGAGACCGCCGGCGGGAACGAGTCCGACGACGGCGACGAGTCGGCGACCGAAACGGACGAGAACGGCGACGACGGAAACGACGGAGACGGCAGCGACGAGCGCTGGATCGAGTACGACGTCGACGAACGCACGGTCGACCTCACCGAACTGAAAGGCGCGAACGCGTCCGTGGTCGACGAGTTCGATCTCCCCGCCGGCGACTACGAGACGGTGTTCCTCTACGTCAGCGATACCGAGGGCGTCCTGACCGACGGGAGCGAGACGAGGGTGAAACTGCCGAGCGAGAAGCTCCAGCTTCACACGACGTTCACCGTCGGGGACGGCGAGCGGGTCGACTTCGTCTACGACATCGCGCCCCACAAGGCCGGCAAGAGCGGAAAGTACATCTTGAAACCGGTGATCAGCCAGAGCGGGACGGGCGACGACGTCGAGATTCGCGACGTCAGCGAGGGAGCGGACGGAAATTAACGTGACCGACGCCGTGCGACGGACGCCGTTGCCAGCGACACCGCGCGGCGGACGATCGCGACGGGTCGGAACCCGTCGTCGCGCGCCGATCAGCCCATCGTCCCGCGCCGATCAGCGCCGGAGCCGACCGAGCAGTTCGTAGTCGCGGTTCGGCGTGTACCGGCGGAACAGCAGGCTGTTCGAGAGGACCGAGACGGACGACAGCGCCATCGCGCCGGCCGCTAACACCGGTTGGAGCAGCCCGAGCGAGGCCAGCGGGATCATCGCGGTGTTGTATCCCAGCGCCCAGACGAGGTTCTGCTTGATCTTCGCCAGCGTCGCCTCCGAGATGCGAATCGCCTTCACCACGTCGAAGGGGTCGTCGCGCATCAGCGTCACGTCCGCCGCCTCGATGGCCACGTCCGTCCCGGAGCCGATTGCGGTGCCGACGTGGGCGACGGCCAGCGCAGGCGCGTCGTTGACCCCGTCGCCGACCATCATCGCCTTGCGACCCGTCGACTGAATGTCCTCGACCGCGTCGGCCTTGTCCTCGGGGAGGACGCCGGCTCGAACGTTGTCGGGATCGATCCCGACCCGTTCGGCGACGGCGCGGGCCGTTCGCTCGTTGTCGCCGGTGATCATCATGACGTCGAGTCCGCGCTCGCGCAGTTCGCCGACCGCCTCGGCGGAACTCTCCTTGACCGTGTCGGCGTCGGCGACAACGCCCGCGACCGCGCCGTCGACCGCGACCAGCATCGCGGTCTTGCCCTCGCGCTCGAGCCGTTCCATCTCGCTCTCGGCGGGCGCGGGATCGACGCCCTCGCTCTCGAGCAGCCGCCGGTTGCCGACCAGCACCTCGCGACCGTCGACGGTCGTCCGGACGCCCTGTCCGGGGACGTTCTCGAACGACTCGGGGTCTGAGAGCGCGAGGCCGCGCTCCTCGGCACCCTCGACGATGGCTCGGGCGAGCGGGTGTTCGCTGTCGCGCTCGGCGCTGGCGGCGAGTCGGAGCACCTCGTCCCGATCGAGCCTCGTTCGAGCGGCCACCGCTCCTCCATCGGCCGCGGCATTGCCGCCGTCGGCGGCCGCTCGGTCGCCCTCGTCCTCGAGCGCGACCACGTCGGTCAGGGTCATCTCGCCGGTCGTCAGCGTCCCGGTCTTGTCGAAGACGACGGTGTCGACATCTCGCGCGCGCTCCAAGATGTCACCGCCCTTGAACAGGACGCCGTTTTGCGCGCCCAGCGTGGAGCCGACCATCGTCGCCGCGGGCGTCGCCAGCCCGAGCGCACAGGGGCAGGCGATCAGCACGGACGAGGCGAAGACGACGACGGCGAACTCGAACGTCGAGAGGGCGGCCGGACCGCCGCCGACCAGTCCCCACAGCGGCAGCGCGCCGACGACGCCGGCCAGCGTCCCGGAGAAGAGGAACCAGACGAGTCCCCAGAACGTCGCATTGAGGATGACCGCGGGGACGAAGTACGCCGAGATACGGTCCGCGAGGTTCTGGATCTCCGGCTGGCGAGACTGGGCTTCCTTGACGGTCTGGACGATCCCCTGCAGCGCCGTGTCCTCGCCGACCTTGGTGGCCTCGACGACCAGCACGCCGTTCTCGTTGATCGTCGAGCCGATCACCTCGTCGCCGGACTCCTTCTCGACGGGGACGGACTCGCCGGTCACCATCGACTCGTCGACCGCCGACTGACCGTCCACGACGACGCCGTCGGTCGGGACCTTCTCGCCCGGCCGGACCTTCATCCGGTCGCCGACCGAGACGTCCTCGAGCGGTACCTCGGTCTCGTTGCCATCCTCGTCGACCAGCGTCGCCGTCTCGGCCTCCATCTCGAGCAGTTTCCGCAGGGCGTCACCGGCCTGGCCCTTCGAGCGGGCCTCGAGGTAGTTGCCCAGCGTGATGAACACGAGGATCATCGCGGCGGTGTCGAAGTAGAGGTTCCCCGCCAGCAGGTCCAGCAGGACCACGAGGCTGTAGAAGTACGCCGTCGACGAGCCCAGCGCGATCAGCACGTCCATGTTGGCGGTCCGGTTCCTGACGAGGGCGGTGTAGGAGTTCTCGAGGAACTCCCGGCCCAGCAGGACGTAGACGGGCGTCGCGAGCAGGAACTCGACCCAGCCGAATTCGACGCCGAAGATCGTCTCCGGCAGGACCGCTCCGCCGAGCAGGAACCTATTAGCGAGGAAGAACAGGAACGGGGCCGACAGGATCGCGCCGAAGATCGTCAGCCGACGCTGCTTGCGGATTTCGGCCTGTCGGGCCGCGTCGCGGCGCTCCTGATCCGACTCATCGCCCTCGCCACCCTCGTCGCGGACGGGCGTGTAGCCGGCGTCCTCGATCGCCGCGTAGAGGTCCCCGAGCGAGGCGTCGGCCGGGTTGTACGCGACGGACGCCTCGTCGGTCGCGTAGTTGACCTCCGCCTCGATAACGCCGGGGACGGACTCGAGGGCCGACTCGTTGGTCTCCGCGCAGTTCGCGCAGGTCATGTCCGAGATCCCGATCGAGCGACTCGAGCGGTCGGCCTCGTAGCCGGCTTCGTCGATCGCCGCATAGATCTCGGACAGCGATACCTCGTCGGGGTCGTACTCGACGGTTCCCTCGTCCGTGGCGAAGTTCGCGTTCGCCTCGTCCACGCCGTCGAGGGATTCCAGGGCATCGCTGATCGTCTGCGAGCAGTTCGCACAGCTCATGCCCCGGATGGCCAGGTGTGCGGTCCGGGTGCTCATTAGTGACCTCTAGGTGACCCCGCCTTACCCCCTTTACTGGTCGAAATCCAAAGTTCAGCGCGGTGCGTAGCTTCGGATCGAAACTCAGACCCCCTCCTCGAGGCGGTCGTATCGGTCCTCGAACCGGCTCTGACAGGACGAACAGCAGAAGTGGTGAACCTCCCCACCGATGCGGCTCGACTCGCCCTCGCTATCGACGGTGTTGCCACACTCCGCACAGGTGAGGGCGAACTGCGTCCCGTCGAGCGAGGGCGTCCACTCGGCGTCGTCCATCAGCGTCACGTCGTAGTCGACGCCGTCCGCGTCGGGGAGCAGGCCCTCGAGCCACTCGCGAACCCGCTGAACCTGGGCGCGAGCGTAGAACCACACCTCGCCGTCGGCAGTGACGAACACGTGCTCGACGGCGTCGGCGTCCGCGATCGCCGCCTTGCAGTCGTCGATGTCGGCCGCAGGAACGGTCGCCCGGACGAACACTGGCACCCCCGCCCGGAGCTGTGACTGATCCACGTCGACGGTGAAGCGCTCGATGACGCCCGTCTCCTCGAGTCGTCGGACGCGATCCGAGACCGCGGGTCCGGAGAGTCCCACCTCGTCGGCGATGTCGCTGAAGGGCCGGCGGGCGTTCTCGCCCAGCAGTCGCAGGATTTCCATGTCGGTCTCGTCGAGGTCGCGCATACGTCCCGTTCGGACTCGAGTGAAAAGAGCGTGCCGCCCTCCCCCTTTGGAATCGAAACTCGTGTTCCCGATCGTCCTAGAATCGAAAGCAGAAACGCACAAAGTCCGGGGGCCCCTCCGTTCTCGTATGAGTCAGACGATCACCGTCGAAGGCATGTCCTGCGAACACTGCGAGCAGACCGTCGAAGACGCGCTCGAGGATGTAGCGGGCGTCGAGTCGGTCGACGTGGATCGCGACGCAGAGCAGGCGACAGTCGAGGGGGATGCAGAGACCGCGGATCTCGTCAGCGCGGTCAATGACGCCGGTTACGACGCAACGGCGTAGACGGAACTCGAGCAGCGGGTGAACTCGTATTGTAACGGCCACTGCCGGCCGCTCCTTGGGCCCTGGATCAGTGATGGTCGTGCGACGAGCCGGCGTCCGAAACCCGTGGCGGGTGCGCCGCGAAGTCGTCCGGTGCGTCCTCGAACGCCCGCTTGCAGGAAGCCGAACAGAAATAATAGGTCTCGCCGTCGTACGTGGCGTTCGGGCCGTCGTCGTCGGTTCGCATACCACAGACCGGATCACGGTACCGGCCGGGGGCACCGAGGCCGCGACGGTACACGTACAGGAGAAACCCGGAGAGCCCGAACGCAACGAGGTTGAGATAGAAGGTGTAGTTCAACTCGAAGTACTGCTGCTCGGTCGCCGTCTCACCGCCCGCCAAGTTCGGGACGATTCCGAGCGCGTCGAAGAGCAGTTCCATGAGAAAGCCGGTGAAGGCCATCGTCACGAAAAAGACGCCGAGGATGTACAGCATGACGTTCCAGCCGTAGTACTTTCGGTAGATGTTCAACACCGGGATCGTGATGAGATCGGCGTAGACGAACGCGATGACGCCGGCGAAGCTGATACCACCACCCCAGAGGGCGACCGCGAACGGGACGTTCCCCATGCTCCCGACGAAGCTAATGACGGCGATCACGACGCCCATTATCGCGTTTTCGGCGGTCACGAGCAGGCCATCGCCCTCGAGGAACAGCGCGTTCCAGACCCACTGCGGAACGAACACGATGACGAAGCCCGAGATGAGAAACCCCGCGACGACGTCCTTCCAGATCATCGACCACTCCTTGCGATACTGGTTCCCAAGTTTGTACCAGCCGCCCCACGACCGGAGTTCGTCGTACCACTCGCCGCTACTCGCCGTCTGCTGCCGATAGGTCTCCAGACAGCCCTCGGAGCAGAATCGCAGCGTCTCGCCGCCGTCGGTCACGATGGCGTGTTCGTCCGTCCCCTCCATGCCGCAGGTCGGATCCGTCATATCGCCGTGGTCGCGGTCGTGTCGCTCGAGTTCCGTGCGAACCTCGTCGAACAGCGTCTCCGGGAGCGTCACGCGGACGATAACGGCCATGACCGCGATGAGGACGAGTCCGCCGAGGAGTTCCGCAACGAGGAACTCCCAGCCCAGCAGAATCAGGATCATCAATCCGAGTTCGACGATGAGGTTCGTCGAAGCGAACATGAACGCGAGGAAGTTCACCGCGTGCGCGCCCTTCGCGAACAGTCCTTTACCGATGGCGACGGCACCGAAGCTACAGCCGCTACTCGCCGCACCGAACGCCGTCGCCTTCGCGAGGCTCGTGAGGTTGCTCTCCCCGAGAACGTTCGCCATTCGCTCCTTCGAGACGTACACCTGAACGAGACTCGTGATCGTGAGTCCCATGATGATCGCCCACGCCGCCGTCCAGAGGAACCCGAAGCCGATCCGGAGCGACTCGAGGATCCCATCGATAAGTGTCGCCTCCATGTGTAGTAGATCGGATGGAGCGGCTATTGCTGTTCTCCTTCGAAAAGCGTTGTCTGATCCGGCCCAGACACTGGTATCCAAAGTGGAAGGTGGAGTTTGTATTGCAGAGGATGGCGTGAAGACCGCTCGTTGGTATCGTGGCGTCCCAGTGCAGGGATCAATGAGGCCACCGATCACGCAAAACGGTTCTACACGTGAATATACTCCGCTGGAAGCGGGTATCGAGTGGTTCAACACGCTCTGAACGGGTGGTTCACTGGTCTCGGTTCAATTATGATCGCATAGTGGTAGCTATTCTAAACTATGGATATCAAAGATATTCCGCATATAGACACGAGGTTCGAAGGCAGAATCGCATTGAGTACGGAGGTCGTCTCTCTAGATAGAGACGGAACGATCCGTCACTGGTGAGATCTCATGGCAACAGAGACGAACGATACGAGACTCGTCACGATCGTCCTCATTACCCTCGGTGCCATCGTGGTTCTACCGATGGTCTTCATGGGGTTCGGAATGATGGGGTTCGGCCCGATGATGGGCGGAATGTGGGGACACGGAGCGTGGAGTAACGGAACGGCACCCGGCTGGATGCCCCTCGTCGCCGTCCTGCTACAACTCCTGTTCGTCGCCGCCGTCATCGGTGGCGGATACCTCCTCTATCGCGCGATCGCCGGGTCGGACGACTCCGATCGGGCGCTCGAGGAGCTTCGCCTCGCGTACGCTCGCGGCGAAGTGAGCGACGAGGAGTACGAACAGCGGCGAGACGCGCTCGAGCGGGACGAGTGAGGACCGGCACCCTCGTGCAGAACCGCGGTCCGTCGGCGACAACCGACCGTTCGAACACGGTTCGCGAACGGGGCGTTCGGCCGCCTCGTGCTCGAGTCGATCGAAGCCGAGTCACCGTCACCCGAGGTCCGCGTCCTCGAACCGCCGGTAGCCCGCGACGACGGGAACGAGTCCCCACGCGAGCAACACGACGACCGAGAACCAGTCGGCGAGGTAGAACGGGACCTCGCCCGCGAGCCGGTTCGAGAGCTCGAGCGTCTCGGCCGGCGCGTTCACGGGAACGTCCTCGAGCGGGAACTCGGGGACCGCGTCGACCCGCTCGTCGAGGACGGCGCCCGCGATGACGCGGTAGGCCTCGAGCGGGTTGAGCCGCTTCAGGAGGAAGTACCAGGGCTCGGCCTGAATCCCCGGGAGCGAGCCCGTGACCGCGTAATAGATCCCGACGACGACCGGTTTCCAGAAGAACACCATCCCCACGAACGAGCCGATGGTGAGCGTCCGCGCCCGTCCCTGGGTCGAGGCGGCGGCCGAGCCGCCGACCGCGAGGGCCGTGAACGTCAGCCCGAGCAGGACGCCGGTCGCGACGAATCCGGCGAACGTCGTCACGCCGGGAACGCCGTACAGCGCCACGACGAGGACGCTGGCCACGGCGAACCCGACGGCCAGGGCCGTGCCGGTGACGAGCAGCCGGCCGGCGAGTTTGCCGGCCACTATCTCTCCCCTGGAGAACGGGTAGCTCAACAGCACTCGCAGGCTCCCGGACCGCCGCTCGCCGACCACGGCCATGTAGCCGGCGACCAGCGCGATTCCCGGGACGAACAACTGCGCGAGCATCGCCACGCCGGAAAGCGCCAGCGCGGCGTCGACGGTCACGGGCTCCGGGAAGAGCTGTTCGGCCGAGAGCAGCGACATCACCAGGAAGGCGACGAAGACGGCGATGAGCCCCCACAGCAGCCGCGAGCGCGCCGCGTCCTCGAAGTCCTTCCGGGCGACGTCTCGCCAGGAGACCGTCATGCTACCACCTCCCCGTACACGGCAGCGTCCGCTGTCTCCGAATCCGAAACGCCGCCGTCGGTCGTGTACGCTGTGAAGACGTCCTCGAGCGACGCTTCCTCGGAATCGACGTCGAGGATATCGACGCCGGCGTTCGTCAGCCGGGTCACGACTCGCGCCTTCGCACGCGAGTCCGAACACGCGACTCGAACGATACCGTCCGCCGACCGTACCGAGTCGACGCCGTCGATATCGGTGAGCGTGACGCCGATATCGCCGCTCACGCGCAGGCGGAGTTCGGAGCCGGCCCCGACGGTTCTCCGCAGTCCCTCGACGGTGTCGACGGCCACTAACTCGCCGTCGGACAGGATGCCGACGCGGTCACAGACCGCCTCGACCTGGCCGAGGACGTGACTCGAGAAGAACACCGTCGTCCCGTTCGCGGCCTCCTCACGGACCAGCTCTCGCATCCGGCGAATCCCGTGCGGATCGAGCCCCGAGGAGGGCTCGTCGAGGATCAGCAAATCGGGATCGCCGACCAGCGCCATCCCCAGCGCCAGCCGCTGTTGCATCCCCTTCGAGTAATCACCGACCGATCGGGCGGCGTCGCGCTCGTCCAGTCCGACGCGGTCGAGTATCGCGTCGGGGTCGTCGTCGGCGTCCGCCCACTCGATCGCGAACTCGAGGTGGCGGCGACCGGTCAGGCGGTCGTAGAGGCTCATACCCTCGGGAAGCACGCCGATGCGTTCACGGAGCGCCTCCGACTCCTCGCGGGCGTCCGCGCCGAGTACCGTCGCGGTTCCCTCGGTCGGACGCACGTAGTCCAACAGCATGTCGATGGTCGTGGACTTCCCGGCCCCGTTCGGACCGAGGAAGCCGAACACTTCGCCCTCTCGGACGTGCAGGTCGAGGCCGTCGACGGCGACGACGTCTCCGAAGCGCTTGGTCAGGTCGTCCGTCTGGATCGCAGTCATCACCCGCTTGTACCGGCGCGGAACGCATCGGTCGTGCTCCGAGTATACTGGGACCGTTTATATCCCCCGTCGACGGAACGGTGGCCCGCAGTTCGAGACCGATCGAGACCGGTCGGAAACGTGAACGGTGGACAATACTTTATCGAAAGCCAGTTTGGTCGTCGCTAGGCGCATGCGAGAAGCTCACGTGTCACTCAGCGACCCGGCGTTCGATCGGATGGGGATCGCGGAACTCGTCTCACTCAGTCGCGATGCGGGGGTTCTGGGATTCGAGGAACTCGCGTGTCACGGGACCGGTGCCATCGTACAGGTCGCGGTCGAGACGCCGATCGACGAGGACCGGCTGTCCGGCCTCGAGTACGTCGACTGGTGGGAGCGGATCGCCGACTCGGTGGGGGAGTACCGGTACGTGATCGCGTTTACCGCTCCGGCGCTCCCGGCGGAACTCGCGGATCGGTCGGACGAACTGATCGGGACCTGTGAGCCGGACGTGACCGACCGCGGTGCCACCCTGTCGCTGGTCGGCTCTCAGGAGACGATTTCGGGGACCGTCGACGAGTACGAGCGGGCGGGGATTTCGCCGGACCTGCGAAAGCTCGGGACCTACGACGGTCGCGACCATCCGCTGGACGAACTGACCGACCGCCAGCGCGAGGCGGTCCGAACCGCCTACGAGATGGGGTACTACGAGGTGCCGCGAACGGTGACGACCGAGGACGTCGCCGCCGAACTCGACGTCGATCCGTCGACGATCGCCGAGCATCTCCAGCGGGCCGAGCGGAACCTGCTGGGTCAGCATCTGTAACCGAGCGGTCACGCGACGAGCGCGGCCGCCAGTTCGGTGGCGCCCGCGAGCGGCATCGCGACGGTCGCCGCCGGGACGGTGTCCGCCCACCGTTCGTACGCCTCGCGGTCCGGGAACGCCCGAACGTACGGACAGACCGCGGCGTAGACGTCCGCGTGCGACGGCTCGCTGTCCGGCGGCGCGACGGTCTCGTCGACGCCGAACGAGAACGCTGCCGTCTCGGGAGTGACCGCGAGTCGAGTCGTTCCCGCGGCGCGCGCTTCGATTACCGTTCCGTCCGGGCTTTCGGTCCGAATCGCGACCGGTCGGTCCGCGAGTGCCGACAGGAGTACCGCGTCGTAGAAACACCGGAAGTGGTACCGCTCCCCGTCGATTTCGCCCCAGTGAGCCGTCTCCCCGGGGGCGTGGCACAGATCGTCGACCGCGATCGATCCGCCGCCCGTTCGGCGACGGATCTCGGCGATCCACTCCGCGAGCGTTTCGACGGACTCCTCGCCGAGGAGTCGCCCCAACGCTGTCCGTACATCGTCGGGGAGCGGTGCCTCGAGAACCGGCGAGTCCGATATCCATCGGTCGCTCCTCGAGTCGGGTTCGCACTCCCGGTCGTCGGTGCCGCTGCCACAGGTACGCGAATCGTCCGTCATACTGCGGTATACGATCGGTCAGGACTATCGCCGTGACTCCCAACGTACTGGGACCGTTTAGATGGTCAAGGGGATGTGTGGGAGATCGATGCGGTCAGGTCGACGGGTCAGTCCGCCGGCCGCGGCTCCCGCGGCGCGGCGACGCCCGGCAGGCTCGGCACCGAGAGATCGGTCCGGCGGAGGAACTGCGCGTTGATCGCGACGATCACCGTGCTGAGCGACATGAGCAGTGCCCCGACGGCCGGTGAGAGGAGAATCCCGATCGGCGCGAGGATCCCGGCCGCGAGCGGGAGCGCGAAGACGTTGTAGCCCGCGGCCCAGACGAGGTTCTGTTTCATCTTCCGGTAGCTCGCGCGGCTGAGCTTGACGAGCCGAACCACGTCCATCGGATTGTTCTTGACGAGAATGATGTCCGCCGACTGGACGGCGACGTCCGTTCCGCTCCCGATCGCGATGCCGATATCGGCCCTCGTGAGCGCTGGCGCGTCGTTGACGCCGTCGCCGACCATCGCGACGGACTTGCCCTGCTCCCGTAATTCGGTGATCTTCTCGTCCTTGTCTTCGGGCAACACCTCGGCGAAGACCGTCTCGATCCCGAGATCGGCCGCGACCGCGCGAGCGACGTCCTCGGAGTCACCGGTCAGCATCGCCACCTCGAGCCCCAGTTCGTGGAGCGCGTCGACGACGCGGTAGCTCTCCTCGCGAACGACGTCCGCGAGCGCGAACGCGGCGACTGGTTCCTCCTCTCGAATGAGGTAGACCACCGTCTGCGCGTTCTCGCCCGCCCGATCGGCGAACCGCTCGAGTTCTGACGGCACGTCGCCCTCGAGTTCCGAGAGCAGGTTCGGACCGCCGACGTGGATCCGCTCGTCGTCTCGCGGCTCGTCGCCGCGAGACAGTCCGGCGGCGCGGAGCGCCGCCCCGTCGACCGTCGCGCGGACGCCCTTGCCTTTCAGCGCCTCGAAGTCCGTGGCAGTTCCCCGCTCGAGGCCGCGCTCGTCGGCCGCCTCGCGGATCGCTCGGGCGATCATGTGTTCGGAGTCGCCCTCGACGGTGGCCGCCAGCGCGAGCGCCTCGTCCTCGGAGACGCCGTCGACGGTCGCGATATCGACGACGCCCTGCTCGCCCTCGGTGAGCGTCCCGGTCTTGTCGAAGACGACGGTGTCGAGGGCCCGAGCCTGCTCCATGGCGATGCGATCTCGGACGAGCATCCCGTTGCGCGCGGCCAAGGAGGTGTTGATCGCGACGACCAGCGGGATCGCCAGCCCGAGCGCGTGCGGACAGGCGATGACGAGGACGGTGACGACCCGTTCGATCACCGCCGAATCGAACCCCGTCGCGATCGTCCACGCGATCGCCGTGACGACGGCCGCGCCGAGGGCGACGTAGAACAGCCAGCCCGCCGCCCGGTCGGCGAGGGCCTGCGTTTTCGATTCGCTTCCCTGCGCCTCCTCGACCAGCCGCATGATCCCGGCCAGCGTCGTCTCCTCGCCCGTCGCGCTGATCCGAACCCGGAGGCTCCCGTCGCCGTTGACCGTCCCGCCGATGACCTCGTCGCCGGGCTCCTTCGAGACGGCCGTCGACTCGCCGGTGATCATCGATTCGTTCACGTCCGATTCCCCCTCCTCGACGACCCCGTCCGCGGGGACGCTCGCACCGGGTCGGACGAGCACGAGGTCGCCTTCCTCGAGGTCGCTCGCCGGAACCTCCTCGGTCTCACCGCTCTCGGTGATCCGCTCGGCGGTGTCGGGCATCAGTTTCGCCAGTTCGTCCAGCGCGCTCGAGGCCCGCCGGACCGAGCGCATCTCGATCCAGTGGCCCAGTAACATGATGTCGATCAGCGTCACGAGTTCCCAGAAGAACGCCGACTGAGTGGGGACGACGACGCTCGCGAGGCTGTAGACGAACGCGACGGTGATCGCCATCGAGATGAGCGTCATCATCCCCGGCGCGCGGTCGCGCAGTTCCGGGACGGCCATCCGGAGGAAGGGGACGCCCCCGTAGGCGAAGACGATCACCGCGAAGACGGGGGTGAGCCACTCGCTGCCGGGGAACGCGGGGACGGAAAAGCCGAGCCAGCCCTGCAGCGTCTCGCTGTACAGCAGGACGGGAATCGAGAGCAGCGTCGAGACGAAAAACCGCCGCCGGAACATCGTCTCGTGACCGGCGTGCATGCCGCCACCGCCGTGATCACCGTGCTCGTGGCCCTCGTTACCCCCGCGATCACCACCGTGAGCGCCGTCGTCGCGGTCACCGTGTTCAACGCGGGCACCTTCGCGTTCTTGGCGATCGCGGATCTCCGCTCGTCCCCGTTCGGCGTCGTCGGCCTCGTCCTCGAGCAGCGACCGTTCGACCCGGTCCGGCCGCTCGCCGTCGTCTCGAGTCTCGGCGGGCACCGGATCGTCCTCGGTTCGGCGGTCGCGATCGTCCACGAGTTGGTCCTCGAGTATCGAAACGCGAGCGTGTACCAAGGAACCGGGGCCGGCTACTCCCGGGAAGCGGAGCGAGGACGCGTGTTCGTCCGGATGAAAAGACAATTCCCGGCCGCCCTCCAAGGTCGGACATATGCGAATCGCCGTTCCTAACAAGGGCCGCCTGCACGAGCCGACGATCGACCTCTTGGAGCGGGCGGGGCTCCACCTCGAGAACGGGGCCGACCGGAAGCTCTACGCCGACACCGTCGATCCGGACGTGACCGTGCTGTTCGCTCGCGCGGCCGACATCCCGGAGTACGTCTCCGACGGCGCGGCCGACCTCGGGATTACGGGCTTCGATCAGGTACAGGAGGCCCGCGTCGACGACGTCTCGGAACTGCTCGACCTCGAGTTCGGGCGCTGTCGGCTCGTCCTGGCCGCCCCCGAAGACGGCGACATCGGCGGCGTCGAGGACCTGGCGGGCAAGACCGTCGCGACCGAATTCCCGAACATCACGGCGGACTTCTTCACGGAGACAGGCGTCGATCCCGACATCGTCGAGGTCTCGGGCGCGACGGAACTCACGCCCCACGTGGAGATGGCCGACGCCATCGTCGACATCACGAGCACCGGGACGACGCTGAAGATGAACCGGCTGGCCGTCGTCGACGAGGTCCTCGAGAGTTCGGTCCGGCTGTTCGGTCGGGAGGACGTCCTCGACGACCCCAAAGTCGGCGAGGTCAGGACCGCCCTCTCCTCGGTGAAACGCGCCGAGGGCAAGCGCTACCTGATGATGAACGTGCCGCGGGACCGGCTGGAGGCCGTTCGCGACGTCATTCCGGGGCTCGGCGGGCCGACGATCATGGACATCGCCGACGAGGACGAGGCGGAATCGAAGGTGGCCGTCCACGCGGTCGTCAACGAACGGGACGTCTTCGAGACGATCACCGAGGTCAAAAAGGCCGGCGCGAGCGATATCTTAGTGACCGAGATCGAGCGACTCGTCGAGTGAGCGGGTCGGACTTCGGGGACTCGCATCGTTCGGGGGTCGGACGACTCGACTCGATCAGGGGTAGACAACTCGAGGCGAAGCGAGCGGGGTCAGTTACTCGAGTCGAGCGCTGATCGGTCGCTCGAGGGAGTCGAACTCGAGGAGGGATTCGAACGCGGCGCAGTTCGCCGCCGGGGCGACGAGGCTTCGCATCTCGTCGTAGCGGACGATATCGTGTTTCTCGAGCAGCGGGAGATGGGTTTCGCACAGCGAGGTGTGGATCCGTTGGCGCAGTCGGTGGATCGTCGTCCCGACGGTCGGATCGCGCTCGGCGTCGGCGAGCCGGCCGACCAGCGTTCGCACCGCGATCGGATCGGTGGCGGCGAGCGCGCAGCGAACGACCTCGCGCCGGCGGTCGCTGTCGAGGACCTGACGGATCGTCTCCCGCGGGAGCGGGCGACGGCCGATCGCGCCGTCGGTACCGAGCTGAAACCGATCCGAGGCGGGCAGCGTTCGATCTGGGTGGATCGTCATGGGCACGTGAGAGTCAGGGACGGATATCCGGATAAACGCGAGCGGTCGTTTCGACGAGTCAGTATCGATTCAGGCGAGTCAGGGCCGCTGGGCAGGAATTGAACGATCGATAACTCGGTGAAAGCGACCGAAGTGCGATCGACTGTCGACGAACCGGGACGCGGGTCGAAAACGGAGGCGACGCTGCGAGCGGGTAAGAAGCGATTACCGGCGGCTGATCGAAGAGCGACACGACAGCGGGGGATCGGAGAACGGGTTCCGCACTCCTTGCGGACGCGTCGATCGGCCGACCACCGACGACGCGTCCGGTCGCGGACACGGGCACGCTGGTGGCGTCGGCACCGCTCGAGGCGATCGAACGACCGAGAACGGACGGCGTTACTCGAGCAGGCCGAGGTCCTCGAGTCGGGAGACGATCTTGTCGACGGCGTGTTCGGCGTCGACAGGCTTCTTCCCGCCGGTGATGACGAGTTTCCCGGAGCCGAAGAGCAGCGCGACGACTTCCGGTTCGTCGAGTCGATAGACGAGGCCGGGGAACTGCTCGGGCTCGTACTCGATGTTCTCGAGACCGAGACCGATCGCGATCGCGTTCAGGTTGAGGTTGCGGCCCAGATCGGCCGAGGTGACGATGTTCTGGACGACGATCTCGGGGTCCTCGTTGACCTGAATCTGGAGTTCACGGAGCTTGTCGAAGACGATTCGCAGACTCTCGTGGACGTCGTCGGTGCTTTTCGCGCCGGTACAGACGATCTTCCCCGAACGGAAGATCAGTGCGGCGGATTTGGGATTCTGGGTTCGGTAGACGAGACCGGGGAACTGCTCGGGGTCGTAGTCGGCCCCCTCGAGGTCCATCGCGACGCTCTGGAGGTCGAGTTCTTGCCCGATGCCGGTCGACGCCACCACGTTTTCGATGTTGATGGTGTCCTTCGGATCCGTCATTAGTCGCTTAAAAAGACGTATTTAAGGTTTATAAAGGTTAGTACCGCCACCTGATATATCCGGTTTATACGCTCCGCTGTCAGATCGCGGATCGCCGATTTCCGGGCGCTCGACGGGTCACAAGTGTGATATTTGGTATCGTGTATGTTCGGCCGAGTCACGGAAAAGCGGTAGGCTCATGGCCGCGCCGACGCGACAGTCGGGCGTGTATCTGCTCGAGTTCGGCGGCGAGGACGACGCGTTCGCGGCCCGCGAGGCGGCCAGCGCGGCGGCCGGGATCCGCCGGATCGCGCCCGGGCTCGCCGTCGCAGGAGGGATCATCCCCGAGCGCGTCCGCGGACTCGCCTACACCCACCGCGCGAGCGAACTCCTCGGCCGGGGCGCGGCCGACCTCGCGAGCGCTCGAGCCGTGCTCGAGGCCGCCGCGATCGACCGGTCGGGATCGGTCGCGGTCCGTGCGACGGACGTTCACGGCTCGAGCGACGTGAGTACCGAGCGCGCGGAACGCGAACTGGGCCAGGTCCTGGTCGATCGCGGGTTCGCCGTCGATCTCGAGGATCCCGACCACCTCCTGCGGGTCGCGTTTTCTGAGGGGAGACTCGAGGGCGACGCGGAGGGGAACGGGCTCGAGCGCGTCGCGGGCGACGGACGCGACGAACCGACGGGCGAGCGGGTCTCCGTCTGCGCGCTCGGCTGGCTCGCGGCCGAGAGCGTCCGGGATTTCGGAACCCGCGCACCGACGGACAAACCGTTCTTCCAGCCGGGCAGCATGGATCCGCTGCTCGCGCGCGCCGTGGCGAACCTCGCGGGCGCTCGGGAGGGCGCGACGGTTCTGGACCCGATGTGTGGCACGGGCGGCGTGCTCGTCGAGGCGGGGCTGGTCGGCGCGAACGTGATCGGCACCGACGCGCAGGCGAAGATGGCCGCGGGGGCGCGGGAGAATCTGGCGCACTTCCTCGAGCGCGAGGAGCCCTCGCCGACCGGCGCGAGTCGGGGCTCGTGGCACGTCGGCCGCGGCGACGCGACCCGGCTCCCGCTGGCGGACGATGCCGTCGACGGCGTCGTCTTCGACGCGCCCTACGGCCGGCAGTCGAAGATCGACACCCATCGGCTCGAGGACCTCGTTTCGGGCGCGCTCGAGGAAGCGAATCGGGTCGCGCCGCAGGCGGTCGTGATCGCCGATCGCTCGTGGGCGAGCGAGGCGCGCGCCGCCGGCTGGGACCTCGAGTCAGCGTTCGAACGCCGCGTCCATCGGTCGCTGACGCGGTACGTGATGGTGCTCGAGCGGCGATCGCCGTAATCAGTTCGTGCTGGAGATCGTAACCGAAGAACTGACCCGACGAGTACGCTACTATCGTGGCAGCACGGAATTGCCACGCCCTCCCCAACCGATTTCGTCTCACGGGTGCGGCGCACCCGTTCGACTGTTTGCGGAACCTATGGTTCCGCGCTAACGTTCGTTCACTTCGTTCACTCACTCATCCCTCGCGATATCGCGTCGTGGTTCGTCGACGACGAACCGCGACCCAGCGCGCCAGCATCGGACTCGACAGTTGGCCGCCCACCAAGTCGGTTCGCGGTACGGATTCGGATCGTTCCATCGCTTATTGGGAGGCATTCCGGGACGCGGGTGACGCGACCTTCCGCGGGTGATCAGTCCTCGATCTCGAGGACGCGATCCCGAAGCCGCCTCCCCTCCTCGGACTCGACCGAGAGGTCGGGGACGGTGACTTTCTCGCCGTTCTCGTCGATCGCGACGAACGTGAACGTGGACTCGGTGGTCTTCTCTGTCTCGCCGCTGCGTGGCTCCTCGCGCCAGGCCCGCAGGGCGACGTGGACGCTCGTCCGGCCCGAGTCGTAAACGTAGGCCTCGACGAGGGCCGTGTCGCCGATCTGGATCGGGCGCTCGAAGTCGAGTTCGTTCACGCGAGCGGTGACGCAGGTCTCGCCGGCGAACCGCATCGCCGACATCGCGCTCACTTCGTCGAGCCACTTCATCAGATTCCCGCCGTGAAGCGTGTTGTTGTTGTTCGCGTGATTCGGCTGGACACGAAAGCGATTCTCGATGTGCGTCTCGAGAAGGGTCGGCATACCCGCTCTTCGCGCGGCGATGGGATAACGGTCCCTTCCGAACCCATATTGGCCGAAGAATCACTCGGCTTCTTGACTGTCGTCCCCGAATCGAGCGCATGGTCGATCTCACGCTGGCGTGGTTCGGACTCGGTGCCACCGCCGTCTTACTGTGCTGTAGCGCCTTCTTCTCGAGCGCGGAAACGGCGATCTTCACCCTGCCGATGGCGTGGATCGACGACCAGGCGGCGACGAACGAACCGCGAGCGAGCGCGCTAAAGGCGTTGCGGGACGACCCACACCGGCTGCTGGTGACGGTCTTGGTCGGGAACAACGTCGTCAACGTCGCCCTCTCGAGTATCGTGACGGTCGTCTTCGTCACCTACCTCCCCACTGGCATCGCCGTGACCGCAGCGACGGTGGCCGTCAGCGTCGTCGTCCTCGTGTTCGGCGAGATCGTCCCCAAGTCGTACGGCCTGGGCAACGCCCAGCGGTGGGCGATGACGGTCGCGCGGCCGGTCTCGCTGGTCGAACGCTCGCTGTCGCCGCTGGTGACCGTCTTCGACATCGTGACGGGATGGATCAGCGATCGGCTCGGCGGGACGACCGATATCGAGAAACCGTACGTCGACTGAGTCGACGGCCGGACGGACGCCGTCGTCCACCCCGGATACCGTCAGTCGAGTTCCGTTCGATCGAACCGGTGGGCAGCGACGAGGGCGCTGACGACGAGAAATCCGGTCCCGATAACCGAATCGGGAGGCGAAAAGCCGGTCGCGATTACTGAAACGACGAGCGCGCCGATAGCGCAAAGAAATGCAGCGAAAAAGCCCTTCGAGAGCGCCGACGCGATGGCTGGTCCGAGCCCGCGAAGCAGGCATTCCGCCACGACGACGCCGCCGATTAGCGACGCAAGGAGTATCGATCTCCCCGTAGGCGACATACCGACGACAGGTGTGATATCGAGCAGAATCCGAACTTGCGGAACGAGAACAGACACGGCCCAGAAACGCGTAGTCAGCCCGATCGGCACCGGGCCGTCGCTCGAGGAATCGGGTGAGTTGAGCGACGACTGTGAGGAAGCCGCTTTCTCTGATTCGAGATCAGCGAGCCGTTCCTCGAGCGAATCGTCCGTCATCGGTGAGTTTTCGACAGAAGAAGAGTCGTCAGGCGTCTCGGCCGAGCTCCGCCAGCAGGTGCGAGACGTGAACCCGGTCGCTCGTCCCCTCGTGCATTTCGAAATCGATGTCCGCGGCCAGTTCGTGGATCCGGGCGAGCTGCTCGCCCTGATACCGTTTGCGAGCGATGCGGAGGATCGCCTCGAGCACCTCGTTGCCGTCTAACCCCTCGTCGACGAGCAGGTCGTCAAGGGTCGACCGCGCGTCGGTGAACTCGCCGGCTTCGGCGTCGTCGAGCATCGACTCGATCTCGTCGTCCAGGCCGACCTCGCCGATGGTCTCGTAGGCCGCGCTCATCGTGAGTTCGCCCTCGTCCTCGACGGTCGTCTGGGCCGCCAGGATCGCCTGCCGGAGGTTGCCGTTCGCGTAGCCCGCGACGAACTCGAGGCCGTCGTCGTCGTAGTCGACGCCCTCTCTCTCGACGATGCGCTCGAGGACGGTGACGATCTCCTCGCTGGTGGGCGAGGGCAGGGAGACCGGGAAACACCGCGAGCGGATCGGCGGGATGAGCTTGGTGGGCTGGCGCGTGGCGACGATGAACTGCGTCGTTCGGTGGTGTTGCTCCATGATCCGGCGCAGGGCCTGCTGGAAGTCCTCGCGGACGTCCTCGGCGTTGTCCAGCAGGATCGTGGTGTAGCCGCCCGAGACGGGCGCGTAGCTCGCGGACTCCTTGAGGACGTGATTGATCATGTCCCGCTTCGACATCGAGGAGCGCCCGACGAGGAAGTGCTCGAAGCGAGGATCGTTCTTGATCTCGGTCTTGGTCCGGCCGAAGAAGTCGGCGACGTTGATCTCGACGAAGTCGTTGTCCGGATCGTCGTGTGCCTCGCGGGCCAGTGCGCGCGCTGCGGCCGTCTTCCCGCTCCCGGGCGGCCCCTGCAGGAGGAGGTTGATCGGCTCCTCGACGGCCCGCTCTAAGTACTCGCGGGCGTCGTCCTGTGGCAACTCGGCCAGCTCCGGGGCGTGGATCTCGGTCCACAGCGGCGCGTCCATCGCCAGCGAGTAGGAGCGGGGCGGGTAAGAATCGGTCGGTTACTCGTCGGCCGATTCGGCCCCCGAGTCGTCGGCTTCGGAGCCGTCACCGTCAGAGCCGTCGCCGCTCTCCGCGTCGGCCGCGCCACCGATCGTGAACGTCGTCCGAACCGGGTCGCCCTCGAACTCGATCGGCGACGCCGAATCGACGTCGCTCGGATCGCCCGCGTAGAGCGTCGCCGTCAGCTCGTCGCTCTCGGCGATCGACGCGTTCTCCGAGAGGTCGACGGTGACGTTCTCGTGCTCCCCGGGCTCGAGTCGACCGCTCGTGCCGACCACCGATCCGTTTTGTTCGACGGCGACGAATCCTCGCTCGGGAATCGCGGCCCCGACGGTCACGCGCTCCGCGCTCGCGTTGTCGACCGTCACGCTCGGGTCGGTGTGGAACGCGAGATCGATCTCCGCGACCGCGCCGTCACCATCGGTATAGACGCCGATCGTCCGATTCCCCGGCGGTGCGCCGCTCGTGTCCGTCTCGAAGGTTACGGTCCGCGATTCGCCGCCCTCGAGTTCCAGCACCCGTCGTTCGAAGACCGCCCCGTCGATGCGGACCGTGACGGACTGTTGCGTCTGGAACTCGGTCGGGTTGCGGATCGTCGCGTTCACCTGAATCGTCTCGTTGGTCGTCGCCGTCGGGGGCGCGTCGATCGATTCGACGGCGAACGAATCGCCGAGCGCGTTCTCCTCGGTCGTCGTCACCGTCGCGGTGTCGCTGACCGGGAACCCGTCCTCGAGATAGGGGTGGTCCTCCTCGCCGTCGGTCTCGTAGTAGGCGAACTGGTCATCGCCGGTGTCGCGGTGGACCGTCGCCGTCAGCTGGCCGACGAGTTCGCGGGTCGAGTCGTCCTCGCGCTCGATAGTCACGTTCTCGTGAGTGCCGGCCTCGAGGCGCTCGGAGACCGCCAGCGGTTCGTCGCCGCCATCGGTGAGCACGACGTAGCCGCCGTCCGAAAGGGAGACCTCCCGAATCGTGACGTTAGTCCCCTCGCCCTGCTGGTCCTCGAACGTGATCGAGGCTTCGGGGTCCTCCTCGACGCCGAAAATAGCGGGAGCCTGCCCGACCACGATTCCGGCGGCGAGCACGATCGCGATCGCGATCAGGATCGCGACGATCCGCTTGAGCGTACCGAACGTCAGTCTCGAACTCATTGGGGGTGTCGTCGTCGTTCTATTGGAACTCGACCGACGTAAAACGCGCAGTCCGTTCGCACGATGGCGAACTGTTCCGAGACGGTTTACCTGAATAGTCGCCAGTTACGACAGTTCGCGAACCCTGTTCGTCCGCGGAACGTGACAACTCGGGGTTCGAACCGGATCACTCCCCGACCTGCTCGAGCGGTCGCCAGTGACCGACGTGAGAACCCAGAGCGCGATTCCCATCCGCTGGGTCCGGTACCGAGATCGGGATACGGGCTCGAGCGATCCGAAGCCGGTTTAGTCGCGGCCCGCCGAGGGGCTACCGATGCCACTTCGCGTGACGTTTCTGGGGACGGCCGGGGCGATTCCGACGACCGAGCGGAATCCGAGCAGCGTCTTCGTCGCCCGCGAGGGCGAGGGGTTGCTGTTCGACGCCGGCGAGGGGACCCAGCGCCAGATGATGCGGTTCGGGACGGGGTTTTCCGTCTCACATCTGTTCGTCACGCACCTCCACGGCGACCACGTCCTCGGGATTCCGGGCCTGCTTCAGACGATGGCCTTCAACGACCGCACGGAGCCGCTGGCGATCCACACGCCCCACGGTACGCGCCGGCAGCTCAAGTCGCTCGTCAACGCGCTCGACAACCGGCCCTCCTTTCCCGTCCGAATCAGCGAGGTCGGCGGCGGCGACGTCGCCTACCGCGCCGAGGAGTACGAGGTCCGCGCGTTCGACACCGACCACGATACCCGCTCGGTCGGCTACGCACTCGTCGAAGACGACCGCAAGGGCCGGTTCGACCGCGAACGCGCCGAGGAACTCGGCGTCCCCGTTGGCCCCCAGTTCTCGCGGCTCCACGAGGGCGAAACCGTCGAACTCGAGGACGGCACCGTCGTCGATCCCGAGCAGGTCGTCGGCGAGCCCCGTCCCGGCCGGGCGATCGTCTACACCGGCGACACCCGGCCGGCCGAGGCGACGATCGAGGCCGCCGACGAACCCGACCTGCTGATCCACGACGCGACCTTCGCCGACGACCGCGCCGAGCGCGCCGCCGACACCGCCCACTCGACGGCTCGCCAGGCAGCCGAAATCGCGAACCGAGCCGGTGCGGATCGGCTCGCGCTGATGCACCTCTCCTCGCGCTACGCCGGGCAGACGGACGCCCACCTCGAGCAGGCGCGCGAGGTCTTCGCTGGCGACGAGACCGACGTGTTCGTCCCCGACGACGGACAGAACCTCGAGATCGAGTATCCGGACGGCTGATCGACGACTCAGACCGTCCGGAGCAGTTCGAGGACGTCGGAAAACCCGACTCGACCGTTCTCGTCGAAGTCGAACCGTTCGGGATTGTTTTGGACACCGTCGGACTCGAGGTTGTCGAAGAACGCGTCGACGTCCTCGTGGGTCGTCTCCCCGTCACCGGTGACGTCGTCGTAGCGTCCGTCGCCGGTCGCGTCTCTGGCTTCGTACTCGCCGACCGGGATCGTCTCTGGGTCGGAATCGTCCTCATCACCGCTCTTCTCCGCGACGACCGCCGCGTACTCCTCGATGAGATGGCCGGACTCGCTCGCGTAGAGCTGGAACCCGTCGTGGTCCTCGGTGTCCTCGAGGACGACCTGCCACGGGAGGACGGCGTTGCAGTCGTACCCGTCGGCGACGTCGTACCACTCCGCGAGGGACTCGTTTTTCGTCTCGAGGTCGTGCTGGGTATCGTCGACGTTGAACTCGCCGAGATAGGCGGGCTTGCCGATCTCCTCGTGGGCGTCGACGACGCGGTCTCGGATGTACTCGGCCCCGTCCTCGAGCGGAAGGTCCCAGTGATCGGGATAGAGGTGGAACGAACAGGCGTCGATCGTATCGATCGAGTGGTGTTCGATGTAGTCCTGGCCGTCCCAATCGTCGTTCGGGTAGTCGTCCTCCCACGTCCCGTAGTAGTGGCCCTCCGATCCCGTCGAGACGAGGTGATTGCCGTCGATATCCTTGATGTATGCGGACATGTCGGCGAACCAGTCGCCGAGGATCTCGCGGTGTTCGGGCGGCTCGAGATCGTCCATCTCTTCGGGAACGTCGTCCTGCTCGAGACGTGGTTCGTTGGCCAGTTCCCACAGCGCGATCGTCGGATCCTCGCGCCATTCGATCCCGCTGATCGAGTTCTCTCGCGTGAGGATCGTTTCGACGTGATTGCGGTACATTCCGCGCGTCTCGTCCATCGTGTAGAACTCGTAGCGTGACTCGGCACCCGCCCACTCGGCGTACTGGAGCATCCCGCCCTCGTGGTCCCAGTTGTCGACGAGCGTCGCGATGAGCCTGATCCCGCGGTCTCTGGCGGCCTCGATCAGGTAATCGAGGTTCTCGAGGGCGTCCTCGTTGTACTCACCGGGTTCGGGCTGGAGTGCGAGGGGACCGTCTTTGGCCTCGCCGTGCGCCCAGAACCGAACGAGGTCGATTCCCAGGTCCTCGTAGAGATCGAAGACGTCGTCGATGCGCTGCTCGGTCCCCTCGTACTCGTGGGTGATCCAGAAGTTGTTCGCACCGTTGAAGTAGACCGGGTCGCCGTCGACGACGAACTCGGTACCGTCCGTCTCGACGTATGCGAGGTCGTCGGGGTCGGTCGTCGGTTCCGTCGCGGCCGCCGCCGTGCTGGCGGCGAAAGGGGAGATCACCGCGCCCGCACCGATCGCTTTCACGAAGCGGCGCCGCGTCGGTCCGTCCCGTCGATCGATTCCGTACTCGTCCGCCGTGCGTTCGTCCGAAGTCATGTGTTCAGGTCCTCGTCGATCGTTCAGTGTCGTATGGCTCGCTCACCGGTCGGGTCGTGATCCGTAGATTCGTCGACGTCATCGATGAGCCTCAGGTCCGCCGGAGCAGTTCGAGGACGTCCGAGAACCCGATTCGACCGTTTCCGTCGAAGTCGAACGCCTCGGGGTTCTCCTGAACGCCGTCGGATTCGATGTTCTCGAAGAACGCGTCGACGTCCTCGTGGTTCGTCTCTCCGTCTCCATCGACGTCGTCGTACAGCCCGTCGTCGTTCGTGTCCCGGGCCTCGTAGTCGCCGACCGCGATCGCGTCGCTTTCGTCGGTGCCACCGCCGCCGATCACGTCGTCTTTCGTCTCCTCGAGCCACTCGCGGACGAACCAGCCCATCTGTTCGGGATCGTCTTTGAGCTCCCACGGCTGGCCGGCCCCGTCACCGGGCGAGTCGAAGAACGTGGGCGCCCACGTATCGTCGAAACACCAGGCGATCCAGCCCATGTTCTCGGAGGACTCCAGCCACTTGCGGACGGGTTCGCCCCACCCGCTCGTCGTGCCGAACTCGACGCTCTCCCGGAACTCCTCGTCGGGATCCCAACCGAATTCGGTGATGATGACCGGGATCTCCTCGGCGGGCGCACCGTACTCGGGATCGAACGGGCCGACTTCGTACGTGTCGCCCTCCTCACCCCGCTCGAGCGTGTCGTATGGGAGGCCGTTGTCCGGGTAGATGTGGCCGGAATAGATCAGGTTCTCCCCGTCGAAGGGGTACTCGGCGGCGAATTTCGTTCGGGAGGTCCAGTCGGGCGACCCGATGACGATCGGCGTCTCGGGTGCCTCGTCCCGGATCGAGTCGACCCACGGCTGAGCGGTGTCGCGCCAGAGCAGCCACTCGTCTTCCCTCGTCTGGACGTCCGGACCGTGTTCCCCGTAGGTCGACCACGTGACGGGGAGCGTCGGTTCGTTGAAAAGTTCGAAGAGAACGTTTTCGTCGTCGGCGAAGGCCGGCGCGACCGCGCTCCAGAACTCCGTCAGCAGGTCGTCAGTGTCGACGCGCGGATCGAAGCCGAGGCCGTCGAGACTGTCCGCCCACTCGTCCTCGACCATCCCTTCCCCGTGGGCCATCGCCTCCACGTACGGCCGAATGATGTGGAAGTCGATCATCGCGTAGACGCCCCGATCGGCGAGCAGATCGACGGCCGGACGCAGGAGGTCGTCGACGACGTATTCCATCCCGCGGTCGTGGACCGCGTCTTCCCCTACCGGCAGCCGAACCGTGTTCGGGTGCCACTGCTCCCCGTCGGTCGCCTGCTCGAGGATCTCTCGCTGGCCTCTGGGGTGTATCGACTCGAGGTAATCCAGCGACGCCGGTGAGACGCCGCGGGGTTTCACCCGTTGTCCGTCCTCGGTCACGATCCACTTCCCGTCGGTTCGCAGGCGCGGCGTCGGATCCCCGACCGCCGCTGCCGATCCCGCCAGCCCGCCGAGTGCGAGGCCGGCCGTTCCGACGCCCGCCGCTTTCACGAACATTCGTCGCGTCGGTCGCCACGACTGCCGGTCCGCTCGGTCGGGTAGCCGCTTCTCGCCCGCACGATCATCGTGACTCATAGTCTACCAAGTAGTATATATTATTTTCATATAAAATTTTCTCTAAATAAAATATTTTGAGAACGGTCACTCTGGAGCGGTCAGTCCGCTGGAACGGTATCCGATCGCAGCCGGATTGACGGTTCGAGAGATCGACTAGCGACCGATTCCGTTCGGCTCGGCTACTGCTAGACGCGCCGGAGCAGTTCGAGGACGTCAGAGAACCCGGTTCGACCGTTTCCGTCGAAGTCGAACGCCTCGGGGTTCTCCTGGACGCCATCGGACTCGAGGTTGTCGAAGAACGCGTCGACGTCCTCGTGGGTCGTCTCTCCGTCGCCGGTGACGTCCTCGTAGCGTCCGTCACCATCTGTGTCCCGGGCTTCGTAGTCGCCGACCGCGATCGAATCCGAACCGTCGGTCGTCTCGGGGAGGTCGTCGGTGCGTCGATCGGCCAGATACGTCTGCCACCACTCGCCCTGATACTCCTCGCCGCCGAGGAGTTCCCACTCCAGGGAATCGTCGTCGGAGTCGAACATGGTCGGCTGCCAGGCCGGGTCGAAACACCAGATCTGCGGGTGAACGGTGTCGTATTCGTCGAAGAACGCCTCGAACATCGCGCCGTGTTCGGACGTCGTCCCCGTGAGGGGGGTCCCGGCATCGCCCTGGTAACCGAACTCCGTGAGGAACACCGGAACCTCCTCGGACGGCTCGCCGAAGTAGTCCCCGAGCGGTCGCAGCCCGTCGTGGCCGGCGTACACGTGGCCCGCGTATGCGAGATTTTCTCCCTCGAACTCGTGGCGCGGCGCCCAGTAGGTGTACTGGCTCCATCGCGGCGAGCCGATGATGACGACGTTGCGCTCGGCGTGATCACGGATGGCGTCGACCCACGGTTGGGCGGTCTCGCGCCACTGGAGCCAGGTCTGCTCGGCGTCGGCACCGCGAACGTCGTACTCCTCGCCCGGCTCCTGGCCGGCGTAGGGACCGATCGGCTCGTTGTACACCTCGTAGAGGACGTGGGAGTCGTCGGCGAACTCGGGCGCGACGGTGTTCCAGAACAGCCGGACCTCCTCGTCGAGGTCGGGATCGGTGTACTCGAGACTCGTGTCGGAGTGTCTATGGTAGTCGACGATACAGTAGACGCCGACCGCCTTACAGTGCTCCACGACCGGTCGGAGGTGATGCTCGACGTAGGCCTCGAGTTGCGTCCGCGTGAACGTTCCCGGGTCGACTTCGTTCTGCGGTTCATCGCTCACGCTGCCGTCGTCCGGGTCGACGGAAACGATGTCTCCGGTCTGGACCGGGATGCGGATAATCCGCGCGTACCAGTTCCTGTCGGGGTCGGTCGCGTGGTCGATCGTCTCCGAGAGCGGCCGCCGCCACGACCGCGCCGTGCGCGCGGGATCGATCACGTTGACGCCGCGGAGCACGACCTCGTTTCCGGTCGGATCGCGGAGCACGTTCCCGTCGCGCTCGAGCCACGGCGTTTCGATTCCGCGATCGGCCGCGCCGTCGGCGGCGCGTGCGGGATCGGCCAGCAGACTGGCCGCGACGCCGGTCGTGCCGACGCCGGCCATCGCGAGAAAGCCCCGTCGGGAGTGGCGCATGCCACCTGATCTGGGATCGCTCGGCCCGCCACCGTCGATCGCGTTCGGTGGCGATCGATTGGCATGAGTCGTTGGATCGTCCCTGTTCCGTTCTCGTCGCGTCTCGTGGTCGTTCGTGGTCATGGTCGTGTGCTGTCTCGCTGTCGTCGCGATCGCTGTCTCGGTCGCTCGTCGCTGCTCGGCCGCCGGTCAGACGTCCCGAAGGAGCTCGAGGACGTCCGCGAAGCCGACGCGGCCGTTTTCGTCGAAGTCGAATGCGTCGGGGTTGTCCCGGACGCCGTCGGCCTCGAGGGTCTCGAAGAAGGCGTCGACGTCCTCGTGGGTCGTCTCCCCGTCGCCGGTGACGTCTTCGTACAGGCCGTCGCCGTCCGCGTCCCGACTCCGCCACCGACCCACCGCTCACCGGTTGCGCTCAGATCTTCCGCAGCAGTTCGAGGACGTCCGAGAACCCGATTCGACCGTTCTCGTCGAAGTCGAACTGCTCGGAGTTGTTCTGGACGCCGTCGGACTCGAGATTCTCGAAAAGCGCGTCGACGTCCTCGTGGCTCGTCTCTCCGTCGCCGGTGACGTCTTCGTACAGGCCGTCGTCGTCCGTGTCCTGGGCCTCGTAGTCACCGACCGAGATCGTCTCGTTGCCGACGGGACTCGTGTCGAACGGCACCTGATCGTCCCTGTGATCGGCGAGCATCTGCTTGAGGTAGACGCCGCTGTCCTCGCCGCCGATCAGGTTCCACTCGCATGGCGGCTCCTCGCAGCCGACCGGAATGTCCTCGAACGGCGTGTCGTAGAAGTTGTCGTTGACGAGGTCGAGTTCGCCCTCCTCGGTCTCCCACGGAACCTCGAACATTTTCGGCAGCCAACGGACGTCAGCACACCAGCCGACCCAGCTGACCCGGTCATCCCCCTCGACCTGATCGAGGAACGGTTCACCGTACTCGGGGAGCGTACCCTGACCGGTGGTCGTTCCGCGCAGCCAGTGGGAGACGTCCGCGTTGTTGATCCAGCCGAACTCGGTGATGGCGACGGGGTGATGATCCATCGCGTTCTGCAGTCCCGCCGCTTCGTAGGCCTCCCAGCCGTAGCACGACTCCTCGTAGGGGTCGTCATCCACCGGGAGATAGGGGGCCTCGAGTTCCTCTCCGGTCTCGGCCTCGACGGCATCGGGACTCTGGTACTCCGTATCGTTGAACCAGTTGTTCATCTGGCTGACGTCGTGGCCCGCGTAGTTGTGCCAGGTGACGGCGATGTTGTCGTAACCGGCCTCGTTGAAGTTCCGCCAGTGGAGCGCCTGCACCGACTGACACCAGCCGGGAACACCGACCAGCAGCACGCGGTCGGACTGATACTCGCGGATCTTCTCGATGATCGGGCCCATGAAGTCGTCGAGGAACGTGTCCCAGAGGGGCTTCTGTTTGTACGCTCCACAGCCCTCGACGGGACCCCAGATGCCCGGCGCGGTCGGCTCGTTGTACGGCTCGAAGATCACGTGGGGTTCGTCGGCGTACCGCTCGGCCACCTCGTCCCAGAACATGAGGACCTCGTCGAGCAGTTCCTGGTTGACCGTCCAGTTCTCGTACGCGTACGGCGTGCCCTCGAGGTTACCCTCGTTGAGACCCTCGACGTAGTCGTCGCCGGGCGTTTCCTGAATGTACGTCTGATCGACGTATCCCCAGGAACCCGGCGCGTCCTCGCCGAACATCTCGTGGCTGTTGTACGCCCAGTAGTTCGTGTAGTCGCTGTCGTACGGCAGGTGGTTCTCGGCGTAGGAGGGTTCCTCGATGCCCGGCGGCTGCTCGTGCCAGTGGCGGTGATAGTCGATGATGCAGTAGACGCCGCGCTCCTTGCAGCGCTCGACGATCGGTTCATAGTAGTTGTCGAGGTAGTCCTCGAGTTCCGCCTGCGTGAACGCCTGCGGCTGGGCCGGCCGTTGCTTCCGTCGATCGCTGTCGACCGCCTGCGGTGACTCGAGTTCGCCGTACTCGTACTCGGGGCCGGTGTGGCCCATGGGGTGGTGTGACCCGTCGTCCCTCGTGCCGATGTCTTGTGGTTGGGCGGGAACACGGATGACCCGCGGATGCCAGCCCGCCTCGTTGTTCGTCACCAGATCGAGGAGCTGTTCCGGCGTCTTCCCGCGAAGGTTCCGCGTCCGGTGGAGTCGCTTCGGATCGGGAATGCTGAGTCCCCGCATCTTGAACGTCTCGCCGTCCTCGTTGACGATCCGGTTGTCGTCGCTGACAGTCAGGTTCTGGAACTCGTCGATCCCGCCGGCCGCGGCGGTACCGGCGAAGCCGGCGCTCAGTCCGAGGCCGGCGACGCCCGCGGCGGCGGTCGTTCGCATCACGTTGCGCCGCGTGACCGAGATCGGCGACGTGCCGTCGGTCTCCGCCTGCGCGAGGACGCTCCGTCGCGTGTCCTCGTTCGTCGCTGTCGATTCGTCCGTCTGCTGTGTGGTGTCAGTCGGTTGCATTGGTATTTCCTTACTGGATTCGCGTGTCTGCGCGTGCTTCGTCCGCCGTCTCTGCGAGCCGCTATATTTCGACTCCAGTTCTGCGTTAAAATTGGTTTAATCCGAGTCGTGTGAGTCGAGTCGGTCGTTCCCGGTATCGGGATCGGGATCGGATCGAGGCCGTCAGGTTCGAGCGGCGACCCGCGACGAGAGTCCCGACACCGGAACGCGCGATCAGGCGACCGTGATCTCGACCTCGTGAGTGGTCTCGCGTCCCCGCTGGTCCGTCGCAGTGAGCGTCACCGTGTAGCTCCCACTGGAATCGTAGGAGTGGCCGGCGTACCAGCCGCTGGCAGTCGTTCCGTCACCGAGATCCCACTGAAGTTCTGTAGTCCAGATATCGTCGGGGGTTTCGTCCGTCACCCGGAAGTCGATGCGCTCGCCGGCGTCGACGTCCGTGGCGCTCGGATCGATCGTCGCCAGATGGTCTACCTCGAGCGGGATCTCGCCGTCGACCGGCTCCCACGCGTAGAGCTCCTCGTAGCGGGGCTCTTTGTCCTTGTTCGTCCACTGTGCGACCCAATCGTCACCGTTCCAGTGGACGCGGTCGCCCTCCTGATAGAGCGTGTCAGCGTCCCACTCGGGATAGTCGCTGTCACTTCCGTCGCCGTCGCCATCGTCCGCGTCCGCGGTCGTGGCAGTCACCGTCGCGGCGTCGGTCTCCGTGCCGTCTTCACCGACGGCGCTGACACCGATCTCGTAAGAAGTTCCGGCCTCGAGGTCAGTGACGGTGATACTGGTCGAACTCAGGGTCGTCTCTCGCTCGCCGTCGACCCAGACGTCGTACTCGACGGCGTTCGGATCGGAACTCCACGCGACCTCGACCGACGTCTCGTTTTCCGCGACGACCTCGAGTCCCTCGGGCGTGCTCGGCGGCGTATTGGCTTCCGCGGTCGTGGCAGTCACCGTCGCGGCGTCGGTCTCCGTGTCGTTCTCGCCGAGGGCACTGACACCGATCTCGTAGGTGGTACCGGACTCGAGGTCGGTGACGGTAGCGCTGCTCGCAGTCGTGGTGGTTTCCCGCTCGCCATCGACCCAGACGGTGTACTCGACGGCGTTCGGGTCGGTATTCCACGCCAGTTCGACCGACGTCTCGGTCTCGGCGACGACCTCGAGATTCTCGGGGACGCTCGGCGGTTCGCCGTCCGGCTCGCCGTCGCCGACGGTGAGCATCGCCTCTTCGACCGTCGGTTCGATAGCAACGTTGTCGACATTGTCCTCGAGTCGGACGATGTCGACGTCGACGACGGTTTCGCCGTCTGCCACGCCGGCGAGTTCGATCCGACCGAACTCGATATCAGTGGTCCCGGCGTCGACGGGATCGAGCGCCTTGAGTTTCGCATAGTCGTCTTCGACCTCGACGGTCTTGAACATCTCCTGGGCGTCGACGAACAGGTCGCCGAGTTCGGCGTCAGTGAAGGTCGCGACGTCGGGATCGATACCGACCTCGAGAGTGAATCCGACCACACCATCCGGCGCTTCGCTCAGGCCGAGATCGACGGCCGTCGTCTCGTCCGGATCGATCACCGCGTCGTCGAGGTTGACCGTGAGCGTGGGCGTCTCCGGCTCCGCACCGGTGACCGTCGTCGCCTGAACCGTCGCCGTCTCGGACGCCGTGTCGTCCTCGCCGAGAGCGGTGACACCGATCTCGTAGGTGGTGTCTGCTTCGAGTCCAGTGATGGTCGCGCTGCTCGAGGTCGTGGTAGTTTCCCGCTCGCCGTCGACTGAGACGGCGTATTCGACGGCGTTCGACACGGGACTCCACGCGACCTCGACCGACGTCTCGTTCTCGGCGACGACCTCGAGATCCGACGGCAGTGTGGGTGCGACTGGCTCGTCGATACCGTCACCGACCGTCAGCGTCGATACGTCGTAGTTGGCGTCGTAGATATTGTCTCCGTTGGGGATGGTCAGCATGATATCCACGAGTTCGATCTCGGTGGTGCCCTCACCCTGAGCCTCGAGGTGGTAGGTCGCCACCTCGTACTCGGTCTCGCCGATTCCGTCCGGCGCGTACGGCTGGACGCGGAGTTGCGAGACGGAGCCGCCCGCCTCTTCGATATCCTCGTTGACGCTCTCCTCTAAATCGAGGGGACTCTCCGGGAAGTAGTCGCCACCGTCCACCTGGGTGATCTGGGCGACATCGGGATCGAGCGCGATTTCGACGGCAGAGCCGATCGAACTAGCGGGGGAGTTTTCGAGCCGGACCGTCGCAGTCGTCGTCTCGCCGGATTGGATCTGCTCATCGGCGACGTCGACCGTCACCGTCGGGACGTCTGCCTGGGCCGCCACCGTCGATGTCCCGAGTGCGAGTGCACCCGCACTGGCACCGGCGGCCCGCATGAAGGTGCGGCGTGATGTAGACGTGTCCGTCGAGCGATCGGTTTCGGCGAACTGTTCCTCGTCGTGCGTGTCGATGGTATCGTTCATTGATGTCTCTCCGTATCAGTTACTGTCGTCACCTGTACTACCTGCTCGCGCCTCGAGACCGATCCGAGACGGCCGTTCGTGGGAGTCGGCCCGAGAGAGTTTTTGTGTTTTTTAATAATAAAATTTTTCATAGTATACTACTTAATAATTCCTGCTCAGAGTTGCCGGTTAGGTCCGACGAAGCAATTCGAGAACGTCCGAGAAGCCGATTTGGCCGTTCTCGTCGAAGTCGAAGGCGTCGGGATTGTCCTGAACGCCGTCGGACTCGAGGTTCTCGAAGAAGGCGTCGACGTCTTCGTGTGTCGTCTCTCCGTCTCCGTCGACGTCGTCGTACAGCCCGTCGTCGTTCGTATCCCGCGCCTCGTGGTCGCCGACCGAGATCGTCTCGTCGCCGTCGATCGGACCGGGACCGACGTGTTTGTCGTTCTTCCCGTTGTCGGCGTCCGGATACGGGTCCTCGCCGGGCGCGATGGTGTCGCGGTCGCCGGCCAGTTCCTGATTCAGTTCGTGCCACCAGACGCCAGGCGTCTCGTCGTTCAGGTAGTTCATCCAGTCGTCGGCACCCTTCGCGCCGTCGTTCGCGCCCGGCGTCCCGTGTTCGAACATATTCGGCTCGTAGGTGTGGTCGAACGACCACGCCAGCGGGTGGACGTCGTAGTTCTCGATGAACTCCTCGTACTCCTGGATGTAGGGCTCACAGTCGCCACCGTGTTCGCCGCTACAGTCCATCCAGGGCGTATCGACGTGGTTGCCGCCGCCTTCGATCCACCCGAACTCGCTGAAGAAGACCGGGACGTGTTCGGACGGTTCGCCGAAGTACTTCGACAGCGGCCGTAGGTTGTCCTGCGTGTAGACGTGGGCGGTGTAACACATGTTCTCGGCGTCGAACTCGTTGTACGGCGCCCAGTAGGTGTACTGGCTCCACCGCGGACTCCCGATCGTGATCAACTGACCGTCCGCGTTGTTCTCGACCGTATCGACCCACGGCTGGGCGCGATCGACCCACAGGTCGTACCAGGCTTTCATGTCCTCGTGGGCGACGTCGTAATCGTCCGCCTCCCCACTGCCGGGCGCTACCGCCGGGTCAGAGAGTTCGCCTGCCTGTCGCTGCGGGCCGCCCCAGTCGCCGCCGTACGGGCCGGTCGGCTCGTTGTAGACGTCGAAGATCACGTGGTCGTCGCCGGCGTACCGACTGGCGATGACCTCCCAGAACATGTGTAACTCCTCGTCGAGCGCGTTCGTAATCTCCGGCGGCTCGAGGTAGATGTCGTCTTCCTCGAGGTCGAACGCCTCGAGGATGTTCTGTTCGTGGATCAGGTCCCAGATCTCGTCGACCTGGTCCTCGCCGTGCCAGAGCACGCCCCGCTCGCCACAGACTTCGGGATGTCGCCAGTCCTCACCGCCATCGGACGAACACTGCCAGACGGTCGGGTCGACGCCGTGATTCTTGTGGTCCTCCTGATGGAAGACCGGGTAGTGACGATGGTAGTCGATCATCACGTAGGCGCCGCGCTGGGCTCCGAGTTCGACGAGATCGTCGAGGAAGGCCTCACAGTACCATCTGAGGTCGTCCCTATCGAACTGGCCCGGCAGGGCCGGGCCCCAGTCGTCGTCGTGGGGCATCTGTCCCGGTTGCGGATTGCGCGTCGCTGCGGCGATGAACGCGGGCATTACCGGCACCCGGACGATGTTGGTATGCCACCCCTGGCTCTCGTCGGTGGCCAGCCTGAACGTCTCGGGAGCGGTCTGGCCCCGCCAGTTACGGCTCTGTTCACCCGGGTCGGCGATGTTCACACCCCGAAGGATGACCTCGTTTCCGTCCGGGTCGACGATCTGGTTTTCGTCCCGGGCTAACGGCGGGAGAGTGGCTTCCTGTGCTGCTACAGAGCTCGTGACGCTACCGAGACCGCCGAGTGCGAGCACGCTCGTCCCCGTGGCCTGTAGTATCGTTCGGCGTGACCTCGAGAGATCCCGACTGGTGCGATTCGACTGTGCCTCTGAATCGTGTAAATCCGTATTCTCTGACATGGTGTGATTCTCGTCCCCATCGAACGAGTCCGTGATCCGTCCGTTGGGAACGCCGAGGGTTTCGACCCCTCTCGATCTATGATCGATCCATACAGTTATAAAATTTGTGTGTTTTATGTTGAATATTATGTTTAAGCAGTACAAAAATAAATATGTTGACAATCAATAGATTACATACGTTAGTAGCAAAATCAGCCCGTCCTATTTCCTATATTTGGTTGACACTACATAAAATCGATATACGGACCTGTCGTCCACTTTCACTGAATAACGACACAGATTCGATAGGCGGCAAAAATATACTATATATTATATTTATATTATTATATAATATTTGTCTCAGAAATGGGTGTGTGATGATTCTTAATTTACATCTTTGCGGAGTGAGTGTCGCGACCGAGACGAGTTCCGAGAAAGCGGAAAACACCTGGTTTTCCGGGCGGTTCGATGCCAAACGAGAGTCCCCATCCACGGTATCGAGACCGCGGGAATCGACGTCTTCATCTACATTTACGTCCACTTTCAGTAGTTGACGGCCGGGGCTGGCCGCTCGATTCGGGTGACAGTCACGACGCAACGCCAACTGAGTGGCCGCGCCGGATTTATAGCTACCTCGTTCCTATGGCCCCCTGTGAGTACGCGAACGAGTGCGCTCGATGCAGTCGTCTTCGGTGTCGACATCCAGAGCGGTGACGTGCGCGGTGATGCGCCGTCGTACGCACTAGCGGTCTACGACGGCGACGATGTCACCCGGGACGTCGTCACCCACCGGAAACTCAGGCGACTGATCGACGACGAGGAGCCGGCGATCGTCGCGACTGACAACATGTACGAGTTGGCCGCCGACAAGGACCAGCTCATCCACTTCCTCGGATCGCTGCCCGCCGGAACAACGCTCGTCCAAGTGACAGGTGCCGAACAGCCCGAGCCCCTCTCCCGCGTCGCGAACCGCCACAACGTCCCCTACGGGAAGGATCCGATGCAGGAGGCCGAGGCCGCCGCCCGACTGGCCGCCCACAACGTCGGCCACGAGGTATCGGCCTTCACCGACACGACCGAGGTCAAGGTCGCGCGCGGCCGCTCGACCGGCAGCGGCGGGTGGAGCGAAGACCGCTACACTCGCCGTATCCACGGCTCCGTCAGGAAACGAGCCCGCGAGGTCGAGTCCGAACTCGAGGCGGCCAACCTCGAGTACGAGCGGGAGGTTCGGGAGGCCTACGGCGGCTTCGCGAACGCGATCTTCACCGTCCAGGCTCGACCCAGTGACATCCCGGTCTCCCGCAATCGATCGGGCGACGTCCGCGTCGAGATCGAGCGCGAGCGCCGCGACGGTATCGAGTTCGAGCCGCTCGTCAAGCGCCGCGATCACGTGCTCGTCGGCATCGACCCCGGGACGACGACCGCCGTCGCCATCGTCGGCCTCGAGGGCGAGGTGTTAGACGTCTGGAGTTCGCGAACCAGCGACACCGCCGACGTGATCGAGTGGATCGTCGAGCGCGGCCGACCGATCGTCGTCGCGGCCGACGTGACGCCGATGCCCGAAACGGTCGAGAAGTTCCGCCGGAGCTTCGACGCCGCGGGCTGGACGCCCGAGAGCGACCTCCCGGTCGACGAGAAGCAACACCGCACGCGCGATCATCCGTACGACGACGATCACCAGCGCGACGCGATGGCCGCCGCGCTGTACGCCCTCGACGCCCACGCGGACCAGTTCGAGCGAATCGCCGACAAACTCCCGCCGGGAATCGACCGCGGCGAAGTCACCGCCCGCGTCGTCGCCGACGAGGAGAGCGTCGAGGCCGTCCTGACGGAGCTGAACGACGACGAGAGCGGCGACGACGAGGAGTCGACCGAACACGAACCCCGCGAACTGAGCGAGGAAGAAAAACGGATCAAGGACCTCGAGCGACAGGTCGAACGGCTCCAGTCGCACGTCGAACGGCTCGAGGGCCGCGTCGAGGACCGCGACGATCGAATCGACGAACTCGAGACCGAACTCGGCGTCGCCCGCCGCGAAGAGCGCAAGGAGGTCCGCCGGGATCGGGAAGTCAGCAGACTCGAGCGGAAGGCCAACCGACTCGAGCGCGAGCGCGACGAGGCCCGCGAGGAGGTCGAGACGCTTGAGAAGAAGGTCGACCGCATGAAGGCCCTCTGGAAGCTCGATCACTCGAACTTCAGCGACGTCTCCGCGGAGAAGGAGGGACTGGTCCCGGTCAAGGTCGTCGAGAAGTTCACGAAGGGCGCGATCCGCGAGGCCGACGAGCAGTACGGTATCGCGAGCGGCGACGTAGTCTACATTCGAGACGCCAGCGGCGCGGGCCGATCCACGGCCGAACTGCTCGCGGAGTTCGACCCTCGCGTCATCCTCAAGGACGGCGGCCTCTCCCAGATCGCCGACGAAATACTCTTCGAGAGCGAGATTCCGGTCGGGCCCGCCGACGACGTCGCCATGCAGGAGGTCGACGAACTCGCCGTCGCCCGCGAGGACGACGTCGAAGCCGCGATCGACGACTGGCACGAACGTGCCGAAGATCGAAAGCGGGATCGCAAAGCCGCGATGGTCGACCAACTCATCAGCGAACACCGCGCGGGCGACAACGAAGTGTGACTCGAGCGCTTACGTTTCGGGACCGGACTCCATCGGCGACAGTACTTTGGGCACCTCCTCGAGATCGACTTCCTCGCTCAGATCCTCGGTATCGTCGACCGGGCCGTTGACGAACAGCGCGTGGCCGATAAAGGCGATCGAGACGATTCCGAGCGCGACGACCGCGACCGGGAACGGGACCGGGGTCGCGTAGCCGACGACGGCGCCGGTCCCGAGACTCGCCGCGATACAGACCAACACGAGGTCGTAGTAGTGGAGCGAATAGGTCATAGGAGTACGGACGGGATCGAAGCGCAAAACGCTTGAGGCTCAGTACACCGGGTTCTCCGGCGGAGATCAGAACATTCCGAAATTCTGTAGCATTCCCGAAATCAGCGATTTGACGACCAGTCCGAGGCCGGCGACGATAAGGGCCATTCCCAGAGCGATCAGGAGGTTCTGGGACGCGATGAGGCCGATACCGGCGAGCAGGATCACGATACCCGCGATACCGAGTGCGCCGAGATTTCGCAACATACGCAGGGTTGCAGAGCCGAGTGAAATAAACGGCGTGGTTCCCCGTTCGCGACGCGACGGCCGGCAGCGTCCGGCGATCCGCCCAGACAAAACGATAAAGGGTTAAACCGATCGAACGCGAATCCGCGGCCATGAGCGACGACGGAGATGGCGGTCGGAAGAACCTCCGGATGCCCGAGGATGACGAGGTCTTCGCGACCGTCACGAACATGCTCGGGGCGAATCGGGTCAAAGTACGCTGTGCCGACGGGACGGAGCGCACCGCGCGCATCCCCGGCAAAATGCAAAAGCGCATCTGGATCCGCGAAGACGACGTCGTGCTCGTCGAACCCTGGGACTGGCAGGACGAGAAGGCCGATATCACCTGGCGCTACGAGAAGAGCGAGGCCGATCAGCTGCGGGAAGAAGGCCACATCCAATAGAACCGAACTTTTACTCTGCGTGCGGTCGCTTCGCGACCGCACTCGGTAAAACTTCGATGAAAAGCACTCCTCCTTCCCCTACGGGTCAGTCGTCGGCCCGCGAGCGCCTGTGGCACTCGCGGAGAACGGCGTCGTTCGGGTTCTTCGAACCACTCACTCGCCGACGATACGAGGGGGATAGCTCCACTGTCCGATACTATTCACCATCGCCGACATCGATACTCTCGAGGGCGAGATCGGTCGCTTCGACTGACTGTCGTCCGACACAGAAGACTTATTCTATCGTTGTGCATCGACCCGCGCATGAAACTCAGCCGGCGGCGAGTACTCGGCGGTATCGGTGCCGGCGCTGCGGCCGGGCTGCTCGGCGTTCCCGCGGCCGCCGCGGAGTCCGAAACCGACACCGAGCGGGTGTTCGTCCACCCCGAGACGGGCTTGCTCGACGGGCTCGGCGATCTCTTCGCTCTCATCGATGCCGTCGGTGGCACGACGGTCCTCGAGTTCGACAACTTCGAGTTCGTGGTCGCGGAGGTCCCGTCAACCGGGCTGGCGGAACTGCGGCGCGACCGCCGCGTGGCGTCCGTCGAGGACGACGACGAGACGGGGATTCCAGGAGACTGGTCGCCGTCCCTGTCGGACATCTTCGATCCCCCCGGCGGCTCGGACTGTTCTACCCATCCCGATCAGCGACCGTCGTGGGGGGTGGAACGCATCGGTGCCCACGACGTCGACTCGTCCGGGTCGGGCGTCGACGTCGGGATTCTGGACACGGGAATCCAGTCGGATCACTGCAGTCTGTCGGTCGCCGGCGGTCGGAACTTCACCGCCGACGGGACGGCCGGCGACTACGAGGACCGCCACGGCCACGGGACGCACGTCGCCGGGATCGCCGGCGCGTCGGACAACGACCGCGGCGTCGTCGGCGTCACTCCCGAGGCGAATCTGTACGCCGTGAAGGTGCTCGGCGACGACGGCTCCGGCCGGTACAGCGAACTGATCGCCGGGATCGACTGGTGCATGTCTAACGACGTGGAGATCATCTCGATGAGCCTCGGCGGCGAGGCCGAGAGTTCCACGCTCGGCAGGGCGATCGAGGCCGCGCACTCGGCGGGGCACCTCCTGCTCTGTGCGGCCGGGAACGAGGGGAACGACGGAAGTGACTCGTGTGCCGCGGAGACGATGACCTATCCCGCGACCCACGAGGACGTCGTCGCGGTCACCGCGATGGACGAGGGCGACCGACTGGCGTCCTACAGCAGCGTCGGGTCGGCCGTCGACCTGCTGGCCCCGGGGACGAACGTCACCTCGAGCACCGTCGACAACGAGTACGCCGAGGCGAGCGGCACGAGTATGGCGTGTCCGTTCGTCACCGGCGTCGCGGCGCTCGTCTGGGAGACTCGCGAAGAGGATGGTCCGGGACCGAGCGATCCGGTCCGGAAGATCCTCGGCGAGACGGCGGAGACGGTGCTCGGAACCTGTGCGGAAGGAGACGGACTCGTAAACGCCCGAGCGGCCCTCGGCGATGATCGCGCGACGGAGGGTGCGGACTGGAGCAGCGGTCCCGTCAGCGGAATTCGGTCGCTCCTCGAGCGGTTCGTGGATCTGATCGCGGGCTTCTTCGAGTGGCTCCTGGGGCTGTTCGAGTGATCGGCGGTAGCGATCGCTCGAGCGAGCCCGTCTCGCTTCGATCGGCGGTTCGGTCGCTCAACTTCCCCTCGGCGGTCTCGAAAACATCGAGAATCGGTTCGATCGGTCGGAGCCGCGGGAGTCGCAGAGTACGGCGGGACGTTCGATGACCGGCATTCTCCCACTGCGCCCGGTTGCTCGCCACGAGTAGTTACTCTCCCGTCTATTCGTTCGAGTGCCCGCCGGTCGCGTCCTCGTCGTCGAACACGCGGTCGGACAGGCGCTCGACGTTTCGGTCGGTGATCCGGGTCGCGATCGCCTCCCGCTCTTCGTTCAGCCGGTCGAGACCGCGGACCATCTCCCTCCGCGTCTCGAGGGGGACCTCGTTCAACAGCCGCTCGGCGACGAGCATCACGCCGTCGCCGCGCTCTCCCGCGAGGACGGACACCATCAGGTCGGCGGCCCGCGCTCGCACGATCGGATGCTCGTCGGACAGCGCGGCGACGTACGCGTCGTAGAACGCCTCGATCGCGGGCGCCAGCGCCTCGAGGGAGTCGGGGCCTTCGTCGCCGTTCTCGGCGGTGACGACGAGTTCGCCGAGGACGCGGCTGGCGCCGTGGAGTGCCCCCACCCGTATCTCCGGCAACTCGGCGTCGAGACGTCCCACGAGGACACTCACGTGGTCCGGCTTCGGGGGTCTGTCGGCGCTCAGTAGCCACGGTTCCCAGAGCGTACGCGCGACCAGCCGCTGTGTCGCCGCATCGACCGCCGGAAGCGTGCGGACGAACCGTCCGAACGTATCGGTCCCGTCGAGCGAGGGGACATCGTCCGGAGTATGACTCGACACGGTTTTGCCAGGAGGTGTGGTCCCCCACGAGCGATTCGTCGGCCGTGTCGCAACGGTGCCGATCCATCGGACGGCCCGCGCCCGCAGGTCCGGATCGTCGCTCTCGAGCCACTCGATGACTCGCCGATCGATCTCCGAATCCTCGACCGCGTCGGGTAATTTCGTCGCGAACAGGTGGTAGCACTCGTCGACGTCCAGCAACGTCGCGGCCTCCTCGAGCGAGAGGTCGTCGCGCCCGTCTCGCAGGACGGCGAACAGCATCGCTTCTCGCTCCGACTGCGGGTCCTCCGGTGGGAGTTCGTGACAGCCAGGAAGCTGTGGATCCGCAGGGAACAGTCGGTAGCTCCCGTTGTTGAGGGCCGGGACGAGGCCGTAGTTGGCGGCCAGGTAGTCCGCGATTGCCCAGAAACTGCGCGCGAGCGTTCTGAAGACGTCGACGGCAACGTACTCGCCGTCGAACCGGCGGTACAGCCGCGCCTCGCCGCTGTAACTGTGGTCTTCCGTCGACGTTTTCGCCACCTGCGGCGCCTCGATCTCTTCCGGCGGGGCGTTGTCGTCCCACGCCCCGCTATAGGTGCTCCCGCCGGGTCGCCAGTAGACGTTGTCCAGACAGTCGTTGACGTAGCCGTCGTCGTCGATCCGGTCGATGACGGCTTCGATCTCGGCCGCGATCTCGTCGGCCGGTCTGGAGCCCGTCTCGAAGGTGTACTTGGACCCTTTCATAATGCTTTACTGCCAACGTTCCCGTCCGAAAACAAATAACTACTTCCGCAGCGTCGACGCGCTTTGGCCGATCGTGTTTCGAGTACACCGTCGTCGCTATCGTTCGACGTCGGGGTTCTACAGTCCGGCGACGTCCTCGATAGCGTCGGTCAGCTCCTTGATGGACTCGAGGTCGTGTTCGCCCATGTGGCCGATGCGGAACGTCTCCTCACCCAGCGTGGAGCCGTAGCCGTTCGAGAAGACCATGTCGGTCCGTTCGGAGACCTCCTCGATCGTCGCCGCGACGTCGATCCCCTGCGTGTTCTCGATACAGCTCACGGTCTGGGATTCGTACCCCTCTTCGGGGAACATGTCGAAGTGCTCGCGGGCCCACTCGCGGGTGTACTCGGCCATCTCGCGGTGGCGCTCGTCCCGGGCGTCGTGGCCCTCCTCGAGCATGTACTTCATCTGTTTGCGGTAGGCCAGCATGATCGGGATCGCCGGCGTGGAGTGGGTCTGGCCCTTCCGCTCGTAGTAGTCGATCGTGCGCTGGAAACCGCCGTACCACGACGCCGAGTCCTTCTCGAGTTCGCGCTCGTAGGCGTCGTCGCTGACGACGCAGATCGCAAGTCCCGGCGGCATCGCGAACGCCTTCTGGCTCGAGGCGAAGATGACGTCGATGTTATGCTCGTCGATGTCGACGTAGTCCCCGCCCAGCGAGGAGACGGCGTCGACGACGAAGTAGGTGTCCGGATACTCGGCGACGACGTCACCGATCTCCTCGATCGGGTTTCGCACGCCCGTCGAGGACTCGTTCATGACGGTCGCGACGACGTCGTAGTGTTTGTCGCTCTCCTCGAGCGTCTCGCGGATGTCCGCCGGTTTGATCGCCTCTCCCCACTCGTACTCGAGCCGGTCGACGTCCTTGCCCAACCGCTCGGCAACGTTGGCGTGGCGCTCGCTGAAGCTGCCACAGGTCGGGACGAGGATGTTCTCGTCGACGAGGTTGAGCGTCGAAGCCTCCCAGAACTCCGTGCCCGAACCGGTCAGGATGACGACCTCGTTGTCGGTGCCGAGGAACTCCTTCGTGTCCTCGACGATGGTCGTGTAAAGGTCCGTCATTCGGTCCATGCGGTGACCGAACATCGGTTCGGCCATCGCCTCGATGACGTCCTCGCGTACCTCGGTCGGACCCGGAATATACAGCGTCTTGTCGGGATAATCGTCCTTGTATTCGCGTTTCTTGGTCACGGAAACCACCTGAGTAAGGGCCACTGGGTAGCGAAACGGTATGGTACTTTTGATGCCCCACTGAGAGCTGGGGGTGATCGGCGATCGAAGCCGCGCCGAACGCAGCGACTCGCCGACCTCTCACGGGCGAACTCGTGAGTGACCGAAGCGGTGCGTCACTCGCTCGAGTCGGTGCCGCCGCTCCGAATTTCGATAGCACCGCTCATCCCGGCCGTATAGTGCGGGCGACAGACGTATTCGGCCATTTCGCTCGAGGCGTCGAACTCGAGGACCTGCTCGTCGCCGGGATCGTCGGTAATCGGCGTCTCGAGGTCGTCGACGACGGTCTCCTCGTCGTCATAGATCGCGATGTCGTGGACCGCGCCCTCGGCGTCGGTCCAGCGGATCGCGTACCGTGCGCCCTCGGTGAGCGCGATCGTCGGGTTCGCCACGTTTTCGATCGCCGACGGACTCGTACCGACCCACGTGATGGCGTCGGATCGAAACCGGATCTCCGTTCCCGGTTCGATCTCGAACGCGCGATCGGTCTCGACCGGATCGGGCTCCTCGTCAGCGTCGTCGTCCGGGTCCTCGGTACCGGTGTCCGCATCCGCTTCGGCGTCGTCATCGTCTGCTGATGCGTCGCCGTCCGACGCGGAATCGCCGTCATCCGCCGAGTCGCTGTTAGCCTGCGGGCCCTCGTCACCGCTCCCGTCGCCGGTCGACGAGTCGAGATCACCGTCAGCCGAGTTCTCGTCCAGACAGCCGGCGAATAGCACACTCGAGACCGTTATCCCGCCGACCCGTAGCAGTTCGCGACGGGAGCCATCGGTTCCATCACGAACATTTTCTGACATGTGTGAGGTTAAATGAGTTTGATGGATCGTACCGGTCACGATACCGCGTACTGATACCATCGAACGACGTATCGCGAAACGAGTGACACGGTCGGGACGGACATAGCAGAACCGCAATGAGAAAACAGAGATCGACCGCTCGTCGCCGACAGCCGCGCTGTCACACTGTGCCTGCGAGAGGGCACTCGAGGGTGGTCACTGTCGCGAAACGGGGCCAGAGAGCCGTTATTCGACCGTAATGTCGCCGACCATCTGCGAGGAGTGGGGCTGGCAGACGTACTGAGCCATCTCACTGCTCGCCGTGAAGGTCAGCGTCTGGTCCGACGGCTCCTCCTCGGACGTCTGCTCGGTCGAGTGGTCGCCGACGACGCTACCGCTGTCGTCGCGGATCTCGATGTTGTGTGGCTGGCCGTTGCCCTCGGTCCAGCCGATCGTGTACTCTTCGCCTTCCGAGAGGATGAGCGTCGGGTTCGACGAGCCCGCGATCGCGTCCGGACTGACGCCTTCCCATTCGGAGGTCTGACCGCTGAACATGATCTCGTCGCCGGCTTCGGCCTCGTACTCGCTCGCGCCGCCGCCGTTTCCGTTCCCGTTCCCGTTGCCGTTACCGTTTCCGTTCCCATCGTCGCTGCTACAACCGGCGACGAGCGCCGTCGACGCTGCCGCACCAGTGATCTTCAACGCTGTCCGCCGTGAAACCGGGTTATCTCGTGCCATCAACGGCGTTTAGGTTCGGCCACATAAAAATTGATACCTTCTCCCCATACGACGTTATGAGAGTACATACCACAATATAGAACTATCAGATCAGTTGTTTCGATCCCGACGCTCAGGCGTTCTCGCGGTCGCCCGATCGAAACCGGTCGGTCGGCTCGAGCGAGAGTCGCAGGAACACGGGCACCGTGACGACGGCGATCGCGATCTCGAGGCCGCCGACGACGAGGAAGGCCAGGTCGTAGCCGTAGGTGCCGGCGACGGTGCCGCCGATGAGAAAGCCGCCGAGGAAGCCGAGGCTCCCGGCGACGTTGAACCCGGCCATGGCGACGCCGCGCTCGCTCTCGGCCGCGAGGTCAGTGACCAGCGCCATCGTCGCGGGGGCGACGAGCGCACCGAGGACGCCGACGCCGGCCATCGCGATCGCGGCGGTCGGAACCGACGGCGAGGCTCCGACGAGGAGGATCCCGCCGCCGTAACACACCGAGCCGACGACGATCGGGACCGTCCGACCGATCCGGTCCGAGAGGGCACCCATGGGATACTGCAGCAGAGCGAACGGTGCGAAAAAGCACGCCAGCAGGAGGCCGGTCGCCCCGGCGTCGAGGCCGAACGTCTCCTGAAAGTAGAGGGTCCCAACGAGCGCGAAGAAGCCCGCCGTGAGCCGATCGACGAAGCCGAACGCGTACGGGATCGACAGCGTCGGCCGTCGGCGAATCCCGTCCACGAGCGCTCGAGCGCTCCGGTTTCCGTCGGGGGTCCGGTCCTCGACCAGCGAGACGAGGCCGCCGACACAGACCAGCAGGCCGGCGGCGACGACCAGCGGTGCGATCGGATCGAGCGCCGTGAGCTGGCCGCCGACGGGGGCACCGAGGGCGGCCCCGAGACCGATGGCGATCCCCGCCGCGCCCATGTTCCGACCGTGACCGCCCTCCAAGTCCATCAGCATGGTCATCGTCAGGGAGAACGCGCCGATAGTCATCGCCCCCTGCAGGACCCGCAAGAGGAGCACCCCCTCGAAGGGGATCGAGCCGATCGTCGGGACGGCGGCGAGGGCGGCATAGCCGGCCGCGCCGGCGAGCGCGCCGACGACGATAAAGGGCGTCCGCCGACCGGTCGCGTCGCTCGCGACGCCCCAGACGCCAACGAACGCGACGTAGGCGGCGAACTCGGCGACCAGAAACCACATGCTCGCGTCGAGCGGGGTCGCCGCGAACGCCGACGTCGTCGCGTCGGCACCCAGCGTCTCGACGAGCGTCGCGACGCCCGGATAGAGCAGCACTTGCGAGAACAACACCGCGAAGACCAGGGCGGCGAGGACGACCCGATCGCGGTCACTCGAGTGCACGGCCGACCCTTGGCGCTACGAGCCTATCAAGTCGTTCGTCTCGGACCGAACCGATCCGCTCATTGTCACGCAGATTGACACGGTCGGAACCGATACGTTTTCGGTCGCCGTCGACATCTCACACTCGATGACAGTCACGCGTCGGCAACTGCTCGCCGGTGGAGCGGCCGCCGGAACGGGAATCGTCGCCGGCTGTACCGATTTCGTTCGGGACTCGCTTTCGTCGACGCCGGGAACCGTTTCGAGGGCGGCCCTCGAGGAGACCGGCTACGGCGAACACACCGTCGAGGAGGTCGTCGTCGAGCGGACCGTCGGCCGGTTCGGGATCGAGCGCTCGATCGAGGCCCGGAACTGGTACGCCGAGTATGATCGAGCGATCGCGCTCGACGCGGTCGGTCTAACGCGCGTTCAGGCGGCAGTCGTCGCCGTTCTCACCACACCGCAGGTCTCGTTCCTCGGAAAGACGTTCAATCCCGTCGGCGAGTACTCGACGGACGACCTCGTCGAACTGATTCAGAACCGGTACGACCGACTCGAGGACGTCCGAACCGTCGACGAGGAATCGATTTCGATCCTGGGTACCGAAACGACGCTCGCCCGGTACGAGGCGAGTGCGCGGCTGATTTCGGCCGAAACCACGCTCGACGTCTATCTGGAACTCAGCGATCCCATCGAACACGGCGACGATTTCGTGATTTGCGTCGCGGTCTATCCGCAACTGCGGGGTCTCGAGACCGAGTCCGAGCCCGTCCGGACGATGCTCGGGGCGCTCGAGCACGAGTGAGTGGGCGGACGGAACACGGACGGTTTGGCCTGAGATTCGTTCAGTTCGTGATTCTACGGTCGAATGTAGGCGTAGCCCTCGCTCTGCAGGCGGGTGAGTTCGCCGCCGCCGGAGGGGACGGTCTCGACGCCGTCGACGAGATCGGACTCCGCGAGGTCCTTCAGGTCGAGCGTGTTTCCGCAGGCTTTGACCGCGATACCCGTCTCGAGCAGCGATTCGACCATATCGCTGCCGTCGCCGCCGGCCGTCAGCGGCTCGATGCCCTCGGCCTGGGCGACGATGGCGATGTCGTCGATCTCGACAGAGTCGTCCTTCGTGAGGTTCTCGGCGATGGTGAGCGCGGTCTCTCGCTGTGCCGGGTCGTCGGCGATGAGGTGGAAGACTGTCTGCACGTGTCGACCGGACAGGCTCTCGGGAGATAGCGGTTGAGCCTGCAAGCGAAGCGCTCCGGTGGAGCCGACGATTCGAGTCGTCGACCCGTTCATGCGAGACAATCTCTAGTCTGCGGTTTTTGCCGTTACTGCGGTGCATATGAACGTGGAGTAGTATGCATACTAAACATGAGCGACGACGCCAGCGACGACGCCGACGCCGAGAGCGAGCACGGACTCGGCACGCGAAGCGTCCATGCGGGCCAGTCTCCGGATCCGGAGACCGGCGCGATGGCACCGCCGATCTATCAGACGACCTCCTACGTCTTCGATGACGCCGACACGGCCGCCGACCGCTACGCCCTCGAGGACGACGGCTACATCTACTCTCGGATCGCTAACCCGACCGTCACCACGCTCGAGGACCGCCTCGCCGACCTCGAGGGCGGCGCGGGCGCGGTCGCGACGGGCAGCGGTATGGCTGCACTGGACTCCGCAGTGCTGATCCTCGCCGAAGCGGGCGACAACGTGGTCTGTTCGACCGACACCTACGGCGGGACGACGGCCTACTTCTCGAAGACGGCGACCCGCAGGGACATCGAGCCGAAGTTCGTCCCCACCCTCGAGTACGACGAATACGAGGACGCCATCGACGAGGACACCGCCTTCGTCCACGTCGAGACGATCGGCAACCCCTCGCTGGTCACGCCCGACTTCGAGCGGGTCGCCGAGATCGCCCACGAGAACGGCGTCCCGCTGGTCGTGGACAACACCTTCGCGACGCCGGCGCTCTGTCGCCCGCTCGAGCACGGAGCCGACGTCGTCTGGGAATCGACGACCAAGTGGCTCCACGGCTCCGGGACGACCGTCGGCGGGGTACTGGTCGACGGCGGCACCTTCCCCTGGGGTGAGCACGGCTACGACGAGATCGCGGGCCCGAACCACGCCTACCACGACGTCGACTTCTCGCGGGACTTCCCCGAGGCACCGTTCGCCGCCGCGGCCAGATACCGCTCGCTGCGCAGTCTGGGCAACCAGCAGTCGCCGTTCGACGCCTGGCAGACGCTACAGGGGCTCGAGTCGATGCCCCTCCGCGTCGAAAAGCACTGCGAGAACGCCGCGATCGTCGCGGAGTACCTCGACGACCACGAGGACGTCGCCTGGGTCACGCATCCGGGGCTCGCCGACCATCCCACCCACGACAACGCGACGCGGTATCTCGAGGACTACGGCGGGATGGTCGCGTTCGGGCTCGAAGAGGGCTTCGAGGCCGGCAAGGCCTTCTGCGAGAACGTCGAGATCGCCCAGTTCCTCGCGAACATCGGCGACGCGAAGACGCTCGTCATTCATCCGGCGAGCACCACGCACGGCCAGCTCTCACCTGAGGAACGCGAGGAGGCGGGCGTCACGGCCGATCTGATCCGGATGTCGGTCGGGATCGAGGATCCCGAGGACATTCTGGCGGACCTCGAGCAAGCGATCGCGGCGGCGACGCGAGCCTGTCGCGGGGACGGTGAGACACCGTGACGACGAAGAACACGGCAGAGCTTGGTGAGTTCCGGTTCGAGTCCGGCGAGTCGATCCCGAGTCTCGAGGTCGCCTACGAAACTTACGGCGAGTTCACGGGCGACAACGCGGTACTGGTCTGTCACGCGCTGACCGGCAGCGCCCACGTCGCCCGTCGCCCGGACGCCGGCGGCGAGACGGCGGGCCAGGCTCGCGCCTGGTGGGGCGACGTCGTCGGTCCCGGGAAGGCCATCGACACGACGGAGTACTACGTCATCTGTGCGAACGCGCCGGGCTCGTGTTACGGGACGACCGGCCCCGCGAGCGAGAACCCCGAGACGGGCGAGCCCTACGGCACCGACTTCCCCCCGGTCACGGTCGGCGACTGGACCCGCGCCCAGCGGAACCTGCTGGACGAACTCGGCGTCGGCCGGCTCCACGCCGTCGTCGGCGGCAGCGTCGGCGGGATGAACGTCCTCGACTGGCTGCGACGCTTCCCCGACGACGTCGAGCGGGCGGGCGCGGTCGCCACCGCCGCCCGGCTCGACGCGCAGTGTCTCGCGCTCGATACTGTCGCCAAACGAGCGATTACGGGCGATCCGAACTGGAACGGCGGCCACTACTACGGCGGCCCGGAGCCCGAGGAGGGGCTGGCTCGAGCGCGCCAGATCGGTCACATCATGTACCTCTCGAAGGCCTCGATGGGCCGGAAGTTCGGCCGCCGGTCGGCGGGCCGGGAGGCGGTCCGCGAGGAGCCGCCGGACCCCGCCGCGGCCTTCTTCCCCTATCGGGAGGTCGAGTCTTATCTGGACTATCAGGCCGACAAGTTCACCGACCGGTTCGACGCCAACAGCTATCTCTACATGACCCGCGCGATGGACGACTTCGACCTCTCAGCGGGCTACGAGTCCGACGCCGACGCGCTCGCGGCCTTCGAGGGCGAACTCCTCCTCCTCTCGTTTACGGGCGACTGGCACTTCACCGTCGAACAGGCCGAGTCCCTGGCCGAGGCCTGTCGCGAGGCCGAGGTCGACGTCGCCCACCACGTCGTCGAGTCCGACCACGGCCACGACGCCTTCCTCGTCGAACCCGAAAAGGTCGGCCCGCCGCTGTCGGAACTGCTCGAGGAGGGACTCGCTGGGCGAGCGATCACGGATACGGCTCCGGAACCCGACGAGTCCGGAGAGTTCGCCCCGGTCCACACGAGTCTCTTTTCTGAGTAATCCGTTCGGATTAGATATTTTCTATAGTAATCCAGGTCTCGGAGAGAGCGGTCTGAACGCGTGTTCCATGGATATTATTTCTAATCCGCAAGAAACAGTGTCGAAAGTTATAATATCGTTCTGTCTGATGTATCGGTGATGTCAGACGGGAAGCAAGTGGATTACGAGGAGGAATCGACGGAGCAACAACAGAATCAGCCGGCGCAGCGGCAGGTTCCGCAGAATGAGGGAAGCGATCTACCAATAAAAGAGGGGGCGGTGTTCGGGGCCATCGCCGTGGTCGCGACGTACCTCGCACATCTGCTCGTGACGCTCGTGGCGTCCGCACAGACGACCCCCGAGGTCACGGTCGAGGGGACGGGTGACGATGCGACGGTGGTCGCGACGGACCTAGTGAGTTCGTGGGTAGGAGCGGGCTGGAGCTACATCGCCTCGTTCGGCGTCGGATTCGAGGCAGCGGGAGAACCCGCGACGATCTCTGACGCGCCGAACAACGTCGCGGCGATCGCCAATACGCCGTTTTTCCTGCTTGACACGGTTCTCTTCCTGGCGACGATCGGTGCCGTGGTCGCTGCCGGATACGCCGTTGCGAGGTACACCGACGCCGACGACGCCGTCGACGCAGTCAAGGCCGGGGTGACGGTCGTCCCGCCGTATCTCGTGTTCGCGGCCGTCGCTGCGTTCCTGATGACCCATACGTACTCCGAGGACGTGCTCGTGCAAACGCTCGTCGGAGACTCGACCAGTCTTGGTAACGTTGCGACGCTGGAGTATGAACAGTTCTTCAGCGACGAAGGCAACGTCATCAGCGATGTCGAGTTCGGACCGGCGACGACTGACGCCATCCTCTTCGGCGGACTCGCCGTTCCCGCCGTCCTCGCGGCCGCCGGCGGGTTGCTCACGCAGTGGCGTGACGCGGTCGAGAGCGCAGTCACCGCGGTCAACGAGCGGTAACTACCGGTAGAATCGATTCGAAGGCGTTTTTCACGGGGTGCAGTGCGGAAGCTGATACCCTTTCGGATGACGAATGCGTCGGCTTCGTACCGAAAGCCACAGCACCGCCTCTCGAAGAGTGGATCAGAATTCGGGGAGGGGGTGAAAGGAAAAGCGAGTCAGAGGCGGATCGATTCTGAGGGGACAGGAAAGCGATTAGCGACCGTCACTCTGACCGTGGGCACGACCCGGGTCAGCCGAGACGTACTGATCGGCGAGCGAGCCGTCGGAGCGGCGGCGCGCGAGCCAGTATTGGACGTCAGAGACGAACAGCGCGAGGTTTTCGCGGGCGAACAGGTTCATCGAAACGCCCTGCGGTGAGCGGAACAGGGCGATCATCGACCACATCGAGCCGGCGGCGAACGCGCCCGCGGCGGAGAAGGTCATCCCCAGCGTGAAGAAGGTCATACTGTAGACGAACCCGATCCCCATCGAGGGCAGACTCGTGCCGAGGGGAACCCGCGCGTTCGCGTCGCGCAGCGTCGGCGCGAGAAAGACGATCGAGAGGCCGCTTCCGAGCATGAATACGAGGTCTTGCCACATCATCAAGAGCACTTACTCGAGTATGAGTTAAAACTCTCTCGGTCCGGAAATGGGAAGTTAGAGCGGATATTCACTGCTCGACGACCGTTCGATCGGACCGGCGATCAGCGACGAGAAGAGACGATCAACTGTGGCTCGGGCTCGGGATGCAGGAGCACAACTACTGGTTACGAACGATAAGTCGGTCGTAACGCCGACGAATTAGCGGTCGGCGAGCACGCCGTCCTCGACGAGCGTCTCGCGGGCCTCGGCCATCGAGGAGACGACCACGTCACAGTGGGGTTCGACCGCCGGTTTGGGCTCGAAGCCGATCGCCAGACCGGCGACCTCGAGCATCGGCAGGTCGTTGGCCCCGTCGCCGACCGCCACGGTGTCCGCGAGGTCGACGCCGACGTCGGCGGCGAGGTCCTCGAGGGCGTCGTCCTTGGTGCCCTCGATCAGGGGACCCTCGACCGCGCCCGTGAGTTCGCTCGCCTTCATCGGGAGCCGGTTCGAGACGATATGGTCGACGGAGACGCCCTCCCGTTCCAGAGCGGCCGCGACGCCGCGTTCGAACCCGCCCGTGAGGATGGCGGTCGTGACGCCGGCCGCGTTCAGTTCCTCGATGAGGTCGGCAGCGCCCTCGCGGAGGACGACCTCGTCGAAGGCGGCGTCGGCCTCGGCTTCGGGCAGGCCCTCGAGGAGGGCCGCGCGCTTGCGGAGGCTCTCGGCGTAGCCGATCTCGTCGTTCATCGCGCGTTCGGTGATGTCGGCCATGTCCTCGGCGACGCTGCGGCGGTCGCCGAGCAGTACGGTCATTTCGGAATCGGAAAGCGTCCCGTCGAAGTCGAAAGCGACGACTGTCATTGTGCCCCGATTGTCGGTCCCCGGATAAACCAGTTCAGGTTTCGGTTCCGTGACGGCTCGCCGTCGAGACCGCGGACGGTCGCTCGATTCGGTGCTGGTTCCACGCGTCGAACGACCGAAACGTATTCCCCATCGTCGTTCGTTGCCGGCCACATGTCATCTAATCAGCAGTACGAGACGGGGCCCTCGCTCGAGGACGAGCGAGAGTTCGACGAGAGCGAGGACGGCGGGGACGGCGGGAACGGCAGGAACGGCGACGATCCGACCGACGTTCCGCGGCGCAGGCGGCGAAAACTGACCGTCTCGCCGTGGAAAGCCGGGCTCGTGTCTGGCGCGAGCGCCCTCGCGGTCGTCTACGCGGTGGCCTACCACCTCGTGAGCGTACTGATCGCAACGTCGGGAACGGGAGCGGAGGACGAGCCGAGCCGGTGGATCCTCGCGGGGTTCGTGACACTGGGGAGCCACGGTGCACCGATCGAACAGAGCGGCGAACCGATCGGCTTCGCATTTAGAATGGATCAAGGCTTCATCAGCCACGTTACCGCGCTCGTTCCGGTCGTCGTGTTGCTGGTCGCCGGCTATCTGCTCGTTCGCTCCGTTCGCCTCGAGACGCGTGCGGACGCCGGCCTCGCGCTCGGCTCGTTCGGACTGAGCTACCTCGCGGTCGCGATCGCCCTCTCGCTGCTCGCCACGTGGACGCCCGAGGGGACCGATCCGGAGCCGATCGCCGTCCCGACCGACGCGTCCCTGCTCCTGACGATTGGCGGGACCGTCGTTTTCTTCGTCGCGATCGGAGCCGCCGTCGCCGCCGTCCCGCGACTGCTGGCCGATGACCGCTAAGGCCGGCGGTCAGCTGAGATGGCCGCTCGAGAACCCGTGCTGAAACGACTATGCACTTTCGTCGACCGGGGTCTTGACGATCGTCACCGGCCGGGAGGCGAGCCGGGCGACGCGGTCGGTGACGCTCCCGAGGAGCTGCCGGTACTCGCCGGGCCGTTCCGTGGATCCCATGACGAGCAGGTCGACGTCCGCCTCGTCGGCGTAGGCGAGGATCTCCTCGTGCGGTCGACCGCGCCTGACGACCGTCGTCGGCTCGAGTCCCGCCTCATGGGCCGCCTCAGCGGCCGTTCCGAGGGCGTCTTCACCGATCTGCTCAAGGGCGGCCTCGAGTCCCTCGAACTCGTGGACGTACTCGTCGCCGCTGTAGGAGTCGTAGACGTCGCTGTCGACGACGTACAGCAGGTGCAGTTCCGCGCCGGTGTGTTCCGCGACGGCGATGGCGTGTTGGGTTGCGAGTTCCGTTCCCGCTTCGGCGTCGGTCGGCAGCAGGATTCGGTCGTACATACCTGAGAAGAGGGGATATCGACTGATAATCCTAGCAAGAGATTCCCGCTCACTGGGAGGACGATCCGTGACGCTCGATCGACAGCGACAGGATCACCCGCTGGCACACGGCTCCGAACTGCCCGGCGATCGCAGTCGGCTCGAGCACGGATCGACTTCTCGTGTCAGCAGCACGAGACGGGCGACGCCGGTACGGAACGGCACGGAGCCGTCAGTCCGGGAAAACGGACTCGCCGTCGACCGCGGTATTTTTTGCCACCTCCGACCACAACGGAAGGGTTTACCTGTTCCGCACGGTTGTCTCGCGCATGAAGGTTCTCGTCACGGATCCGATCGCGGACGCGGGTCTGGACGTACTCAGAGATGCCGGCCACGAAGTCGAGACGGGCTACGAACTCGAGGGCGACGACCTCCTCGAGGCGGTCTCCGACGCGAACGGTATGATCGTTCGCTCGGGGACCGAGGTAACGGACGACGTGCTCGAGGCCGCCGAGGATCTCGTCATCGTCGGCCGAGCCGGGATCGGTGTCGATAACATCGACATCGACGCCGCGAAAGACCACGGTGTCATCGTCGCCAACGCCCCCGAAGGGAACGTTCGCGCAGCCGCCGAACACACCGTCGCGATGACGTTCGCGACCGCGCGATCGATCCCGCAGGCCCACATCCGCCTGAAGAACGGCGAGTGGGCCAAAAGCGACTACCTCGGGACCGAACTCAACGGCAAGACGCTGGGCGTCGTCGGCCTCGGCCGCGTCGGCCAGGAGGTCGCCAAGAAGCTCGACTCGCTGGGCATGGACATCGTCGCCTACGACCCCTACATCAGCGAGGAGCGCGCCGAGCGCATCGGTGCCGAACTCGTCGAGTTCGAGCCGTGTCTCGAGGCCGCCGACTTCGTGACCGTCCACACGCCGCTGACCCCCGAAACGGAGGGGCTGATCAGCGAGGACGAACTGGACCTGCTGGACGACGGCTACCTGGTCAACTGCGCCCGCGGCGGCGTCGTCGACGAGGACGCACTCGCCGCCAAGGTCGAAGACGGCACCCTCGCCGGCGCGGCGATCGACGTCTTCGCCGAGGAGCCCCTGCCGGCTGACTCGCCGCTGCTCGAGCACGACGAGATCATCGTCACGCCCCACCTCGGTGCCTCGACGGAGGCCGCCCAGGAGAACGTCGCGACCTCGACCGCCAAACAAGTCAACGCCGCGCTGGTCGGGGAACCCGTCGCGAACGCCCTCAACGCCCCCTCGATCGACGAGAGCGCGTTCCCCCGCGTCGAGCCCTACATCGAGCTCGCCGAAACGGCCGGCAAGGTCGCCGCGCAACTGCTCGAGGGCCGCATCGAGAACGTCGAGGTCAGCTACGAGGGCGACATCGCCGACGAGGATGTCGAGTTCGTCACCGCGAGCGCGCTCAAGGGCGTCTTCCAGCCCCTCGAGTGGCAGGTCAACGCGGTCAACGCGCCCCAGATCGCCGAGGATCGCGGCGTCGACGTCACTGAGTCCAAGACCCGACAGGCCGAGGACTTCCAGAGCCTGGTCTCCGTGACCGTCAGCAACGCCGACGACGAAGTCTCGGTCGACGGGACGCTGTTCGCGGGCGACGACCCGCGCATCGTCCGCATCGACGGCTACCGCGTCGACGCCATCCCCCACGGTCGAATGGTCGTCGCACGCAACACGGACGAACCCGGCGTCATCGGCCATATCGGCTCGGTGATGGGCGGGTACGACGTCAACATCGCCGGCATGTTCAACGCCCGCGAGACCATCGGCGGCGAGGCCCTGACCGTCTACAACGTCGACAGCGAGGTCCCCGACGCGGCCAAGGAGGAACTCGAGTCCGACGAACGGATCATCGGGATCAACGACATCACGCTGAACGGCCACAACTGAGCGCTCGAGACCACCGATACTTCGGTCACTGATTTTCGATTCGGTTCGGATCGAGAGAGACTTCGAATTCGATGCCCGCTCGAGCGGACCGAACTCCCTCCCGATCGGACAGTCAGCCCGTTCGTGAGCGCGCTTTATCTCCGTGGGGAGCCTCCCTCTCGGAGGAGGCGAACGACATGACAATTCCGGAACGCGGTACAGTACAGCAGCCGACCGACAGCGCCCGCGAGGACGCCGCGGACACGAAGTGGGGGATTCGCGAGGGGATCGGTCTCTCGCTCGTCTCGATCTTCGGGTTGCTGTTGCTGGTAGTCGGACTGCTGTTGGCCCCGGGACTCGCCGCGGCGGCGTCGACGGTCGGCCTGCTGGCGTTCGCGGTCGCGCTGGTCGTCGTCGGTCGCTGGAGCTGGAACGGACGATAACGGCGGTCTCGCTCACTTTTTCGACAGTCCGGTCCGCGAGTGTCGATGTTCTCTCGCGGTTCGCGCGGCAAAAGACCTATCGCTCGGACGAACGATACCGCGAGTATGGACGACGACGTTGCGGTCGACTTCGGGGAGGACGGCCTCGTCCCCGCCGTGGCACAGGACGCCGACACCGGCGAGGTACTGATGCTCGCGTACGTCTCGCCGGAGGCCTTAGAGCGGACCCGCGAGACCGGCCGCGCGCACTACTACTCTCGGAGCCGGGAGGAACTCTGGGAGAAGGGGGCGACGAGCGGTCACGTCCAGGACGTCGAGGAGGTCCGGGTAGACTGCGACGCCGACACCCTCCTCTATCTGGTCGACCAGGAGGGCGGCGCGTGCCACACCGGTCACCGCTCGTGTTTCCACCGGACGATCGAGGGCGAGAACGTCGGCGAGCGAGTGTTCGACCCCGACGCCGTCTACGAGTGAAATGAGCGAACGCGTCCGCCCCTCCGACGCCCGCTCGAACGACGGTGCCAGCAGCGACGACGGCGAACCGACCCCGCTCGAGGCGCTCGAGGCCGCCCGGAAGCGCCTCGAGACGGTCGAGACGCGGATCGAAGACCACGGCGAGGAGACCGTCGAAGAGACCGCGGCGGCCTACCGGACGGCGTCGAAACTGCTCGAGGACTACGTCGACCGCGCGACCGGGACTGGCAAGGAGAACTTCCAGGCCTACATCGAACTCGAGGGCAAATTCGACGGACTGGTTTCGGGCCTCTCGGACGGGCTCCCCGAGTACGATGCCTTCGAGGACGCCCTCGAGGCGATCGACAAGCGTCGGCTCAGCGAGTCCGACTTCGAACGGGCCCGCGAGGCCCTCGAGCCGGCCGCCGAGTACGCCGACCTGCTCGAGGAACGCGAGGCCGCCCGCGAGGAGCTCGCCGAGGCCCGCACGGCCGCAACGACGCGCCTGCGGGCCATCGACGACGAGACCGACGAGCACGAGCGGCTGCTCGAGCTGGCGAACGCGGATCTCGACGCCCCGGTCGAGCGACTCCGGGAGCCGATCGAGACGTACAACGACGCGATCCGCGAGGCCGTTCGGGAGTACCGGCTCGAGGCCAGCGCGCGCGAGGTGTTCGACCTGCTCGAGCGGAGCCAGTGGTATCCGTTCGTGAGCTACGAGCGACCGCCGGACGATCTGGCGGCGTACGTCCGCGAGAACCCGGCCGGCGAGTACACCATTCCCGAGTTGCTCGAGTATGCCGACTACTCCCGGTCGAAGCTTTCCCACTACGTCGACAGCGCGGACGAACTCAAGCGCAACGTCGCCACCCAGCAGACGTATCTCGAGGGGATCGACGCCGAGCCGCTGACGATCGACTGGCCGCCGGAGCCGGCCGGCGCACTGCGCCGCCGGGCGCGAGAGTATCGCCCGTTCGTCGCCCGGATCGCCGACGAAGACGCGGTCGCGGCCCTGCGCGAGGTCCGCCTGCTCGCGACCGATCCCGACTACGACCGCCTGCAGACCGCCGCGCAGGCGGTCGCCCAACTCAGCCCCGCCGAACGCGAGCGCCTGACCGACGGCCGCGTCGCGGACGAACTCGAGGCCCTGCGGACCGAACGGGAGCGACTCGAGGACGCGCTCGAGAGCGATGACCCGGTCTGAGCGGCGTGACTCCGCGGCGGAGCCCGCACTCGAGACCGGCCCCGCATTTTAGCCGCCGCCGCTCGAAGGCTCGTCCATGACCAGACATATTCTCGTCCCGATGGACGACTCCGCGCCGGCGCGAGCGGCCCTCGAGCACGCTCTCGAGTGGGTGCCCGCCGATCGAGTGACGGTCGTCTTCGCGATCGACGACCTCGAGGCGGACTACGGCAGCGTCGTCTCGGGGGACGACGAACCGGAGTTCTTCGCCGACGTCCGAGAAACTGCCGCCGAACACGGTCGATCGGTCGAAACAACGGTCGTCGAGGGCAGCGGCGCGGCGGACGCGATCCTCGAGTACGCGACCGAGGAGAACGTCGACGCGATCGTCATGGGGAGCGAAGGGAAGGCCGGCGTCTCGCGGATGTTGCTCGGCAGCGTCGCGGAGGCGGTCACCCGGCGCGCGGAGATTCCCGTGACGATCGTTCCGTGACAGAGTGTGACCGTTCGATAGAGACGTGAATTGGGCAGTGGGTTCTGATGGAAATGAGCGAGAAAAGTGTCCTGCTACCGTGGCAACGGGGAATCGCCACGCCCTCCCCAGCCGATTCGCTCTCTCTATCCGGTCGATCGCTCATCCCTCGCACGACATCGGCGGCCGCCCTCACTGGCGTTCGGCCGGCCACCAGCGCGCGCCACCGCGGGCCGGATGATCGATTTGGAGAGATACGTCGACCTGCGGTCGATCGAGCGGGTCGCAGAAAACTGCCTCAGACGTCGGCCTTCGCGGCGGCGAGCGCGTCGTACATGTCGCCGGCGAGTTCCGCGGCGCGGTCGCCGTCACGGGCCTCGGCGTAGATTCGGACGAGCGGCTCGGTCCCGGAGGGGCGAGCGAGCACCCACGCGTCGCCGTAATCCAGCCGGTAGCCGTCGCGGGTGTTGAGTTCGGCGGCGGCGGCCTGGGCCTGATTGGCCGCCGCGTCGAGCATCGCGTCGCGCTCGGCTGTCGACTCGTACTCGACGTTGTGGCGCACGTTGACGTAGCCGTCGTAGGGCGCGACGATCTCGCTGACCGGCCGTTCGGCGACCAACTCGAGGAATCGCGCGGCCGTGAAGGCCCCGTCTCGGGAGAGGCGGTAGTCGGGGAAGAAGATCCCGCCGTTGCCCTCGCCCGCGACGGGCACCCGCTCGCCGTTGGCCTCGAGCTCTTGGATCCGGGTGATGATGTTCGTCGAGCCGATCGGGGTCAACTCGAGTTCGGCCCCGACTTCGGTGACGACGTCGACGAGCCGCTGGGAGACGTTGACCGCCGAGACGGTGGTGTCGCCGGGCTCGAGTTCGGCGGCCGCGAGCGCGGCGAGAGTGGCGTCGCCCTCGACGTATTTGCCGTTCTCGTCGAAGAAGATGGCGCGGTCGGCATCGCCGTCGTGAGCGATGCCGACGTCGGCGTCGGTGGCGCGGACGAGCCGGCCGAGATCGGCGAGGTTGTCGGGGACTGGCTCGGGGTCCCGACCCGGAAAGTGGCCGTCTGGCTGGGCGTTGACCGTGACAACTCGACAGCCGAGTTTCCGGAAGAACTCGGGACTGGTGAGCGATCCCGCACCGTGGCCCGGATCGAGCGCGACGGTGAGGTCGGCGTCGGCGATCTGCTCCCGATCGGCGGCCGCGAGCAGTTCGTCGACGTATGCCCGTGCTACGCCCTCGACGTCGCGAACGCGGCCCGTCTCGTCCCAAGGGGCGACGGCGAACGATTCGGTGAGCAGCGTCTCCTCGATGGACTCGAGGCTCGAGGTCGAGAGTTCCACGCCGTCGTCCCCGACGAGTTTGACGCCGTTGTACGGCGGCGGGTTGTGCGAGGCCGTGATGACCATGACCGGTACCCCTTCGCGTTCGGCGTAGGCCTGTGCCCCCGGCGTGGGGAGGACACCGAGGCGGTCGACGTCGGTTCCGGTACTCGCCAACCCGCTGGCGGCCGCGTCGGCCAGCATCCGACCGGTGTGGCGCGTGTCGCGGGCGATGGCAACTCGGTCCCCACCGCGACCGTCGCCCCAGGTCGTCCCCGCCGCTTTCGCGACGCGCAGGACGAACGCGGGCGTCAACTCCTCGTTGGCGACGCCCCGCGTCCCGCTCGATCCGAAGACTTGCATCACGTGCTAGTCCGACCGGACTCCTCAAAGGGATTCCGCAACCCGGCCAGCGGGACGGACGCCCGTGACGGAACGTTTTCGGCCCGTCCCCGCCACGGTTCCGTATGGACTCGATCGAGGAAAAGCGCGTCTACGGCGACCGCGAGGGTGCGATCACGGCGTACGTCGCGAGCGAGATCGGCGTCGTCCGCGTCAGCGTCGCCGGCGACACCGTCGGCGAATTCGGACTCTGCGAGCGCTGTACCGCCCGAGACGTCGCAGCGACCCGCGACGCCGTCGCCGTCGCGACCGACGAAGACGTTCGCGTGCTCGCGCTCGAGGAGGGAGCCGAACCCGAGACCGGAAACGGCGCCACCGACGCGGCCGCCACCGACGAGACGTTCGTCGGAACGGGATTCGGCCCGGCGGTCGCCGTCGGCTACGACGACGACGGCGATCTGATCGCGGCTGATTCGAACGGCCGCGTCGCGTGTCGGGCGGCCGGAGCCGACGAGTGGACCACGCTCGAGGACGAGACCGTCGCCGCGGTGCGGGCGATCGACGGCGACCTCGTCGGCACCGACAGCGGTGTCTACCGCGTCCACGAGGGCGGACTCGATCACGCGGGACTGACGGACATCCGGGACGTCTCGGCCGCCGGCGTCCCGCTGGCCGCCACCGTCGACGGGCTCTACAAGCTCGGCAACGGCTGGATGGAAATCCGCGAGGGGCAGTTCGACGTCGTCGCGGCGGACCCCCGTTCGGAGCCCGGACGGCTCGTCCGCGCCCACGCGGTCGCCGGCGACACGGTCTACGAGTACGCGTCCGACGACGACGAGTGGCGGGAGCGAGCGAGTGACCGTTCGAGGGGCCGGATCGTGGGCGTTGGCTACGGCGACGCGGTCTATGCCGTCACGGAGTCGGGGACGTTCCTCTCGGCGAGCGAGGGGGAGTGGCGGACGCGAACGCTGGGGATCACCGGCGTCACGGGCCTCGCCGTTCCGCCGCAGTAGTCGGAACGCTAATCCCGAGTGCGAGACCGAGATCGCGGCCGGTGTCTGACGGACGTTTATTTAGCCAGGATTATTCTCTTTCAGTACATGAACGAGCTACCGCGGCGACGACTACTGGCCGCGACCGGCACCGCGCTCACCGGTGCGGTCGCCGGCTGTATGGGCAGTGACGACGAAAACGGGGACGGCGGAAACGGGAACGGGAATGGGGACGGGGACGAGAGCGCGGATCCGGAAACCGGGAGCGAAACCACCGAGGCGGCCAGCGGAACGCTGCTCGGAGAGATCTCTCTCGAGAACTTAGACGACGGGACACACACGATCGACGTCATCGTCGAGTTCGGCGACGGCCCCGAACACTGGTCGACCCACGAGCTCGCCGAGGACAGCGGCGCGAAACTCGAGCGAAACTGGCCGACCGAATCGGGATCGTTCAGCGTCATGTTCCGACTCGACGGCGGAAAGCCGACGCAGGTGACGCCGGCGCGGTGGAACGACCCGGATTGTGTCAATGTCTTCGCGATGGTCGATCGCAACGGCGAGCTGACGGTCCTGAGCGATACCGACGGCGGTCCCTGCGGCGACGGCGATACGGCCTTAGACGACGCCGAAGAGTGAACGAGCGGGTCGGTGAGGACCGACGCGATCACAAACGGACTCGCCTCGAGTCGCGCCGAGCGGTCGTTTAAGTACTTCTGGTCACAAGGTGAAGCTACGAGGAGCTTTTCGCGGGATACGGAACCGATCGACGAGCCGTCGCTCTCGGTCGGAGAACGAAAACTGGTTTAGCCCCCGGCCTGTCCCACCGACTATGATCGTCAGCGGATCCGCGTCGCAGGCTCTCGCTGCGGCGCTCGCACGCGACCTCAAAGAACCGCTCGCCGCCGTCGAGTACGACCGCTTTCCCGACGGTGAACTGCTCGCCGCCGTCCCCGGCGTGGCCGAGGCCGAGCCGGACCGGGCGGTGATCGTCGCCTCGACCGTCTCGAGCGACGCCCATCTCGAGGTGCTCCAGCTGCAGGACGCCGTCCGCGAGGCCGGCGTCGAGGAGGTCGTCACCGTCCTGCCCTACATGGGCTACGGCCGGCAGGACGCGGCCTTCGAGCCGGGCCACCCCGTCTCCGCCCGAGCAGTCGCCCGCTCGATTTCGACCGGGACGGACCGCGTCCTGACCGTCAACCCCCACGAGGAGGCGGTCTGTGAATTTTTCGAGCCGACGGCGACCGCCGTCGACGCGGCCGGGCGACTGGCCGATCCCCTGCCCGACGACCTCGCGGAGCCGGTCTTCCTCTCTCCCGACGCGGGAGCGATCGACCTCGCCGAGACGGCTCGAGCGGCCTACGGCGCGGGCGAGACCGACTACTTCGAGAAGACCCGCCACTCCGGCACCGAGGTCGAGATTTCGCCAAGCGGCGTCGAGGTCGCCGGCCGCGACGTCGTCGTCGTCGACGACATCATCGCGACGGGATCGACGATGAGCGAGGCCGTCGCCGTCCTCGAGGACCGGAACGTCGGTCGAGTCTTCGTCACCTGCGTCCATCCGCTGCTCGCTCGCGACGCCGTCACGAAGCTCTCGCGGGCCGGCGTCGAGGCGATCTACGGCACTGACACCATCGAGCGAGGCGTCGCCACCGTCTCCGTCGCACCGACGCTCGCGGCACACCTGTAACTAAACGGTTAAGTAGTCCCCAGACACTGGTCTAGTTGTTAGCGCGTGGCACGAGGGGGCCTCGGCCACACGAGCCGTCGCGGAGAACGCCTAGATCTGTCAGATGCACGGAATCGTCCACAAGACCCTCAAGGAATACATCGTCGATCGGACCGACGACGATACCTGGGACACGATCGTCGAGCAGTCCGGCCTCGAGCCGAAGCTCTATCTCCCCGTTTCTCACTACGATGACGGAGAAATCGACGCCATCCTCGAGACGCTCTCGACGATGGCCACGCAGGATCGGCAGGCGATCGAGCGCGACTTCGGTACGACGCTCGCACCGGAACTGCTCTCGACGTTCAGCGCCCACGTCAAACGCGACTGGGACCTGCCCGAACTACTCGCCGAACTCGAGGACGTCTACGACAACATCGAAACGGCCACGGAGAACACCTCGATTCCCGAACTCTCCTGTACGCGCGAATCAGATCACGCGATCGTCACGTACGACACCCACCGCGAGCAGCGCTACTGCGGACTCGCCCACGGGATCCTCGAGGGAGTGGTCGCCGCCTACGACGCCGACGCGACCGTCGCGAAGACGGCCTGCGTCGACGACGGAGACGAAGCCTGTCGGTTCCGCGTCGACTTCGAATAACGACGGCGAAGAAAGCGAGAGACGACCGCACGGTCGAACCGTGTGTCGGCCGATCGGCGGATCGCCGACGCGTCTCGACTCAACGCGAAACCGTTCCGGCCATGATGTAATACTCGTGGTGCGGTTCCCGTCCCCACAGTACCGGATCGAGTAGCGGTTCGTATTCGATGTCTCGGAGGCCGTGCCGTGTGAGGACCGAGCGTAATTCGTCGGGCGGTCGACCGTCGTACATCGGCAAGTTATCGTGGATCTCCTCGTACTCGTCCCACGGTTCGTCGTGATCCCAGTAGCCCTCGATCACGAGGATCCGTCCGCCCGGTTCGACGACTCGCTGCCACTCCTCGATCGCTCGCTCCGGGTTCGGGAGCGTCCAGATCAGGTGTCGGGCCGTGACCAGTTCGACGGCGTCGTCGGGAACCGCGAGGGCTTCCGCGTCCCCGCGGTAGAACTCGATCGATCGGTTCGCCCGCTCGGCTTTCGCTCGAGCGCGCTCGAGCATCCGCGGCGCGACGTCGACGCCCGTGACGTCGTGGCCCAGCCCCGCCAACAGCAGCGATATGACCCCCGTCCCGCAGCCGATATCGAGCACCTGGCGCGGGTCGTCACCGGTCCACTCGCGGAGAACCGACGACCACCGATCGCGCTGGTCGTCGGTGTGGATCCCGTGATGGCTCGCGTCGTCGAACGTCGGTGCGCGGTCGTTCCAGTGCCGTCGGACGAGGTCCTTGACGGCATCGTCGTTCCGATCCGGGTGCGTCATGCGGGAATCTCGCTCACGTGTCCTCCGTTTCCACAGAGTTGCCAAAAACGTGGGGAATCGAACCGGTCGCAACTCTATCCAACGGCCACCCCGGACCGGGTTCGACGGAGAAGAGACGGACCGAACTCAGTAGCTGCGGACGGAGAAGAGACGGACCGAACTCAGTAGCTGCGACGACGGGCCACCAGTGATCCGAGAAGCGCCATCACGAGAGCCACCGCTGCCGCCGAGATCCCGAATCCGGACATTTCCTCGACCGTCGCGGCCGGACCGCCGCCACCGCCGACATCGACCATCGTCGTCCGATCGCCGACGGCGATTTCGTATCGTCCGGCCTCGTCGAACCAGAGCGTGGCGTCGGCCGTCGTCGTCTCGTCGGGTCGGAGCGCTACCGGTCGTTCGGCGACGACACCGTCGACCGTCCGGAACGCGAGGACGGCCGCGGCCGGTCGGTCGCCGGCGGCCTCGACCGTCGCGGTCGCGTTCACCGACTCGCCGGGCCCGATGCCGTCGGGCGAGACCCGCAGGTCCGTCACGGTCACGCTCGGTGACGAACGGACGACCGCGGTCAGCCGTTCCGAGCCGACGCGAACGTCGTACTCGCCGGGCTGTGACGGCGTCCACGAGAGGGCGTTGTTCGCGTCCTCCCCGGGCGCGAGCGTCCCCCGGCGGTGATCGACGACTCGGCCGTCGACCTGCAGGGTCGCGTCGTAGGTCCCCTCGCGCTCACCGACGTTCGCGACCGTACTCGGAATCGTCACCGACTCGTCGACCGGCACCGCGATCACGTCGCGGTTCTCGTCGGTACCGTCGGTCTCCGACGCCGTCCAACGCGGCCACTCCCGATCCGCGACTTCGATCGGCTCGGACCCCAGTCCGTACTCGAAGGCCGCGACCGACTGCTCGAAGGCGGCCTCGTGCTCGCTCCGACTCCACATCTCGGGCGACGCTGCCGTCTGCGTATACCGCTCCGCGACCGCACGGACCGCCGGTCCGCCTTCCTCCTCGAGCGCGTTCAGGAACTCCGCCTCGGTCACGGGCTCCTCCCGGGCGTTCAGCGTCCGGAACACGTCCTCGAGCGTCCGGTCGCCGTCCGTCGCGAGCCGGAGTCGGCGGTCGATCTCGCCGTAGACCAGCGCCCCCTTCGCGTAGTGGGTCTCCGGATCGTCCCAGGTCGACCGGTCGACGAGGGTGCCGTCGGCGTACGGCTCGTGCTCGCCGCGCTCGAGGAGCGACCGGAAGTCGGCGAAGTCAGTCGCACCGCTCTCGAGGGCGAGCAGGCCGGCGTAGTAGTCGGCCTGGCCCTCGGAGACCCACTCCATCGCGGGGTCGGTGTCGGTCTCGCCGGCGAAATCCTGCCGGACGTGGACGTACTCGTGCAGCCAGACCGGGTTCCGCTCGTCGAGCGCGGCGTCGTCGACGACCCACGCGTCCGACTCGCCGTACTGGATCCCGCGCTTCGACCCCCAGTCGATCTCGTTTGGCACCGCGACCACGAACACCTCGCCGCTCCGCGCGCCGACAGCGAGATCGTCGCGAGCGTCCGCGAGGGCGGCCAGTACCGCGTCCGGGGACTCCTCGAGGGTCGCGGCGTCGGGGACGACCAGCCTGACCGTCCCGCCGTCGACGGCTCGCTCGTGCTCCGTCACGCCGCCGAAGACGGCGATATCGTCGCCCGCCGCGCCCGGCCCGTCGACGCGGACCGTCTCCTCGATGCCGACGGGCGCGCTCCGCCGGTAGAACAGCGAGACGTCGGGGACCGGCACGACGCCCCAGTCACCGGTATCGACGAACGTGTACCCGTCTCCCGAGCCGTCGGTCCCCCGCCGTTGGTCCCCCCGCCGATCGGCCGGCATCGCGTACCGAATCGTCGCCTCGTCGGCGTCCTCGGTCCACTGGAACGTCCGCTCGCCCGTCCGCTCGAACCCCGAAATTCCCTCGACGGTCGCGCCCCGCTCGAGTTCGACCTCGAGTTCCGTCACGGAGTCGGGGATTCGGAACGTCATCGTCACCCCGAAGGCGTCGGGGTCGTCCGGTCGGTGCCGGAGGACGGTCGTCCGGTGGAGCACGTCGGAATCGCTGGTCGTCGCCGTCGATCCGGCGCTCGTCCCCACCGAGGCGAACGACTCGCCGGCACCGGGACTGACGCCGGAACCGGCCACTGTCGGCGGATCGGCCGTTCGTGCCGGTTCGACGGCACCGACGCCGGCCGGCAGGCTTCCGACGAGCAAAACGACGAGCGCGAAGACGACGACCCGAGATCTCACTACTCGTTGCTGGTGAGTCAGCGGTCAAGACATTTGCGACACCGACACTGTCATCGTCAGCTGACTGACGTTCGGCGTAACTATTCGCGAATCACGGGCGACTCGAGCGGAACACCGATATCGGGAACGGCAGCCCCTATCGGGTCAGGACCGCCCTCGCGGGAGGTCGTCGAACGATCCTCAGTGCTATCCTCGATCAGGTCGAACAGTGCATATGTGTGACAGACCGCTCCAGACCGGCCAACCGGCCAACCGACGGCTGTGGCGCGCGCTGGCGGCCGGCCGAGCGGTAGCGAGGGTGGCCGCTAATGCTGCGCGAGGGATGAGTGAGCGAACGAAGTGAGTGAACGAATCGGCTGGGGAGGGCGTGGCGATTCCCTGTTGCCACGGTAGCAGGGCATATCTTCTCACTGACATCCACCGGAAATCACTGCTCCATTCCCCCAGTCGCGTCTCGGAGGATCATCGAACGGCAGGTGAAATCGGGCCACAGAAACAGGTTGGCGATACCACACTTGCTCTGCGAAACGTTCGAATAAATCGAGGGCCGGACTCGAGAGCCGTTAGTCCGACGCTTCCGCGGCCGCCAGCGGCTCGATCGCGATCTCGATCGTCACGCCCTCGACCTCCCACTCCTTGCGGTGGCCGTCCTCGACCGGGCGGCGCTCGTCGGCGCGAACCTCCTCGCTGATCAGGTCCTCGTAGTCCGCGACGAGGTCAGCGATGCGGTCGTCGTCGATCGCGAACTCGAGCGCGATCCGCTCTTCGACGTCGAGCTCGAGATCCTTGCGCATCTCCTGGACGCGGCGGATGACCTCGCGAGCGTAGCCCTCGCTCTCGATGTCGTCGGTCAGCGAGGCGTCGACGTAGGCCACGCCGCGGTCGTCGCCGTCGGTGCTAAACGCGGTGCCGGCGACGCTGTCGGGCGTCTGCGTCACGAAGGAGACCATCTCGTCGGTGATCTCCTCGCCGTCCTCGAGGGCGTCCGAGACGGCCTCCTCGATCGCCTCGAGGCTCGGCTCGTCGATGCGAGCCTCGTTGAGCGCGTTCATGACCTGTCCGGCGCGGTCGCCGAAGGCCGGCCCGAGTTCGCTCATGTCGGCCTCGGCGCTGTACTGGAGTTCGCCCCAGCGCTCGTCGGGCGAGACGAGTTCGATCTCGCGGGCGTTGAGCCGGTCCTCGAGCAGTTCGGTGTGGCGCGAAACGGCGTCGACGACCCGCTGATCGTCGGCGGCGACGACGACGCGCGGAACGGGCCAGCGGAGCTTGCGGCCGGCCTGCTGGCGGGCGTTCGCGCCGGCCTCCTCGATCGCGCGGAGGAGGGCGACGTCGACCTCGAGCTGTTCGTCCTCCCAGAACTCGTCGACGGCGGGCCAGTCCTCCATGTGGACGGTGTCGAACCCGTCGTCACCGGTGAGCGTGCCGTAAATCTCCTCGCTGATGAACGGCGCGTAGGGCGCGAGCAGGGCGACGCTCTCTCGGAGGACCCGATAGATCGTCGCGTAGGCGGCCGTCTTCGAGCCGCTGTCCTCCTCGGCCCACATGCGCTCGCGGACCGCCTGCACGTAGAACCGCGAGACGTCCTCCACGATGAACTCGATGAGCGCGTCGATCGCCTTGTCCTGCCGGAAGTCCTCGAAGTGCTCGGTCATCTCGGCCTTCGTGGACTGCAGTCGGGCGAGGATCCACTCGTCGATGAGTTCGAGGTCGTCGTCCACGTCCTCGAGCGTCGTCTCCTGTGGATCGAACTCGTCCAATCGCATGTACGGCAGCGGGAACCGGAAGACGTTCCACAGCGTCCGGAGGTGGTTCTCCATCGTCTGCATTCCGTCCCAGTCGAAGCGCATGTCCTCGCCCTGCGGGTTGTTCGAGAGGAGGAACATGCGCATGACGTCCCGGCCGTGGCGGTCGATCGCCTCGTGGGGGTCGATCAGGATGTCCTTGGACTTGCTCATCGCGCGGCCGTCGGGCATGAGCGCGTGGCCGTGCATCAGGACCTCCTGATACGGGCTCTCGCCGAGCGCGGCGGTGCCCATCCCGAGCTGGGACCAGAACCAGCCCCGCGTCTGGTCGTGGGCCTCGAGGATGAAGTCGGCGGGCCAGAGCTCGTCGAACCGGCTGTCGTCCGCAGGGTAGTCGAGGGTGCCCCACGACGCGACCGAGGAGTCGAGCCAGACGTCGAAGACATCGGGGACGCGCGTATAGGTGGTCCCGTCTTCGGTGATTGTTAAGTCGTCTACTGTATCTTTGTGGAGGTCGACCGCGTCGGGATCGACGTCCTGATCGACGCGCTCGGCGAGTTCCTCACGGTCGCTGACGACGATCCGATCCTGATCGTCGTCCCGGTCGTCCGCGGTCCAGATCGGGAGCGGGATGCCCCAGTAGCGCTGGCGGGAGACGTTCCAGTCGGGCGCCTCCTCGACGAAGTCCCGGAAGCGGTTGTCGCGGGCCCACTCGGGGTGCCACTGGCTGTCCTCGATGTTCTCGAGGAGTTCGTCCTTGACGTCGGTGATCGTGATGAACCACTGGTCGGTGACGATCTGGAGGATACCGGTATCACAGCGCCAACAGTGGCCGTAACTGTGATTGACGGTACCGGACGCGAGGAGCGCGCCGTTCTCGTCCAAATCGGCCATGATTTCGTCGTCAGCGTCCTTGACGAACTGACCCTCGTACTTGCCGGCCTCCTCGGTGTAAACGCCGTCGCCGCCGACGGGACAGAAGATCGGGAAGCCGAGTTCGCGGCCGCGCTCGAAGTCCACCTCACCGTGGCCGGGCGCGGAGTGGACGAGCCCGGTGCCGTCGCCGTCGGTATCGACGTAGTCGGCGGCGTAGACCTCGAACGCCCCCTCGGCGTCGACGTGGTCGGGCACCTCCTCAGCGAGCGGGTGCTCGTAGGACCAGCCGAGCAGGTCCTCGCCGGACAGTTCCTCGACGACCTCGTAGTCGTCGTAGCGGCCTTCCCGGAGGACCTCCTCGTGTTTCGCGTCGGCGACGTACAGTAGTTCCTCCTCGCCGTCCTTCTCGGCCCGAACGCCGACGTAGTCGCCCTCTTCGTCGACGGCGACGAAGGTGTTCGCCGGGACCGTCCACGGCGTGGTCGTCCAGATGACGAGTTTGCCCTCGCTGCTCACGGGTCCTTCGTCCCCGTTCGCTCCGTCCGAGGCCTCCTCGCCGTCGGTCTCGCGCTCCTCGAGGTCGAATTTGACGTAAATGGAGGGGTCCTCGACGTCCTCGTACTCGACCTCGTTGTTCGCGATCGCGGTCTCACAGCGCGGACACTGCGAAATGGAGCGGTGGCCCTTCTCGACTAAGCCGCGGTCGGCGGCCTTCGAGAAGCCCCACCAGGCGGCCTCCATGTACTCCGGTTCGACCGTCCGGTAGGGGTCGTCCCAGTCCATCCAGACGCCGAAGTCCTGAAAGTCCTGCTGGAGCCCCTCGAGTTGCTCGTTGGCGTAGTCCTTACACTCCTGAATGAAGTTCTCCTCGCCGAACTCCTCGATGTCCTGCTTGTTCTCGAAGCCCAGTCGCTCCTCGACGCGGGTCTCGATGGGGAGCCCGTGCATGTCGTAGCCCGGCCGGTCGGTGACGTCGTACCCCTGCATCCGCAGGAAGCGGAGGTAGACGTCCTTCAGCGACTTGTTCCAGGTGGTTCCCATGTGCGCCGATCCCGACGTGTACGGCGGGCCGTCGACGAAGAAATAGGACTCGCCGTCCGATCGGTGCTCGACCGTCTGCTCGTAGGCGTCGACGTCGTCCCAGTACTCGAAGACCCGCTGCTCGAGTTCGTGTGGGTCGTACTGGTCGTCGACCTCGCCGAACCTGCTCATACCCGACCTAATCGCCTCCGACAGTAAAGAGGAATCGATATTGCAGGTGGCCCGCGCGGCCACCGACTCGAGAAACGGGAATCGACCGCGGCCACTCAGACGTACTGCGAGAGGACCTTCTGGTAGCCGATTCCGTACGCGCCGGCGTAGAGCATGACGCCGCCGAGGACGGCCAGCCACGCCGCGATCATCGCCTCTCCGGAGCCGAGGTGCTGGAGACTCGCCTGTTCGACGAGCACGCCGCCGACCGTCAACGCGCCGGCAACGACGGTATAGAGGACCAGTTGGAGTGATTCCGCGAGTAGTTCCGGACCGATCGATGTCATTAGCCCGTTCGTACCCGCCCGGTCAAGGTAAACCTGTCCCCTCGAGTGCGACTCGATGCCACGGGTGCGACCGTGCCGAACCGACTGGCATAACCCGTCGCGGACGTATCCTCGAACGTGCCAGCGTCCGACTCCGACACCGACGCCGACCCCGATTCGGCGGGCACCGACGATCCCGCCTATCCGAGCACCCGCAACGTCCTCGAGCCCGAGTGCGCCCGCTGCCCGGCCCTCGCCGACTCCCGCGAGTGTATCTCGTGGGGGACCGGCGACCTCGACGCGGACATCGTGGTCGTCGGCGAAGCGCCCGGTCGCGGCAACCCTGACGCCGACCCCTGGCGGGGCGGCAACTGGACCGGCAAGGCCTACACCTCGCGCCACTCCGGCCGGCGCATCCGCCGGATGGTCGACGATATCGGCTACGGTGACGACGCCTACTACACGAATGCGGTGAAGTGTTTTCCTGCGAGCGTGGAGCCACGCTCCTCGGAGTCGGCGAGCGGTGAAACCGCGAGCCAGGATCCGTCAAGCAATCGCGAACCCACTCCCGAGGAGCGCGCGAACTGCCGGACCCACCTGCTGACCGAACTCGAGACGATCGATCCGACGGTCGTCCTCGCGACGGGCAAGCACGCGACGAAGACCGTCCTGGCCGCGGAGGACCGAGAGCTCGACGGGTTCGTCGACAGCGTGCTCGAACCGGTGCGGTGTGAACGGCTCGACGTGTGGCTCGTGCCGATTCTGCATCCGTCGTATCAGGACGTCTGGATCGGCCGGCTGGGCTACGAGCCCGAGGAGTACCTCACGGCGATCGGCGAGACGCTCGACGAACTGTGCGTCGGCGACTCATAGGGACTCGACCGGACGGATCAAGGGACCCTCGAGTCGGACGGACTTTCGCCCGCAGATACCGTACTTTACGTCTCGAGCGCAAACGTTCGGTATGCCGACGTATCAGCGGACGTCAGTGATCGATGCCGACCTCGAGACGGTCTGGGACTTTTACGACGGCGTCGAGGAACTGGAAGTCCTGACGCCCGACTGGATGGGACTACAGGTGCCTCGCGTGGTCGGCCCCGACGGCCGACTGGATCCGGACGGCTACGAGGTCGGAACCGAGATCCACCTCCGATCGCCGCTGCTCGAGCTGCTTCCGGCCGGCGAGTGGGTCGTCCGGATCACCGAACACGAGCCGGGCGAGGAGCGGGCGTCCTTCGTTGACGAACAGGTCGGTGGTCGAGGGCCCTTCGAGCGGTGGCGACACACGCACCGGTTCGCGGCGCTGGACGGGAAGACCGTACTCCACGACCGGGTGAGCTATCGGCTGCCGGGCGTCGGCGACCTTCCGCTGGCGACGCCGTCGCTCGCGGCCACACTGTGGTATCGCCACCGTCGAACCCGGACGCTGCTGGCCGAGTGAGCCCGGTGTCGCGCGGCCGCCGGGGCGATCGGTCGGGTAACCTTCATACGACGAGCCGACGCATACTCGCGTATGAGTACGATCTTCAGCCAGATCGTCGAGGGGGAGATCCCCGCGCGAATCGTGTACGAAGACGAGACGACGGTCGCGTTCCTCGACGCCAATCCGCTGGCTCCGGGCCACACATTAGTCATCCCGAAAGACGAGTACGAGCGGCTGAACGACGTTCCCGAGGACGTCGCCGCGGACCTCTACGACACGATCCACCGCATGGTCCCCGCCGTCGAGGAGAGCGTCGACGCCGACGCGACCACCGTCGCGTTCAACAACGGCGAAGCGGCGGGCCAGGAGGTCCCCCACGTCCACTGCCACATCGTCCCGCGCTTCGAGGGCGACGGCGGCGGCCCCATCCACGCCGTCGCGGGCGATCGGCCCGACCTCGCGGACGACGAACTCGACGACATCGCCGCCGACATCGAGTCTCGAGTCTGACTCCACCACCGAAGCGGCGCGCTCCTCGCCGTCCCTCGAGCGGTCCGAACGCGGCCCCTCGAGCGACCCGCCAGTGGCGAACATATTCGCACTGTCATCCTTGCGTCGTCGCCGCCAGTACGCGGACGAATGAGCGATCGCGAAGAGACCCTGCGGGATCTCGCGGACCGGCTCCGCGAGTACGACGCCGTCGCCGACGCGTTCGTCGCGAAGAGTTTCACCGACCACCACCTGATGGTCGACTTGGAGCGGCGGGAGTCGGTGCCGACGGAGATCCGCGACCTGCTCGCGGCCCACGACCTCCGCGGGTCGAACGCGGAGTACGACACCGAGACGGACGACCCCTCGTTCGCGGGCGATCTCGGCGACGGGACCCGCCACCAGTTCGTCGATACGCAGACCCGCGGCGACCACCAGTCCTACGTCGTGGACTGACAGTGCGATCGGGCCTGTCGCGAAGGACGCTCCGACGCGTCGCGTCGCGCTGCCGTGACGTTTTTGTCGTCCGCGCGCGAGCCCCGCGTATGACCTTCGCCAGCATCGTCGCCCGGCTTCGCGACTACCCCGTCGCCGCGGTCCTCGAGCTCGGCAGCGTCCTCGTCTGCTGTCTGCTGTTCGCCGGCACCTTCGTCCTCCTCTCGAGCGGCGCGCCGACCGGCAGGGGCGACCCGTGGTTGGCGCTGATCGGCGTTGGCGTCGCCTTCGTGCTCTTCTGGACGGCGCTCGTCCCGCTGTACGAGCGGACGCTGTAGGGGTCTCGAAAGGAGGGGTGCGACGTCGACTTCGGGCTCCGGAGGGCGTCCTGCGCTCGAGTCCGCTGGTCTGGGACACGGGATTAGGAATGGAACGATCTGATTTATAATGTGATCTTATTTGTGGTAAGAGTATAATAGCAAAGAACGACCTTCGTCTGCTGGCAACAGGGAATCGCCACGCCCTCCCCAGCTGATTTCTACTCACGGGCACTTCGTGCCCGTTCGTATGGTTCGCGGAACCGTCGGTTCCGCGCTAACGCTCACTCACTTCGTTCGCTCACTCATCCACCGGAAGACGCTTCGCGTCTTCCACGCCTTCGTTCACTCCGTTCACGAAGACCTCGCACGGCTTTGCCGGCCGCCCTCGTAGTCACTCGGACGGCCGCCAGCGCGCGCCACCGCATGCCGACCGATTGATTCGGAGTAGTAGAAGCATCTTCACTACCAGTGTCGGAGGCCTGTCAGAACACCGTTCCGAGCAACAGATCGCCGTACACCAGCGCGATCAGGAGTCCGGCGAAGATCGGCACGAGAAACGGCGTGCCCGGCGAGATCCAGACCGTCTCTTCGGTCGCGAGCACCTCGAGCCCGTCGCGAAGCGCCTCGGGCGTCGTGCCGTAGGCCGAGCCGTCGATGTCGTCCAGGAACGCCTCAGCGCCCCAGGGATCGTCGTTCGCCGCGGCGGTTTCGGAACCCCACTCGAGTCCCGCGTCGGTGTCCGACTCGAGCGCGCCGCCGTCCCCGCGAACGGTCGCGTCCGCGGTCACCGCGCCGTCGGTCGGCGGGTTCGGCGCGGCGGGCAGCGTCGCCGGATCCCGATACCGGTCGGGTCGCTCGCGTAACTCGGTCAGCGAGAGCCCCCGCCAGCGGAGGTACATCCGTAGCGCGTCGAGGTCGAGTCCGCCCCGCGAGAGGCCCGCCGGCGTCTCGAGCAGGCGACCGTGGGTCTCCGGAATCCGATCCCAAGAAACGGGCCAGCCGACGAACATGACCGGCGCGATCCGGCCCGCGGCGGCGTTTCGAACGGCGAGGACGAGCGGGAGCACGACGCCCACGAGGACGGCGTTCGTCAGGATCGTAAACGAGAACGCGCCGATCGTCGTCGGCGACTCGAGCGGGAGCGTCCACGAGCCGAGCGCGTACTCGGGAAACGTCGGGAAGAGCACGGCGAGGACGAGCAGCGCTTTCGCGTCGGCCCCGCCGAAGCCGCCGAACCACCAGAAGAGGTAGGCGATGGGGACGACCAGTCCCAGACTGATCGCCGTCGGAATCAGGAACTCGTAGGTCCAGGCGGTTCCGCCGGCGCTCCGGGCGAGCCAGCCGTCCCAGATCAGCAGCGCGGTCCCCAGCAGGGCGAGGGGGATCCAGACGGTGCTCGAGACCCGCCTGGTCTCGATGTCGCGGTAGGCGGTCCAGGCGAAGACGGGGACGGCGACGAGTCGGAGGAGGTCCGGACCCGTCGCGACGGCACCAGCGAGCGTCACGACCGTTCCTCCGAAGCCCGGTCTCCTTACGTTTTCGGCCTCCCGGTGGAGCGACGGTCGTGAGCCGACCGCCCGCTCGGACTCGAGGAGGGTAGCGTTCGTCCGTCGGAATAGAAGTGTCTCACGGAGATCCCGTCGGAAAGTGACCGCAGAAGGGACGACGCACGCTATCGATCGAATCCCGTCGGGGAATCTCCCGTTCCGCGGAAAATCGTCAGAACAAACGGTATATCCGTCGGTACTGATAAAGCGATGGCCATGAGAGAGGGCGCGGCGTTTTCGACCCTGTACGTCGGCGTTCTGCTCGCGGTTCCGGGACTGCTGGCCTGGGTGACCGGACAGGCGTTTATTTTCCCGAGTCTGGGACCGACCGCCTTCCTGTTAGCGACGGTTCGAGAGGGGGAGGTGACCGCACCGCGACGAGTGATCGGTGGCCACGCCATCGGCGTCGCGGCGGGGCTGGTGGCCTATCACGCCATCGCACCCGATATCGGCGTGAGCGTGACCACGACCGCGCCGGTACTCGCGACCGCACAGCTCCGATTCGTCGCCAGCGGCGTGGTCGCCGTCGTCCTCACGTCGGGCGGGATGCTCGCGACCGAAACGGTCCACCCGCCCGCCTGCGCGACGACGCTGATCGTCTCCCTCGGACTCCTCTCGTCGCTCGTAGACGGCGCGCTCATCGTGTTCGCCGTCGTCGTCCTCATCGCCGCGCACAAACTCGTCCTGTACGGCCCGTCGTTCGATGACTACGTTCCGCGCGGACAGTGACCGGATCGGGTCGCGTCGAAATTGGGGCGTGCCGACCGAGTCACGGTGACGCGCTAAGGCGCATCGCTGAACTCGTCGAATAGCGCGACGACTCGGTCCTCGATCTCGTCGCGGATCTCGCGGACCGCCTCGAGATCGCGACCGTCCGGATCCTCGAGCGCCCAATCGCGAATCTCGACGTCGTCCCCCGCGTCGCCGACGTCGAGCGTCGAACAGCCCATCGTCGCGACGGTGTCGCACGAGCGGAGTTCGTCGAGCGAGATCTCTCGCGGCGTGCGGTCGGAGAGATCGACGCCGACTTCGTTCATTACCTCGAGCACTTCCTCGTGGACTGCGTCGGCCGGATCCGTGCCACCGGTCAGGATTTCGACGCGGTCCGCGAGGCCGCGGCGGTCGCGCTCGCGTTCGGCGAAGGCGGTGGACATCTGGGAACGCCCGGCGTTCTGAACGCACACGAAGGCGATACGAATCGGGTCGTCGGAATCGGTGGTGTGAGACATGGGTCTGTGGTTCCGTGATGGTCAGTCGTCAGTCGGCGGTTCGGTCGAAGTCGCGTCGAGGCTGCCCGTCCGGAAGCCGTCCCAGTCGAATCTCCGCTGGAAGTAGAGCGCGACGTGGACCAGCGCGAGCAGGACGGGCACCTCGATGAGCGGGCCGACGACGGTCGCGAAGGCGACGCTCGAGCCGACGCCGAACACCGCGACGGCGACGGCGATGGCCAGTTCGAAGTTGTTCGAGGCCGCGGTGAAGCCGATCGCGGTCGTCGTCGAGTAGTCGGCACCGATGCCCCGCCCCATGCCGAAGCTCACGAGGAACATGACGACGAAGTAGATCGTCAGCGGGACGGCGATCAGGAGGACGTCGCCCGGCGCGGCGATGATGTTCTCACCCTGCGTGGCGAACATCACGACGATCGTAAACAGCAGGGCGACCAGCGTCAGGGGATCGATTTTCGGGACGAACTCCTCGTCGTACCACTCCTCGCCATTGGTTCGGGTGCCGACGTAGCGGGTGAGAATCCCGCCCGCGAAGGGGATACCGAGAAAGACCGCGATGGCGAAGAACACCTGCTCGGGCGAGACGTTGAACGTCGTAATTTCGCCAGCGAGCGTTTCCATCCCCAGGAGCGGCGGGAGGACGAGCCCGAAGAACCAGACGTACACGCCGTAGGTGACGATCTGAAAGAGGCTGTTGAACGCAACCAACCCGGTCACGTACTCGGTCGAACCCTCCGCGAGTTCGTTCCAGACGAGCACCATCGCGATACACCGGGCCATCCCGATGAAGACGAGTCCGAGGAAGTACTCGGGACGGGCCGGCAGGCCGGGCACGAGCCCGCTGAAGAAGAACACCGCCAGCCCGAACATCAGCGTCGGTCCGATGAGCCAGTTCTGGACGAGGCTCAGCCCGAGCACCCGCCAGTTGCGAAAGACGGTCGGCAGCCGCGAGTAGTCCGCCTTCGCCAGCGGCGGGTACATCATCGCCACGAGTCCGATCTCCACGAAGTGGAGGTCGCGAATCGGGTCCGTCACCGACGGCGCGACGTAACCGAGCCCGACGCCGGCCGCCATCGCCGCGAAGATCCACACGGTGAGATACTTGTCCAGGAAGTCCATCGACCGCGGATCGCCACAGCCCTCACAGCCGCAGTTCGGCCCGTGGTCGCGGGTGGCGTTACTCATCGATCTCGTCCCCCGCGACGCTTCCCTCGAGGACGGTCACGAGGGCCACCGCCCGATTGGTCGCTCGATACTTCTTCCAGCGGCCGTCCTTCCGGCCGTCGACCAGGCCCGCATCGACGAGCCGCGAGAGCGCGTGACTGAGTCCGCTCTCCGTGACGTCGACGACCGCGTGGAGCTCGCAAACGCAGAGTTCCTCCCGAGCCGCGACGAGAGTCCGAACCAACCGATACCGCGTCTCGTTTCCCAGCGCCGAGAGCACGTCGAGTTCAGCCGACATCCGTTCCGCGCCGAGTGCCGCCTCGAGCGTCTCGAGCTCCCCGAGGCGCTGCTCGACGTCGTCGTCTCGACAGTCATCGAGTTCGTCCTCGAGATACCGTTGTAATCGATCCGTCGCTCGTGCCATCGCCAGTGAGTTGAGAGACTATTCAATTAATAGTTCCGATCAGATTCTATATAGCCCACAATAGAGCGTTAAAGGTGCCAGAGAGGAGAAATAGAAGTTCCCCACGAATCGTACTTGTCTACTCTCTCAAATAATGGGATCGGATGAGCGAGGGAGACGTCACGTTCGGTGAGCGGTACAGGGACTGACGTGACTACGCGAATCGATCACTACTCGTCGTCGAGCGGGCGCTCCGAACCAGTCCGGAACGTTCGGCGAGATTCATTCGAGAGTCGTTCGAACGCGGCGACCAGCGGCTGCTCAAGCGACGCGACTCGGCGGAAGGAGTGAAAATGCGACCCCGGAAACGGGGGGTTCGATAACTGCGCGTCGAAGCACCGTCTGCTGGTTTAAATGACGCGGTTCTGCAGGTAGTCGAGGTGCTTGGCGTTGTAGACGATCTTGACCTCGTCGGTCTCGGCCGATCCGATACAGGTCAGGCGGACGTTCTTCTCTTCGACCTCCTCGTCGGAGAGGATCTGCTGCATGTCCATATCGATCTCGCCCTCGAAGACGATCGCGGCACAGTTCGCACAGGCACCGGCGCGGCACGAGAAGGGCCAGTCGTAGCCCTGGGCCTCGGCGGCCTCGAGGATGTACTCGCCCTCGGCGACGTCGAGCGTGCCGTAGTCCTCATCGTCGAGGCCGGCGTCGGCGGCCTGCTCGAAGAGGTCGTCATCGTCCATGTCCCAGCCCTGGTCGTCCAGTACTTCGTAGTTGAGGTATTCTACCGTGGGCATCACTCAGCGATTCGAGTCCCGCACTGGTATAGCTTGCTGTTCAGTCCTAAATTGTCTTTGAGTCAGAATTGACCAATTCGGAGGAAAGAATACCCCTGTTCGTTACAAGATCGGTTCTCGAACGGAAGAGAAAAAAGAAATGTCCGAACGTATTCGCAGGACGGGTTCGTTTGTTGCCGGATCCGAAACCGGGTACGGCCGCCGTTGATGTACCGCTGATCCGAGAGATCGATTCCGACGGACCGCTACAGCGGCACGACGAGAAAGAACCCGTACGCCAGCCCGGCCGAGGCGGAGGGGCCGATGATCCAGAACGCGACGAAGCGCGCGACCGCGTCCGGTCTGACCAGATCGTCCGCCCCGAGGACGTCCTCGACCTCCTCCTCGCCGATCTTGGGAACCCGTTCGGGCGTCTCCTGCGTAAGGACGTTCGTCGAGAGCTCGAGCGTGTCCTCACCGCGCGCGAGACCGGCGATGCTGGCGGTACGGCTGGCTCGGCCCCAGCCGAGCCCAACGATCGTCATCACGGTCGCCATCACCAGACTGATCGGGATACCGATCGCCGAGAGGAACGTCGTGATCGAGGCGGCGGTGATGGCAACGATCAGCGCGGCCAACAGCGGGAGTTCGGTGAGGTCGTTGCCGACGGCCTCCATCGTCCGGCGAGCGATCGTAAAGCCGCCGAGGCTGATCGCGACGGCCCCGATCGCGATGCCGAGATCGGTCCCGTCGTAGCCGCCGATATCGAGCGCGCCGCTGCCGACCAGCGGCGCGACCGCGTTTGCGACGTTACTCGCCCCAGCGCCGAAGGCCATGTAACACGCGATAATGACGATCAGGACCGTCGTCGTGAGTTCCTTGCTCGTCGTGCCCGGCCCCAGAGCCGGTTTCGGGAGGGTCCCGGGCCGCTCGAGCGTGATCAGTGGACCGCTGGACTGGCGAATCTCGAAGTATCGATCGAGGTACGGGTAGAAGTAGCGACCGACGATCCCGCCGATCCAGAACGCGAGGATCGGGGTGACGACCCACCAAGAGATGATCCGTCCCATGACGGCCATATCTAGCGATCCGGTCGCCAACCCCAGTCCGGCGATCGCGCCGACAGCGGTCATCGACGTGGGGACCGGGACGCCGAAGAGATTGGCGATCAGCATCCCCAGCCCGATGAAAAACAGAACGATGATGCTGGCCTGGAGCGTGAATATCTCCGCCGGAACGATGTCGCCGCCCATCGTCTCGATGACGTTCCGGCCGACGGTCCAGCCGCCGATGAAGACGAAGACTGACATGAGGGCCGCGGCCGCCGTCTTGCCGATGACGCCCGCACCGACGGCCGGTCCCCAGGCGATCCCCGTCGAGGAGCCGCCGATGTTGAACCCGACGAAGATCGCCACGAGAATACCGATCGCGAGAATCGCGGAAACCATACCCGTAGTCACTCTATCCGCGGGAAAAGACATTTCTGGAAGTCGACATGATAGTCATCGACTGCGATAGATACGGGTCGTCAGAACCCGAAGATCGGAAGGAACCGGAACGTGAGATAGGCACCGACCGTCGAGATCGCCGGCACGACGTTCTGCATGAGGATCACGCGGGCCGTCGTCGAGGGATCGAACAGGTCTGACGCTTTCGGGATGTCTTCGGGTTCCTCCTCGCCGATCTCGGGGGACTGCTCGCCCGCCTCCTCGGCGGTCAGCGCGCCGACCGAGACGCGGGTCTCCTCGCCGGCCCTGACGCCCGACAACGTCGTCGTCCGGGTCGCCCGTCCCCAGCCGAGACCGATAATGCTCATCGTCGCCACGACGACGAAGCTCGCGGGAATACCGATCGCCGACAGCGAGATCACGATCGTCGACGCGACGACGGCGACGACGATCGCCGCGGTCAGCGGGAGGTTCGTGATGTCGTTGCCGAGCGTGTCGAGCGTTCGGCGAGCGATGGTGAAACAGCCGACGGTGACCGCCGCCGAGCCGATGAGGATGAGCGGGATCATGTCGACGTCGCCGGTACCGTAGATCGGCGCGATGGCGTTGGCGATGTTGCTCGTCCCCGAGGAGAACGCCATCAGACAGCCGATGCCGACGACGGCGAACGCGCCGGTGATCTCCCGTCGCGTCGCGTTCTCCCCGAACTGGAACCGCGGAACGACGCCCGAGTAATCCATTTTGATCATCTGTCGGCCCTCCCGGTTCCCCTCGATCGCGACCCACGCGTTGATTCGCGGATAGAAGTATCGGCCGACGACGCCCGCAACCCAGAAGCCGATGATCGGCGCGACGATCCACCAGACGACGATCTCGCCCATCACCGCCCAGTTGAGTTCGTCGGTCGCGAGCCCGAGCGCGGCGATGGCACCGACCGCGGTCATCGATGTCGAAGCGGGGACGCCGGCGTAGTTACCGATGAACAGCGCGCCGCCGATGAAGAAGAGCACGGCGACGTTCGACCGCATGGTGAAGATACTGGTGTCCTGTACCAGTTCTCGGCCGAGCGTGTCGACGACCTGCGGGCCGATCGTGATCGCCCCGAGGAAGAAGAAGATCGACATCAGCGCCGCCGCCATCAGTTTCGTGATCACGTTGGCTCCGACGGCCGGCCCGAACGCGGGCCCCGTCGTCGAGCCACCGATATTGAATCCGACGAAGATAGCGACGATGATCCCTACGATAAGCAGTACTTCCGGCACGTTCAGAAGTCACGTGAGCCGACCCTAAAAAGGACGCTATTCGGGGTCGGCTCGGGACCCACCGCCCAAGGCGTCCGCTACCGCATCCCGACCGAGACGATGACACTCACGCGCTCGAGCCCCCGCCGATCCGCTTCAACTGCTCGGCACCGGTGAAGACGTACTTGCCGATCAGCAGGCTGCTCGTCATGCTCGTCAGCCCGCCCGCGACGAAGATCATCGCCATGATGACGAACTGATAGAGCGCGGCGTACAGCGGATTCTCGCCGCCGAGGATCATGCCGGCCGTGATCCCCGGGATCCAGACCCAGCCGAGGCTCTTCAGGGAGTCGATCGTCGGGATCAGCGACGCCCTGACGCCGGTCTTGACGTGTCGCGAGATGACCGCACTCGGGGGCGCGCCCAGCGCGAGACCGCTTCGATCTCCGTGCGGTTCTCTTCGATCTCGCCCTTGAATCGGTCGAGCGCGAGCGAGTTGGCCTTCATGGCGGTGGCGATGATCATGCTCCCGACGGGGACGAGATTGCGGACGGTCGTCTCGATCGCGCCCGCCAGCGCCATCGTCGAGATGACCAGTCCCGATCCGACGACGATCGCGACGAACGACACTCGAATCACTCCGGGAAGCCCCTCGCCGCGGTTCTTCGAGATCCAGGTCGCGCCGGTCATCATTCCCAGGAGGATGACGATGCTCCAGGCGAAGTCGGCGGTGAGCAAGAGACCGACGGTTGAGCCCATCGCGACGATCTGGACGCGCACGCCGACAGCGGCATGAAACGGCCCACATCGACCACACGTGTAATAACTCTGTTGAGAGAGGCAACAGTGTCGCGGCGATGGTCGTTCGGCGAAACCGTCGCCTTTACTCGCGCCGGCCGCGCGCACTCGAGTATGACCGACGACGCGAGCGGTGAGTTCGAGAGCTTCGAGGTGATTCCAGCGGTCGATATCCAGAACGGCGAGGTCGTCCAGCTCGTCCAGGGAGAGCGCGGCACGGAGAAGACCTACGGCGATCCGGTCGAGGCCGCCCGGAGATGGATCGACGCCGGTGCGGAAACGCTCCACCTCGTCGACCTCGACGGTGCGTTCGAGGGCGAACGAAAGAACGCGGACGCCATCGATGCCGTGATCGACGCCGTCGACGTACCGACGCAACTGGGCGGGGGCATTCGCACCGCCGAGGGCGCGATCGATCTCCTCGAGCGCGGCGTCGATCGGGTCATTCTCGGCACCGCGGCGGTCGAGAATCCAGACATTGTCGCCGAGATCAGCGATGACCATCCCGGCAGCGTCGTCGTCAGCCTCGACGCGAAGGACGGCGAGGTCGTCGTCGAGGGGTGGACCGAAGGCGCGGGAATCAGCCCCGTCGAGGCCGCTCGGCGGTACGAGGATCTCGGGGCCGCCGCGATCCTCTTCACCAACGTCGACGTCGAGGGGCGACTCGAGGGGGTCGCGACCGAACCGGTCCGCGAACTGGTCGAGGCAACGGACATCCCCGTGATCGCGAGCGGGGGTGTGGCGGCGCTCGAGGACGTGCGCGATCTCGAAGATGCCGGCGCAGCGGCCGTCGTCGTCGGGAGCGCGCTCTACGAGGGCAATTTCACGCTCGCGGAAGCGCAGACTGCGGTCGATGCGGGCGAGTAATCGCCCGTCTTCTGCCTGTCTCGGTCCGGCGAGTCGTGCGCTCGAGTGGCGATGGGTTGAAGGTGTCGAATATCGAATAGAAAACCGATGGCTGACCGCGACTACCACTGGTCCGATCACGTCCGGATGGCCGCTGTGTTTGCCCTTCTGCCGGCGATGGTATTCGTCGGCCCGCTCACCGCGATTCTCGGGCTCGCAGTCGTACTGTTCCTGCTTCCCGACGGCGACTCGAACGACGGTGCGCCATCCGGGACGGCGTAAGCGACTGAGAACAGGCTACTTTCGGTGGCCGGGAACACGGCTCTCGCGTTGCTCGAGCCGTGTGACCCTACGGAAGAGCAAGCTCTTCGAGCGGCGAGGGACCTCTGGTCCCTCGAGCAGTCGGCGCGAAGCGCCGACGACCTCGCGGAAGCTTCGCTTCCGCTCAACGGGGAAGGGCAGGCGGTTTCTCGATAGTCACCGCGAGCGAGGCCGCAGGCCGAGCGAGCGGGCCGACGACTGATTCGGAGCGAACGAAGTGAGCGGAGAGGAAGGAGGAGTGCTTTTATACTGAACTTTGCCGAGGACCGCCTTCGGCGGTTCGTGGTTCGAAAGGCGCGAAGCGCCTTTCGTCATCACGAGAGAGCTCCGCTCTCTCGAACGACAGAGCAAAATTTAGTTCTTAGGAACGCCAGAATTCCGGCGTCAACAGGACGAGCACCGGGATTATCTCGATGCGGCCGATCCACATCATGACGATCATCACGGTCCGGGTGAACGGCGAGAACGCCAGGTAGTTGTCGAAGGGACCGGCGACGCCGAACGCGGGGCCGATGTTGAGGAAGATCGAGGCGGCCGCACCGAGGGCGTCGAACTCGTCGACCGGATTCCCGACGCGGGCGGCGTCGGCGACGATGACGACCGTCAGCAGGAAGAAGATCACGAGCGCGAGCGTGACGTAGGTGAAGACGTCCACGACCGTCTCTTCGTCGACCACCGAGTCGTCAAGTCGGACCGGTCGCACGGCGTTCGGATGGACGGCGATGAACAGGTTCCGGCGAAACACCTTGAGAATGACCAGCCAGCGGAGGGACTTGATCGAACACGTCGTCGACCCGGCCATCCCACCGGTGAACATACAGAGGAACAGCATGTGCTTCGCGCCGGGCGACCAGAGGTCGAAGTTCACCGAGGCGTAGCCCGTCGTCGTCACCATCGACACGACGTTGAACAGGCCGTGACGGATCGTCGGCTCGAGCCCCATCGCGAGGTCGGGATCGAGCGCGAGCATGACGACGACGATCGCCGTCACCGACGCGAGGAGGCCGACGTAGAACCGGAACTCGTCGGACTCGAGCGGCCGCCGGACGTCGCCCCGCGTCACGGCGTAGAGCAGGACGAAGTTGGTCGCGCCGACGATCATCACGGGAATCAGCGTCCACTGGACCGCCGGCGAGAACGCGCCGATGCTGTCGGGCCGCGGAGAGAAGCCGGCAGTGGAGACGCTGGTGAGCGCGTGTGCGAGGGCGTTGTAGAGGTCCATCTCGGGCGCGAGCCCGACGAGAGAGAGTGAAACGAGGACGAGCGTCGTGAGGACCGTCAGCCCGATGTAGATCCCCCAGATGAGGCGCGCGGTCTCGTCGAGATGTGGCCGGAGTTTGTGAACGTTTTGCGTCTGTGATTCGGTCTCCATCAACTGCGCACCGCCGACGAGCAAGTGGGAAAACAGGCCGATAGCGACGATCAGGATACCGAGACCGCCGAGCCACTGGAGGATCGCTCGCCAGAGCATGATCGCTCGAGAGTGGGCGCTGAAATCCGCGATCACGGTCGCGCCCGTCGTCGTCACGCCGCTCGTGCTCTCGAAGACGGCGTTGACCGGGTGTGCGAGCACGCCGTTGCCCGCGACGAGGAACGGAATCGCGCCGATCAGCGCCACACCGAGCCACGTCAGTGCCACCATCAGGAACGATTCCCGCTGTCCGATCTCGCGGTCGTCGGTCAGCGCCTCGAGACCGATCCCGAGGGCGACGGTGACGGCGATCGTGACGACGAACGGCAGCGGATCGTCGCCGTCGACGAGTGCGAGAGCGAGCGACCCACCGAGCGGGACGGCGAGCCACTTCAGGATCGTCCCGGTGAGGCTACAACTCGAGCGCCAGTCGACGCGAATCGCCATTGAACGTCTACGGCATGTACAGCGAGACGGAATAACAGTTCGGAAGGGAGACGGTGCGGAACCGACGACGACGGAGAGCGACTGCGACGATTCGGCGGTCGACGCGACGGAATTAGCTATCGTAGTCGTGACCGACGTAGAGAGCGAAGACGTTGGTCGCCAGCAGGAGGACGAACGTCAGCGTGACGGCCGGATCGCCGAGCCCCTGTGCGAGGAGGGGGAGATGCACGAAGGGCAGGGCGATGGCGATCCAGAACGACAGGAACTGGACGGGACCTTTGAGCGATCGGACGAACCGCTCGTAGTAGTCGTGGCTCGGCTCCGCGTCAGGGTTCGACGGGGCGATCGATTCGTTCGAAACGGGGGAGGGATTGGACATCGGAACGGGTCACCTCTTCTCAACTACGACATTCACCCACTGCATCATATAATCGACCGAAGATTGGCGTCGTTTCGGTCCGTTTCACCCCACTAATGAGAGATGGGGGACGTTTTGATACTCCCTCAGAACTATTTAGACTTTTTATAACTCATTTTCAAGCGATATTCCGAAATTCGGACTGGACGCGGGAGAGCGGATCGGACGACCCCCGTCGACGGGTCCCCGACGGCGACGAGCGGAATCCCCTTGTACCGGGGGCGGCATGACTCTCCCATGAGCGAGCGAACGGCGACTGTCACCCGGGAGACGGCCGAGACGACGATCGAGTGCACGCTCGAGATAGACGGGAGCGGAACGGCCGCGGTCGACACCGGCATCGGCTTCTTCGATCACATGCTGACGTCGTTCGCCAAACACGGCCTGTTCGACCTCGAGATCGACTGTGACGGCGATCTCGAGATCGACGACCACCACACGGTCGAGGACGTCGCGATCGTACTCGGCGAGGCCATCGACGAGGCGCTGGGCGACCGGTCGGGGATCGTCCGCTACGCCGACCGACGGGTCCCGCTGGACGAGGCCGTCGCGGGGACCGTCGTCGACGTGAGCGGGCGGCCGCGATTCTATTTCGACGGCAACTTCTCGCAGGCACAGATCGGCGAGTTCACCAGCGACATGGCCCGGCACTTCGGCGAGTCCCTGGCGATGAACGCCGGACTGACGCTCCACCTCGAGGTCGACGGCGAGAACGCCCACCACGAGGTCGAAGCGCTGTTCAAAGCGCTCGCCCGGAGTCTCGACGACGCGACGCGGCTCGACGAGCAACGAGAGGGAACGCCGAGCACGAAAGGCACGCTGTAGCCGCCGGCCGGCACAGCGCGGCGTCAGAGCGCGATCACGACGCGAGACCTGAGAACACGGACGAGGCCGTCTTCACGCGTTACGGACGGCGGAGTTCACCCCCTTTTTCGACGAACTCGCCGTCAGCGACCGCGTAGTCGACGATCGCCTCGACCTCGCGGCTCTCGAGGTCGTAGGCCCCCGCCGCCAGCTCCTCGACGGCGCTGCGTTGCATGGGAAACTCACGATTGCGGAGGAGTCGGACGACCTTGTTGTAGGCCGTCGGCGGGCGAGTCGACGACTCCGTCGCGGCGTCACCGTCGCCACTCGATGACTCGGCGTCCGATGTCTGCGTCGGCCGCTCGGTCGAGTCGTCCGACGTCTGCGTCGACCGATCGGTCGAGTCGTCCGCGGCCGCCGTCACGGGCTCGGTTCCCCCGTCTCCCGTCCCGGCCGCATCTCCTCCGTCGGTCTCCTCGCTGTCCGCTCGCTCGTTGCGCTCGAAGGTGATCCCCTCTTCCAGTAGCGAGTCGGACGTCGATTCCGACTGCGATCCGGAGTCGGAGCCGGGATCGGCCTCGGTCTCCTCGTCGTCTCGAGCGGTCGATCGCTCGTCAGGCTCCGCTGACGCATCTGAGACGGTCGCGTTCGGGCTGGTGGTCCGGCGTCGCTTCTCCGTCGATTCGTCGGCACTGGCGACGACCGCTCCCGATCCGTCGTGTTCGCCGTCGGTCGCGTCACGATCCCGATCTGCGGCGTCGGGTCCGCGCTCGGCACCGGCACGGGCGAGCAGCGGGTCGATCAGCGTCTCGAGTCGTTCCTTGCAGTCGCGACAGGGGACGACGCGGCGCTGTTCGCTCTCGGTCGGCTCGAGTTCGGGCGGGACGATCTCGAACGCGCCGATCGCCTCGGCACCACAGAAGTCACAGCTCCGGAGTTCGCGCATAGTATCAGCCTACACGGGGACGGTGAAAAATCATCCGCAGACGACGTTCCGGGCGACCGACCGGTTCCGACCGAGAGCGAATCGACTGCGACGCCGGGCGAGACCGATCACCGGACATTATACCCGAGCGGCCGTACACTCGTCAACGAATGTTCGACGAGATCATGGAGAAGTTCGAGGGGTCGCCGAGCCAGCAGGCGGTGATCCGCTTGCTGCTCGAGCGAGGGTTCTCCGTCAACGACGACGGCCGAGTCGTCTCCGGCGGGATCGAAATTCCGAACACGGGGATCGCCCGCGAGATCGGCGTCGACCGACGCGTCGTCGACTCGACGACCGACGTCATCCTCGAGGATCCCGAACTGCGACGGATCTTCCAGAACATCTCGCAGGTGCCGAGCCTGATGGACCTGGCACCGGTTCTGGATCTGACGGTGCTCTCCGTCGAGGTGACCGACGCCGAACAGGAGGGGATCGTCTCCGAAGTCACCGGCACGCTGGCCGAACACGGCATCTCGATCCGCCAGACGATCAGCGAGGACCCCGAGTTCACCGACGAGCCCCGGCTCTACCTGATCACCGACGAGGAGCTCTCGGGGGAGGTAATCACCGCGATCCGCGACCTCTCGTTCGTCCGGAAGATCGAGATCCAGTGACCGCCGGTCAGTCGCCGCTCTCGCTCTCGACGTCGACGGTGTCCGCGAAGTCGTCGAGCACCGACTCGAGCGCGCTGGTGAGTTCCTCGAAGCGCTCCATCGACATGTCGTCGGTCGTCACCCAGACGCCGTGGGGGCCGCGAATGACCCGCGAGAGGTAGCCGTTCTCGAACATGCGGATGGTCGCCTGGTACTCGCCGAGTTGCGTGTTCCGGTAGGCCGACTGCGAGCGAAAGCCCAGTCGCTCGTGTTCGGCGAAGCCGATCAGGTCGGCGGTCTGCTCCAGGTCCGACCGGAGGTAGAGTTGCTCGACGTCGTCTTCAGTGAAGTAGGTGATACTGCGTAGTTCGTCTCCGACCGTCGTCCGACAGACGCTGTGAATCTCGCTCTCGAGTTCGGAATCGATAGTCTCGCCGTCCATGTGTCCACACAGCGCACGGAGGACCAATAGCGTACGGGTCCCAGCGAAACGCACCCGCGAATCGAGCCCGCGTCATCGACTCGAAACGGGCGGGACCGACGGTCTCTTTTCGCGGCCCGACGTATCTCCGCTATGACCCGCGTCGAGACGTCGCATCCGGGGCGACACGTCCAGCGGCGATACGTCCGTCGGCGACACGAGGGAGGGGGGCGGCCGTGAGCCGGGCGTATCGCACCGTCGCGGAGCCGGCCACCGCCGAGTTCGTCGTCCAGGGCTCTGAGTTCATCGGACACGTCCGACCGGTCGAATCCGTCGACGCGGCCGAGGCGTTCGTCGACGCGGTCCGCGAGGAGTACGCCGACGCGACCCACAACGTTCCCGCCTATCGGGTCCGAACCGGCGACGAGGAGACGGACGGCCACTTCCTCCGAGAGTACTCGAGCGACGACGGCGAGCCCTCCGGTTCGGCCGGAAAGCCGGCGCTGAACGTCCTCACGCAGCAGGACCTCGAGAACTGTGCGGTCGTCGTGACGCGCTACTACGGCGGAACGAACCTCGGCGTCGGCGGCCTCGTCCGAGCCTACTCCCGCGCGGTGAAAGAGGGCGTCGAGGCGGCCGGAATCGTCGAAGAGCGACCGCACGAACGGGTCGGGATCACCGTCGAGTACGACGACTCCGGAACTGTGCGGTCGATTCTGGAGAGCGAAGGCTACGAGTTCGAGGCCGACTACGAGGCCGCTGTCAGCTTCGACGTTCGCGTCCCGGTCGCGGAGGGCGACGCGTTGCGGGATCGGGTCCGGAGCGCGACGAGCGGGCGAGCCGACCTCGAGTAAAACGGACGACGGGTTCGAACGTCTCAGGAACTGACTGCAACGGTCGATAGGCGTCGTTCGATTTCCGTCCGGGCCGCCTCGAGGTTCGGAAGTTCGTCGCGATCGAAACGAACGTCGAACAGCCTCCGATCGAGCACGAGTTCGTCTTCGCGCAACCGAACGTGAGAGATGTCGTCCCATGGAACGAACGATCGGGTATACGGCCGCTGTTTGAGGAGACCGCTCTCGTAAACGCGGATTTCGGGCATCCTGCCGATCGATCCGACCTGCCATCTCCCCTCAGCGAGACCGCTGCACGCCCAGAGGATCGCCAGTCCGGTCCAGACGACCGCTCCCGTCCACTCACCGGCGACGGCGCGACCGGCTCCGAAGAAGAGCCAGAGGGAGAGCACGACGGCGTCCAGTTTTGGGTTGCCCGGCGGGTCCCACTGCCACGTAGCGACGGGATCGTCGGCCGTGATCGTATCCGCGTAGCGGGTCCCTGCCGTCCACCCCAAGACCGAACCCGAGATGGCGATGGCGATTGCCGACACGAGCGCGACCAGCACGAACGGCGACTCGAGAGAGACCACTAGCGACGCGCCGGCCGCCGCTCCGAACGGGGCAGCCGGAAGGACGAGCGCCGCTCGGCGACCGCTGGTTCGGCCGATCCGCACTGCCAGTTCGCGGATCCGTCTCGCGAGGACGCCGCCGGCGAGACCGCCCCCCAGAAATCCGGCGACGGCCGTCCCGAGAACCGTTATCGGGGGCGCGGTCGTGAGCGAAACCGCGGTCGTCACGAGGCCCGCGACGAGAACACCGACGTAGTCGCCGACCGCGACCTGCACGGTCGTCTCCGATCCATCGACGAGAGGGGTATCAGTCACGAGTCGATATAGCCCGAGTCGTGTTAAAATAGTAATGGGTGGGCGGAGCCCGGTCTCGGCTATCGAACGGGTGGAACGGGATACCGCGCTCCCAGTAGATGATCGGTTCGTCTGGACCGAACGACGGAAAATACGGGGGACGGGAGCCGGGTTCGACTGGAAACGAGGGGGTTGCAGGGACCACCTATACGGGCCGCTCGCTCGTCGACTCCCGTATGGACAGAAACGTCGGCGGCATGGACCGTATCGCCCGGTTCCTCCTCGCGGCGACCCTACTCCTGGTCGGCTACCGAAACCGGAATCGAACGCTTGGTACGCTGCTGTTCATCGCCGGGAGCGACGTCCTTGCGACCGCAGCCATCCAGCGGTGCCCGGCGAACGCGTTGCTCGGGATCGATACCTGCGAACCGACGCAGTAGCCGCCCCGCGAGGGGAGGGAAGCAGTGGCATCGGCCGCTCGAGAATGTGAACCTACTCCTCGGGTTCGTACGGCGCGACGTCGTCGACCGACGGCGCACCGATCGCGACGACCGAGACCGATTCGTCGGCGTCGTCCGGGTTGTACGCTCGGTGCGGAGAGTTCGGTTGTGCCGCGAACATCGACCCCTCCGGGACCTCGAGTTCGCCCTCAGGCGTCTCCACGTGGAGGGTGCCCGAGAGGACGAGGAACGCCTCCTCCTGAGTATCGTGGACGTGATAGGCCAACGGCAACTGCTCGCCCGGCTCGGCGTCGAACCGATTGATCGCGACGTTGTCCATCCCGGCGGCCTCGCTCAGTCGGCGGAGATCGCAGGGTCGTTCATCGACTCGCTCGAGGTCGTTCGGATCGACGACGCTGTACTCCATAGACGTTCGACTCGCGGCGATCCGCAAAAGTCCGTCGGCACCGGTTCACATCGTGACAGCCGGCGTGGGTGAGCGTCTACGTCGTCCGGAACGCGCGGTCGCCGGCGTCGCCGAGGCCGGGCACGATAAAGCCGTCCTCGTCGAGGCGGTCGTCGATCGAGACCGTCAGCAGGTCGGCCTCGTCGAACTCCTCGTTGACGCGGAGCAGTCCCTCCGGCGCTGAAACCGCCGAGAGCACGATCAGGTTCTCCGGTTGGACCGCGTTGTCGACGATGTGCTCGAGGACGGTACACATCGTACTCCCCGTCGCGAGCATCGGATCGGCGATGATGACCGTGTCCTCCTCGTGGATCTCGGGCAGTTTCACGTAGTCGACCGAGATGGGGAACGAGCCGTCCTCGGCGCGGCCGGCCTCCTCGTCGCGGCTCGCGCTGATGACACCCTGTCGCGCCCGTGGGAAAGCCTTCAGCAGTCCCTCGACGAACGGCGTCGCCGCGCGCAAGACGTTGATGATGACCACGTCGTCGAGCCCGCGAACGCGCTCGCCCATCGTGGACTCGAGGGGCGTCTCGATTTCGACGTACTCGGTCTCCATGCGGCCGTCGATGATTTCGTAGCCACAGATCCGGCCGAGTTTGACCAGCCCCTTCCGAAAGCTGACCTGTTCGGTCTCGACGTCGCGCAGGCGCGAGAGCGTGTCCTTCGCCAGTGCATGCGTAATGAGATAGGCGTTGTCCCGGTCTTCGATCGGCATATCCCTACAGCCGCTCGCCGGGTAGTTCACAGTGTCGATCAGCGACGGCCCCCGCGTCGGCTCGCGATTCGAACCAGCGGGGAGCTCGCGAAATACAGTCTTGAGATCGCTAACTCGATGTTACCGACACGTGAGATGGAGAGACGGATCGAATTCGACCGTCGTCGCGGCGAGGTGAAAACACCGCTTGGCTGTCGGAAACGGTCGTAACAGTGGACCCGGTTTAATCGATCGATCGGCGTAGCCCTCGACGCCCCACCACGGGCGTGAATTCCAATGAGTCACCAGTACAACCAACAGCCGCGGCAGGGACAGAGCGGACAGCAGCCGACACGGATGTCGGGCGAGCAGTCGATGAGCGGCGGCCAGCCGATGGGTGGACAACAATCGATGGGCGGTGGCCAGCAGCCGATGAGCGGCCAGCGGATGGGGGGCCACGGGACGAGCGGGAGTCGACAGCCGATGGGTGGTGGACAGCAACAGATGAGCGGCGGTCAACAGCCGATGGGCGGCGGCCAACAGGGCGGCTCCCAGCAGATGAGCGGTCAACAGCCGTCCGGCCAGGGGATGGCCGGACAGGGAACCCAGGGCCGGCAGTCGTTCGAGAACCACCTCACCAACGAACTGCGGATCGCGCTCGAGGACTTCACCGAACTGTCTCACATCGCCGACTGGTGTGCGAAGATGTGCGCGTCGGAAGGCCCACAGCTCGCGACGTGTGCGGCGATCTGTCGCGACATCGCAGAGTTGGCCGAGTTCAACGAGAAGCTGATCGCGCGCGACTCGATGTTCGGCCCGGAGATGGCGGACACGTTCGTCCGGATCGCCGAGGAGAGCCTGCCCGAACTCCAGCAGTTCCAGCAACACCCCCACGTCGCCGAGACGATTTCGGCGATCGACCGCACGATCGACTCCTGTACGACGCTGCTCGAGATGGTCGGCGGCCAGGGAGCGGGCGACCAACAGATGGGCGGCCAGCAGATGGGAACACAGCAGCCCGGCGGCCGAATGGGACAGGGGATGACCGGCGGACAACAAATGAGCGGGCAGCAGATGGGCGGCCAGAGAACGAGCGGGCAGCGGTAGTCCGCGCCGACCACCCCCGTCCACGCGGCTGACGGCAGAGAAGTTTATACCTATCCGCACGCTATCACTCGCCCAGCCGAATGGAAGAGAGCATCTCGGGGTTCAAAGTTCGCGGTGACTGGGGCGACATCGTCGAACACGGCGAGCGCATCACGCGCGCGCTTCGAGACGTCGACGTTCACGATCCTGACCAGGAGTACGGCGCGCGCTTCGCGAGCGCCTTCGAGGAGTGGGACGAGTGGCGCCCCAAGGCCCACGAAACCCTCGATTCCGACGTCAGTGAAAAGACCGCAGACCAGGCCAGCGTCGAAGAAGGCAAGGGCGAGAAAGCGGGCAAAGAGCCCGACGAGGACATCAAGACCGCCGGCGAGAAACTCTCGGAGTCCTACGAGCAACTCGAGGACGACGACGCCGGAGCGGCGGTCGACAACTGGAAGGAGTCGATCGATTACGTCGCGCGCGCGGCCGACTCCGCGAGTCGCAAGGCACTGCGCCGCGTCGAAGACACGGTCTACCAGAACGTGATGACCCAGCTCGCGCCCTACTACTTCGACAACGAACTCATCAGCGCCAACATCCAGCAGGCCGCGCGCAACGGCGGGAACGGCGAGCAGTTCGTCTTCGAGGTCAACGTCAACGACGACGACCTCAAGGAGAGCGTCTCCGACCGACTCGCCGATTACGAGGACGAGGTCGACCGCTGGCACGTCGAAGTCGAGAAAGACACCGACGCGGCCGAGGCCATCGAGGGCGCGGAGCCGCCGCCGGAGCCCGACGACAACTCCAGGTCGACGACGAACTGAGACGACCCGTCGGGTCGCCGTCTCACTCGGTTCCGTAGCGATTCGCTCGAGAATAGCTGAAATTATGTGCTGAAATGACAGAGATATCGTATGGAACGCGACGGACGCGCGACCGCGAAATGGCTTCTCGAGCCGGCCGCTAATGGGGCACCGCTCAGCGTCGGAATACTGGGATGGATCGTCCTCATCAACGGGATCCGAATCGGTATTCGAGGCAGCAGCGGGGAGACCGCGTTCGGGATCTGGCCATCAATCGTCTTAGGTGGGGGAACAGTCGCTCTCGGCTGGACGATCATCACCGGCCGACCGATCGGCCTCGCCGGCGGATTCCTCGCCTGGAGTGTCCACATCACCTCGGGATTTTTCGGAGTTCTCAACGCAGGTACCGTCGAAGGTGATGTCGACCTACTACTGGGTATCGTGGCCGCCGCAACGCTCTGGCTGACCGGACTCTGGATCCTGTACAGAAACAGGGATTTCTTTCTCGAGCACGTCGCGACCGATTCCGAGCCAATCGAGTAATGCGCGCGGGGTTCCGACGCGACGGAAAACGGACACGGTGATCGGGCAGGTGCTCGCGGATCATCCCATCGTATTGACTCGAGCGGAACCCGTGCTACTGCCCTCTCCGCTCGTCCCCGCTGGCAGCCGTAGGTCGGCACACACTTGTAGGGGCCGCTAATATGAGGCGAGTAGATGGTCGACGTCGCCACGATCGGCACCTTCGCTGTGGCCGCAGTTGCGAGTCTCTTCATGGCCTGGGCGATCGGGGCCGGCTCGAGCGGCTCCACCCCGTTCGCCCCGGCCGTCGGTGCGAACGCGATTTCGGTGATGCGAGCGGGCTTTCTCGTCGGGCTGCTCGGCTTCGCCGGCGCGGTCCTCCAGGGTGCGAACGTCTCCGAAGCGGTCGGCACTGGACTGATCGGTGGGGTAACGCTGTCATCGCTCGCCGCCACGATTGCTCTGCTAATCGCGGCCGGACTGGTGGCGATCGGCATCTTCACAGGATATCCGATAGCGACGGCGTTTACGGTCACCGGGGCGGTCATCGGCGTCGGACTCGCCATGGGCGGCGATCCCGCGTGGGCGAAGTACACCGAGATCGCCACGCTGTGGGTTCTCACACCGTTCGTCGGGGGCGGGATCGCCTACGCGGTCGCTCGCGCGCTCCGCGCCGAGGCGATCCCCGAAGAGCAACTCGTCGTCGTCCTCGCCGCTCTCGTCGGTGCGATCGTCGCCAACATCGAGTTCGCGATCCTCGGATCGCCGGGCGCCGGCGGAAAGTCGATCGCCCAGGCCTCGAGCGGTTGGATCCCCGGCCCGGCGATCGCCGGCACCGCCGCTGCGACGCTCGCGATCGCGGTGGCCTGGGCCGGCGCGATCGCGCTCGATCTCAATAACGGGACGGAACGCGGCGAGCGCCACTTCCTGCTCGTCCTCGGGGGGCTCGTCGCCTTCTCCGCCGGCGGCAGTCAGGTCGGACTCGCGGTCGGGCCGCTGATCCCGCTGTCGGGCGAACTCGATCTGCCGCTGATCGCGATGCTCGTCGGCGGCGGGTTCGGTCTCCTAATCGGGTCGTGGACCGGCGCACCGCGGATGATCAAGGCCATTTCGCAGGACTACTCCTCGCTGGGGCCGCGCCGGTCGATCGCCGCGCTCATCCCCTCCTTCATCATCGCGCAGGCCGCCGTCTTCTACGGCATCCCGGTCTCGTTCAACGAGATCATCGTCAGCGCGATCATCGGGAGCGGCTACGCCGCGGCCGGTGCCGGCGGCGGCGTCAGCGCGCGGAAAATGGGCTTTACCGTGCTCGCGTGGATCGGCTCGCTGGCCGGCGCGATCATCGTCTCCTTTATTGGCTACACTGCAGTCGCCGCGATTCTCCTCTGAGCCGGACGACATCGAACGGTCTTTACCCGAGAGGTCGTGAGTTCGACGCATGGACGAGGACGCCGTCGACGTCACCCACACCTCCGACGAGACGATCCAGTGGCGGCGAGACGCCAGTACCTCACGCACCGTGCGGCTCCTGTGGGCGTTCGGCGTCGGTACCTTCTTCGCCGCGATCGGGACCGTCGTCTGCTGGCGCCTGTACAGGATCGCCGGCGAGGCCGCGGGCGGCCCCGGCCGGACCGTCGTTCTCGCACTCATCGCGGCGTTCGCCGCGACCGTCCTCGCGCTCGCCGCCTCGAGCAACACCGAGGCGCACCTCGCGCGAGTTGCGAGTGCGCTCCCCATCGACGCGCCGACGGGAGCGAGCGTAGACCGAGCGATGGACGTCGCTGTCGGCTCGATCGTCGTCGGAATCGTCATCGGCGCGCTGATGGGGATCGGTCGGTACGTCTCGCACAACGAACTGCTGGCCGTCGGTGCCGGTCCGTTCACCGGACTGGCCGCCCTGTTGATTCCGATCGGGTTCGTCGCACTCGTCCTCGCCTCGTTCCTGCAGTCGGTCGGCGCGTTCGACCGCGACGACGGGACGATCTACCTCTACGAGCCCGAGCACGCGATCGATCTCGCGGTGATCGACGCCGTCTCGGTCCGCCAGATTGGAGACGCCGCTATCTTAAAACTCAGATACGCCCAACCGGACGGCCAGTACGTTCAGGGCCCGCGACGGATCGTCGTTCCGCCGGCGGTGGCACGCGACATCGCAACGCTCGTCAGTTCGCAGAACTGAGACTGCGTCTCACTCGTCGTTTTCGTCGATCTCGAGGGGTTCGGCCTCGGGTTTCGTCTCCGTCTCGCTCTCCTCGTCAGCTACCTCGAGTTTCTTGAGACGGGCCATCATGATCCGGGTGTTCTCGACGTCTTCGACGGTGATGCGGACGCCGTCGTAGGTGATCTCTTCGCCCTCCTCGACGAGTCGGCCGGCACGGTTAAAGATGAAGCCGGCGATGGTCTCGAACTCCTGGCCCTCGGGAAGGTCGATGTCGAGGGCCTCGTTGACGTCCTCGATGTTGACCTCGCCGCGGACGAGGACGGTTTCGTCGTCGATGGTCTCGATCGGCTGTTCCTCGCCCCCCTCTAAGATCTCGCCGATGATCTCCTCGATCATGTCCTCCATCGTCACCAGCCCCTCGGTGGTGCCGAACTCGTCGATGACGATCGCCATGTGCATCCGGTTTTCCCGCATCTCGGACAGCAGTTCGTCGACGTTCTTGGACTCGGGGACGTGCAGCGTCGGCTGGATGAGATCCGCGAGCTCGAGTTCGTCGTCGCCGGTCTCGCCGTAGTTCAGGTCCCGGACGAGGTCGCGGATGTGAACGACGCCCTGGACGTTGTCGAGGCTCCCCTCGTAGACCGGGATCCGGGCGTGACCGCTCTGGATACAGGTCTCGATCGCTTCGTCGATACTGGCGTCTTTCGGTACCGCCGTCATGTCGAGTCGCGGCGTCATCACCTCCTTGACGATGGTGTTGTTAAAGCGGAAGATCCGCGTGAGCATCTCGTGTTCCTCTTCCTCCAAGACGCCCTCGCGCTCGCCGGACTCGATCATCTCCTGAATCTCGTCGCGGGTGACGTACGGCGACTCGATCGCCCCCGTCGACCCGATGAGCCTGTTGATCTGGCGCGTGAGGTAATCGAAGAGGACGATCAGCGGAAAGAGGAGATACTCCGTGGCCTTCAGCGGCCTCGCGATGCGAATCGACCACGTGTCCGCGTTCTCGACGGCGTATGACTTGGGGACGCTCTCGCCGAACAGGAGGACGAGCGCGGTGATCCCGAACGTCGCCAGCAAGACGCCGACCAGCCCCCCGAAGTGGATCGACAGGATCGCCGTCGCGATCGAGGACATCGCGATGTTGACGATGTTGTTGCCGACCAGAATCGTCACGAGCAGCCGGTGGGGGTCGTCCTTGAGCCCTTTGACCAGGTCCGCGCCCGGGACATCGTTCTCGATCATCCCCTCGAGGCGGTGTTTCGGCAGGTTGAACATCGCGATCTCGGACGAGGAGAAAAACGCCGAGAGCCCGATGAGGACGACGATTGCGAACACACCGAGGGTCGTCACCGTGGACTGGTCGAACCCGATACCCACGACTGGAACCTCATAGGCGGCCAACGGAACGGCGAACAGCGGAGACAACGCCATTGATGTGCAGCATTATAGCTGGATCGGTTAACCGTTTCCCATTTTACACCGGATCACGGTCATCGCCGCCGGCGACGACACGTTTACCCGATCGTTTCCCGTACGTCCATCCATGAGTGAGACCGCCGAGCCACCGATCACGTTCTACCGGCTCCAGGGCTGTCCGTACTGCGAGCGGGTCACCCGACTGCTAAATCAGTACGACCTGGATTACCGGTCTCGGTTCGTCGAACCGATGCACTCCGAACGCAATGTCGTCAAACGCGTCGCCGGCGTCCGAACCGTTCCCGTCGTCGTCGACGAGAACACGGGCGTTACGATGGCCGAGAGCGCCAACATCGTCGACTATCTCGAGTCGACCTACGGCGAGGGCGACCGCCCCGACGCGGCCGCGGCGGGCGCGGGAGGTGACGACTGATGCCGGAGTTCGACGTCGTCGAGTTGGGACCGACGGACCACCCCGAACCCGGCGAGGAGGCCCCCGACTTCACCCGACCGCTCGTCACCGACGAGTTCTGGGAGGACCGGACCCTCTCGGAACTCGTCGGCGAGGCCGACGGCCGAACGATCCTCGTCTTCACGCCGATGACCGGCTCGTTTGTCGCCAAGTACGTCTGGGACGAGTTGACGGACCGAAACTGGGACGATCGCGCGGGACGGGTCGTCGGCGTCACGGCATCGACCCCCTACGGCGTCAAGCGGTTCCTCGGGGACAACGACTACCCCTTCACGTTCTTTACCGATCCGAACAACGAGGTCGCCGACTCGTACGGCATCGCCCACGACCTCGACGGGATGACCGGCCTCAGTGAACCCCGCGTCGCCTTCTTCGCGCTCGACGGCGATCGCACGGTCGAGGGCGCGTGGGTCGCCACCGACTGGCCCGACTTCCCCGACTACGACGCCCTCGAGTCCGAACTCGGGCTCGAGTGACCGGCGCTGAGCGACAGTTTTTTCCTCGGCATCCGCCGAGTTCGAACCGAATGAGCGAGTTCGACCGCGCGGCCGAGGCGATCGCGGACGGGAACCTCGTCGTCTACCCGACCGAGACGGTCTACGGCCTCGCCGCGGACGCCCTTGACCCCGCCGCCGTCGAGCGGGTCTTCGAAGTGAAAGGCCGGGACCGCTCGAAGCCGATCTCCTTCGCGGTGCCCTCGGTCCCGTCTGCGCTGCAACACGTCCACGCGACCGAGCGGGAACGGCAGTTCATGGGAACGTTTCTCCCCGGCCCCGTGACGGTCCTCTGTCGGCGACGCGAGGCCGTCCCGGACGAACTCACGGAAGGGCGAGACCGCGTCGGGGTCCGGGTACCGGACCACGCGGTCGCGCTGCGGCTCTGTGAGCGGGCCGGAACGCCGATCACGTCGACCAGCGCGAACGTCAGCGGCCGTGAGAGCGCCCGACGGCCCGCAGACCTCGATCCCGAGATTCGGGAGGCGGCCGCGGTCGTCCTCGACGGGGGCGAGACCGACGGCGGGACCGAGAGCACCGTCGTCGACGTCTCGAGCGAAACGATCCACCGACGGGGCGCGATGGCCGACGAGATCGAGGCCTGGCTCGAGGACTCGTAACAGAGGGGAATGTGGACAGTAGCGGGGACCACTGTCTCACTTCGGACCGGTCAACCGGTGTGTGGTGGCGCGCGCTGTGCTGCGGTGAGTTACTGACGAACCGCAGCCTGAAGCCGTGCGAGGTCTTCGTGAACGGAGTGAACGAAGGCGTGGAAGACGCGAAGCGTCTTCCAGTGGATGAGCGAACGAACAGAGTGAGTGAGCGTTAGCGCGGAACCGACGGTTCCGCGAACCATACGAACGGGCACGAAGTGCCCGTGAGTAGAAATCGGCTGGGGAGGACGTGGCGATTCCCTGTTGCCACGGTAGCAGGATACTTCATCTCACACGTTCCCAGTCGACTCCACTGCTCCGTTCACACCTCATCGAAGGCTCCAACTCGAGGCGAGGAGCAGAACTGCGGGCAATCACTATTCGAACCCCAGCAACGACCGCAGGGTCCGCGTCTTGACCCCACATTCGGCCGCGAACTCGCAGGACTCGCACTTCGAGCGGTTGGTCGTCCGCGCCGGCGGACCGTCTAACTCGCGGACCGCCCGGAGCGCGCTCCGATACTGCGCCTTCCGTCGCGTCGTCAACTCGAGCGACCGAATCACACCGTAGGCCGGATACTCGAGCCAGGCCCGATCGACCGACTGCTGGTGCTCCCAGGCCAGCGCCTTCGCGGCCGCGACCGCGTGAACGGACTGGGACTCCCAGACGCCGTTTTCGGGCGGCTCCCCGGACGAAATCAGCGCCGGCTCGAGCGGATCGGCGAGCACCTTGTGAACGACGCCGCGACAGTCGCGGCCGGTCGCGAACACCTCTCGGTCGGCGGGTTCGCAGAGGCGGTCCCACTGGCCCGCGTCCGCGAGTCGGTCGCGGGTCGCGCCCAGTCGATCGCGGTAGCGAACGGCCGGGACGGCGATCGGCTCCGACTCGAGGGTTCCCGACGGGGCCTCGAGCAGTTCGTCGTAGCGGGTCGCGAGCACTCGGATCGAGTCGACCTCGGGCGGCGGCTCGCGGTCCTCGTCGGCCTGCCTCCGCTGATAGTAACACTTCCGCGGGCAGTAGGCGGCGGTCCGCAGATCGCTGAACGAGACGAGCGCGCGGGTCACGAACCGTCTGGCCGCGCCCTCGTATAAGAAGTCTCGGTCGCATCTGGATAGCGATTCGCCTACGGAGCAGCGGAATCGACTGCAGTGCAATCCGTCACACCGAACGCGAGCGCGGCGAGCGAGGACCCCGTGAAAACGTTCGGTACTTAGAAGTCGACCTCGGTCTCCATCCCCTCTGTCGCGTCCTCGAGGCCGTCCTCGCGGAGATCGGACGTCATGCGTTCGGAGAGGTCGGCGTCGGCGAGGATACTGTCGAACTCGTCGCGGTAGCGGTCGTTCGCCGCTCGAGACTGGTCCTCTGCCGCCGCGACCCGGCGGTAGCGGCGGATCCGAGCCTCGCTGACGTCGTACTCCTCGGCCAGCGTCGCGTCGTCTTCCTCGCGGTCGCGGATTGCCACGAGGTCGACCTCGTCGGCGTCGTCCTCGGCCACGAGGTGGAGCGACAGTCGGGCCTCGAAGACCTCGTCGGCGTCGACGCCCAGTTCGTCGGCGATCTCCTCGTCGCTTCGGTCGTCGTAGAAGCCCCTGGCGACCGTGAGCAAATCATCGTTCGAGAGGGGCGTCTCGAACTCGTAGCGCTCGCGCATCTGCTGGACGACGCTCTCGAGGCGTTCCTCGTCCGATCGCTCGTCTCGCTCGATCGAGCCGCGGGTGTTCTCCTGCGATTCGGTGACGGTCTCCTCGCCGTCGGTGACGTTGGTGAAGATATCCCGGAGTTCTTCGGTTTTATCGTTCATGGGTGGACACTCCAGACGGGAGTCTATTTAAGCCTGTTGCCAGATCACGTTGGATCGCTAAGTCAAACATGGATGATAATTATAAACTCAGAATAGTAGGAAAATTTTCGCAAGACGGCGACGGGGTTGTCTTCCAGGTGGTGTGGCAAGAATTAAGTTACAGCCATCCGCCTCATTGGATATGAACGCCTTCGCACAGTCAGACGTAGCCAGGGAGACGTACTGGGGGATCACCAGCGTCGAGTACGCGGTGTTTTACCTCCTCGCGTTTACCGCTATCGCCGTCTTCACGTACGGCGTCTATCAGCGGTTCTCCCGCTACGCTGCGGGTGACGACGATTCGTTCCCGCGGCTCGACGATCTGCAGAACCGCATCGCGAGCGCGACCAAGATCGCGTTCTCGAACGAGAAACAGTTCAACAGGGACCTCTACGGCGGACTGATGCACTCGTTTATTCTGTGGGGATTCCTGACGCTGTTCGTCGCGACGCTCATCCTGATGGCCGAGGAGTACGCCGCACAGAAGCTCCTCCACATGTCGTTCTGGAACGGTGACTTCTATCTCGCCTACCAGTTCATGGTCGACGCACTGGGGCTCCTGTTCGTCGTCGGCATCGGGATGGCGATGTACCGACGCTACTGGGTTCGCAACCACCGTCTCTGGGACCGACACACCTCCACCGAGGACGATGCCTTCATCTGGACCCTGTTCGCGCTCGGCGTCGGTGGCTTCCTCCTCGAGGGGCTACGCGTCTACAGCGCCGGCATTCCGGACCACGAGATCGTCAGCTTCGTCTCCTACGGCATGGCACTCGGCTTCGACGCGATCGGACTCCCGACGCTGGGGGCCCAAGAGGCCGGGCTCAACGGTGGCGGCCTGAACGTCGAGAACCTCCACTGGCTCGCGTGGTGGTCCCACTCGCTGCTCGCGTTCTTCTTCATCGCGTGGATCCCCTACGCCAAGCCGTTCCACATGATCTCCTCGTTCGCGAACGTCGTCACGCGCGACGAGAAAGCGGGACAGCGCCTGCCCAACGTCCCCTCGGATCTGGACGCGACCAACGCCGAGTCCATCGACGACTTCACCTGGAAGGAAATTCTGGATCAGGACGCCTGTACCAAGTGCGGCCGCTGTTCTTCGGTCTGTCCCGCCAAGGCCTCCGACCGGCCGCTGGATCCGCGAAACGTGATCCTCGACCTGAAGTCCTACCGCGAGGATCTCGACGCCGGCGGCGAGGAGCAACCTATCATCGCCGACGGCGGCACGAGCGTCATCAACTCGGAGACCATGGAGTCCTGTATGGCCTGTATGGCCTGTATGGACGCTTGTCCCGTCGAAATCGAACACCTCAAGAGCTTCACCCGACTCAACCGCCAGATGACCGACCAGGGCGACGTCGCTCCCAGCATGCAGGACGTCTTCCAGAACGTCATGCAGAACGGCAATACGTTCGGCGACTCGCCGCGCAACCGGGGCGACTGGGCCGACGAACTCGAGTTCGACGTCACGGACGCCCGCGAGGAGGAGGTCGACTACCTCTGGTACGTCGGGGACTTCCCGAGTTACGACGAGCGCAACAAGCAGGTCGCCCGCTCGCTGGCGACCATCCTCAAGGAAGCCGACGTCAGCTTCGGCATCCTCTTCGACGACGAGAAGTTCGATGGTAACGACATCCGCCGCGTCGGCGAGGAACTGCTCTACGTCGAACTGGCCGGCCACCACGTCGAGACGTGGGAAGACTGCGAGTTCGACAAGATCGTCTGTACGGACCCCCACTCCTACAACACGTTCAAGAACGAGTATCCGGAGGTCAACTTCGACGAGTTCGCCGACGACCCCATGATGCCCTTCGAGTACGAAGAGCAGTGGAACGAAGACGGCGAGATCGACGTGCTCCACTGGACCCAGGCCGTCGAGGAGCTCGTCGCCGACGGGAAGCTCGATCTGTCGGGCACCGAACTCGACTACACGGTCACCTACCACGACCCGTGTCATCTGGGCCGGTACAACGACGAGTACGAGGCTCCGCGCGAACTCATCAAAGCGACGGGCTGTACGTTAGACGAGATGCCCCGCAACCGCAGCAACTCCTTCTGCTGTGGCGGCGGCGGTGGCGGCCTCTGGATGGACTTCGAAGAAGAGCCCAAACCCAGCGAGGAGCGGATTCGAGAAGCGCTCGAGGACACCGACGCCGGCAGCGGTATCGAGAAGTTCGTCGTCGCCTGTCCGATGTGCATGACGATGTACGAGGACGGTCGCAAGACCGGCGACTACGAGGACGAGATCGAGATCGTCGACGTCGCCGAACTCATCGTCGAGGCCATCGGCAAGGAAGACGAAGCGCAGGTCGAAGTCGCTGCCGACTGACGGCTCCGTCTCCGTTCGAACCGCTGTTTTCGCTGCTCGTATCGACGACTCGGAGAGTGAGGGGATCGAATACCGATTCTACCCTCGCCTAAATCGCCAGTGAGAAATCGAGCGGCCGCTCCGTTCAGTCGGATCGGCCGACGCCGGCCGATGGCTCCTGCTTTGTCGCGTCGGCGGCGAGATCGCCGGCCCTCACCTCGCGGACGAACTCGAGGAAGTTGTCGAAGACGAGTTTCGCCTCGCAGGCCTCGCGGTAGTTCGCCTCGGTGATCTGGCCGAGGATCGACTCGAGGCGTTCGTCGGAGAGTTCCTTGCGGTGGACGAGTTCCCGGGCGGTTCGCATGTCGTACTCGGGGTGGAACTGGACGCCGAAGACCCGGTCCTTACGGAAGCCGTGGTTGGAGTAGTCGTTCTCGGCGAGAGGCTCGGCACCGGGCGGGAGCTCGGTGACCGCGTCGGAGTGGCTGGTGAAGGCGGTGAAGGTCTCGTCGATCCCGTCGAACAGCCGCGACTCTGCGGTCTGCTCGATCTCGCTGTAGCCGACCTCGTAGACGCCCATGTCCGCGACGGTGCCGCCGAGGACGTCGGCGAGCAGCTGGTGGCCCCAACAGACGCCGAGGAAGGGGATCCCGCGATCGATCGCGTCGCCGACCCACTCCTTGACCGGTGCCATCCACTCGTCGTCCCAGTAGACCGACGACCGGGAGCCGGTGACGACGGCGCCGTCGTAGTCGAAGCCGTCCGGGACCGTCCCGTCGGTGGCGTCGAACTCCGCCAGCGAGGCGTCGAGTTCGCGCCGGAAGTTCCGCGTCGTGTTCTCGTCCCGATGAGCCGCGTTCAGGACGGCGATTCGCAGTTGACTCATTACGCTGTAGTGGCGACTCGATAAAAATAGTCTTTCCGCCCGGTGCCGGGGTTGCCGCAACCGCGGACGGCTAGCTCGTCGCTGACGCGCGGAGCGAAGAAATCGAAATCGGTCACGATCGCCCCACGGCGTCTCGTTGGCGGTATAGTAGCCACTGAAAGTTACTGCACCTAATCGCACGATTGCGTTGCGATTAGCGTGTAAATCGTTTCAGTGGCTACTATAATAGACCCCCGTCTCGTCCCGGCGGAACCGGTCGCCCGTGTCGAACCAATCGCCCGCGAATCGACCGCGGTCCTCGGCCTCGTCGTAGTCGTCGCTCTCGAGTTCGGCCGGCTCGTACCAGTTCTCGTCGTCGGTACCGGCAGCGTTCACGTAGCCGTCGGCGACCATCGGTCCCGACAGCTGGAGTCGCCCCTCGGCCGCTCCGTCGAGGACCGTCTCGTCGTCGACTAATCGCGCCCGGCACTCCGCAACCGGTCGCCCGACGGGAGAGCCGTCGACGTCGGTCGCGGTCGAATCGTCCGCGAAGCCGGTGCTCAGCGCGGTCGGACACTCGAGGCGGCCGTAGACCCGCGCGACCGGGACGTCGCGGTCCCGGTATGCCGCGATCACGTCGTCCGCGACCGGGGCCGCACAGATCGCCCGCTCGAGCGAGTCGGCGGCCGCGTCGAAGCCGGATTCGGCCGCGATATCGCGGAGGGTCGTCTCCCGGCCGGGCAGCAGCGTCGCCCCCTCCTCGACGATCGCGGTCGCGGCGTCGCCGGGGTCGAAGGCGCGGTCGAGCAGGAGCGTCCCGCCGACGTACAGCACCGACAGCGCGACCCGGACGAGACCGTCCACGGCCGACAGTCGCGAGGTAAGCGGAACGGTATCGTTCGCGGCGAGCCCCCACGCCGCGACGCCCGTTTCGCAGTTGCGCTCGATAGTCTCGGCTGAGTAGCCGGCGATCGGGCGACCCGAATCGCCGTGGACGGCCAGCGCCGGATTCGCTCCCGACGGCTGCTCGTCGACGTCGACATCGGCACGGTCCGTCTCGGCGAGTTCCTCGAGCGTCACCGCCCGATCGAACGGGATCGATCGCACCAGATCACGCTGGGCCGCTTCCGAGACGACGATATCGGGCTCTAAGACGTCGAAGGGGCGCTCGACGGACGCCGGCGTCAACAGGTGTGAGATCGGCGCGAACGTCGCCCCGAGGCGTCGGCAGGCGAAAAACAGCGCGAGTGCGGCGACCCGGTTTCGCGTGACGAGACAGACGGTGTCGTCCGAGCCGATGTCCAGCGCCGCGAGCCGTTCGGCCGTCCGCGTCGCGATCGTCGAGAGTTCGTCGTAGGAGACACGATCCTCGTGAATCGTCTCCGCGGGCGCGTACAGCCGCCGCTCGGAGATATCGACGACCGCCGTCCGATCCGGGAACTGCTCGGCCCGACGCGCCAGCGAGAGAGTCACGACTGGGACGTCCACGCTCGAGTACGTAGTAGATAGGGGGTCAGTCGCAAGCACGGGAGCCGGCCGCGACTCGTCCGATTCACTCCGGATCGTCGGTCTGTGCCTCGAGAAAGCCGAGCAGCCGATCGTTGACCGTCCGCGAGCGCTCGACGAAACAGAGATGCCCCGCGCCCTCGAGCCGTCCGAACTCCCCGCGGGGAAGCCCGCGCGCCAGCTCCTCTCCGGCCGCCGGCGACACGAGTTCGTCCGCACCGCCGTGGATCACCCGCGTCGGTTGGGTCACCTCGACCAGCCAGTCCGTCGCGTCGAAGCCCTCGAGCGCCGCGGTCTGCGCCTCCCAGCCCTCGCGGTCCGCGTCGCCGTCGGCTCGCCAGTCGACGATCCCCTCTAGCACGTCGGGCTGGGCCTCGAGGAAGTCTTCGGAGAACCCCGCCTCGAGCGACCGGCGGAGCGCGTCCGGATCGGCCGGCGACGCGAAGAGCGGTTCGAGGTCGAATGCAGCGCTCCGAGCCGCGGTTCCGAACAACGTCAGCGTCTCGACGCGACTCGAGGTCCGGGCCGCCCGGAGCGCGATCGCGCCGCCGAGCCCGCAGCCCACGAGGTGGGCGTTGCGGAACTCGCAGTCGGCGAGGATCGCCTCGAGGTCGGCGACGAGCGTCTCGAGGTCGTAGGGACCGGGCGGCGCGTCGGAACGACCCGTTCCGCGGAGGTCCCAGACGACGGCCTCGTGGGGACCGGCGACGGCGGCGTGTTGCCAGCCCCACAGCCAGCCGCCGAGTCCGGCCTCGGGGACGAAGACGACGGGGTCGCCCTCCCCCGCGCGATCGTAGTACAGCGAGGTGGTCCCGTTCGTTGCAGTGGGCATGTGGGAATCGACGGGACGGCAGTGAAAGAAGGGGACGGTTTCGACTCGAGCGAGGGAGGTGACGGCGGCTCTCGGTGATCAGGCGTTCAGGACCTGTCGTAACACGTCGGGGGCGTCCTCGAGCGCGTCGTCGAGATCGTCGACGTTGGGGCCGCCGCCCTGGGCGAAGTCCGGCGGGCCGCCACCGCCGCCGCCGACCTTCGCGGCGAGTTCGCCGACGACCTCGCCGGCGTTGACGCCGACGTCGTCCGGGACGGCGACGACGAACTGGGCACCGCTCTCGCCGCTGCCCAGCACCGCGATTTTGCCCTCCTCGGCGAGGGCGTTCGCGGTCGCTCGCAGTTCGCCCATGTCGGCGTCGAGGCGCTGGACGACGGCGGTCGTCTCGCCGACCTCGACCTCCTCGCCGCCGCCACCGCCGCCGGCGCGGGCCTCGGCGAGCTGTTCCGTCAGGTCCTCGATCTCCTTGCCTCGCGCCTTCCACTCCTCGAAGAAGCGTTCGGCGGTCTCGGGCACGTCTTCGGGCGAGACGTCGAGGATCTCGGCGGCCTCGTAGAGGGCGTCCTCTTTGACCTGCGTCGCCCCGATGGCGGCCTCGCCGGCCGCGAAGGTGATCCGCTCGACGCCGTCCTGGACGCGCTCGGTGTTCAGAACCTTGATCGCGCCGATATCACCGGTGCGAGCGACGTGGGTCCCACCGCAGGCCTGCGTGTCCTCGGCGACGTGGATCAGCCGGATCTGCTCGCCCGGCGGGATCCCGCCCTGGTAGAGGTCGAAGCCGTGTTCGGCCTCGGCGTCGTGGCGGTCGGGCCACTCCTGGGAGACCGCGGTGTTGTCCATCACGATCTCGTTCGCGCGGTCCTCGATTCGCTTGACGTCCTCGCGGTCGATTCGGTCGTAGTGGCGAACGTCGATTCGCGAGGAGTCGACGCCCTTCTGGGCACCGGCCTGGCGGATGTGCTCGCCGAGGACCTGCCGCGCGGCGTGGATGACGATGTGGGTCGCCGTGTGATGGCGCATGAGCTGTCGCCGGCGGCCGCCGTCGACCTGCCCGTTGACCAGTTCGCCCTTACCGGGATCCTCGTCGGTCCGATGGAGGATGACGCCGTCCTCGATCTGGACGTCCTCGACCTCGACGGTCGCGTCGTCGGTCGAGAGCGTCCCCGTGTCCGCGGGCTGGCCACCGCCCTCGGGGTAGAACATCGTCTGATCGAGGACGACGTCGTAGCCGTCCTCGCGCTCGAAGACGTCCAAGACGACCGCCTCGAACTGCGTTCGCTGCTGGTCGTCGTAGTAGAGCTTCTCCGTCTCCGGGAGGTCCTCGAAGCGCTCGTCCTCCTCGTCCTCGGCCTCCGCGACGGCCTCGGGCGTGTCGTGGCGCTTCGCGACGAGGCTGTAGAAGTCGTCGGGAACCTCGACGTCCGCGCCGGTCTCCTCGGCGATCTCGGCGACCATATCGGGCTGGATGCCGTGGGAGTCGTAGAGTTCGATCAGTTCGTCGGTCGGGATCGGCTCGCCCTTCTTCGCGTACTCTTCGGCCAGCGTCTCGACCCGGCGACCGCCCCGCTCGAGCGTCTCGCGGTACTTCTCGACCTCGGTGCGGACGATGTCGCGGATCGTGTCGCGGTTCTCGTACTCGAGGCGCTCGGCCTGCATATCGACGAGTTCGTCCAGCGGCGCGTCGACGCCGACCGTGTCACAGAGCCGCTTCGTTCGGCGCAGGACCATCCGCGCGAGATAGCCCGTCCCGACGTTCGAGGGGACGATGCCGTCGCCGAGCATATATGCGAGGGTGCGGCAGTGGTCCGCGATCGCGTAGATGTCCTCGAGGGGTTCCATCAGTTCCTCGAGTTCCGCGGCGTCGACGCCGAGTTCGTCGGCGATCTCGCCGCGGGCGGTCTCCATGTCCTCGGCCTCGTCGATGTCCATGTGACCCGCGAGCTTGGCGGCCCGGTGGATGAGTTCCTCCTGCTCGTCGGAGTGGTCGATCCCCGCGTTGTCCTTCAGGAAGGCGATCATGTCGGGGTAGACCGCCTCGTAGACGGTCGGGGTGCCCTGGGAGACCCAGGTCCACCGCTCGAGCCCGTAACCTGTGTCGACGATGTAGGTGTCCATCGGGCTGTAGCGGTTCCCGTCTTTCATCTCGTACTCGCCGTCCGGATCCTGCTCCATCGACATGAAGACGAGCGTGGCGAGTTCGACGCCGCGGTAGATGACCTCGATGGCGGGCCCGGCGTTGCCGCCGCCGACCCACGGGTCCTCGATGTAGATGACCTCCTCGAGATCGACGCCCATCGACTCGAAGAAGCCGTCGCAGAGTTCGACGGTGTGATCCTTCCAGTACACCTCGCCGTGGTAGGCGTACTCGTCCTCGGGGACGTCCTCGCGCGTGTTGAAGGCGTGGTGGGCCATCATCTCGAAGGCCATCGTATGTCGCCCGGTCTTGCCCACGTTGTCGATGTCCTGCATCCGGATGCAGGGCTGGGAAACTGTCAGCGGGTTCGCGGGCGGGGGCGTCTCGCCGCTGGTGACCAGCGGCTGGAAGTCGTAGATCGACGCCTGCGTCAACAGGACGTCGTCGCGCCAGCGGTTGGCCGCGACGGGGTAGGGTTCGATTCGCTCGTGCTCGTTAGCCTCGAAGTAAGAGAGAAAGGCCTCGCGCATCTCCGTCAGGTCGTACGACTCGTCGAATCCCGAGTTGTCGATGAAGTCGTACTCCGCGCAGGGCGGCTCGCCGCAGGTCACCCTGCTCTCGTCGCGCGTCCAGAAGTGAGCGCCGCACTCCGGGCACTCCTTGCGCTCGAATCCTTCCTCCTCGAAGTACTCGAGGCGGTACTCCTCCTCTAGTTCGCTCATTACGCGTGTATTGGCCCTGCAGCGCGTAAAACAGTTCCGCAACTGGCGTCGGCGAAACGATCGTCCGACGGAACGTGATCGACCAGGGCACCGACGGAAGACGGCGATCGTCGAGTGAAATGATAGGTAATTAATAAATAGCTGCAAATTAAATTCGGCGGTAATGGTAGGAATAGAACGAGATCGGACGAGTACCGAGATGGCCCGATTCGGCGTACTGAATCAGTCGATGGCGAATCGCACCGCGAGCGATCACGAGCGGGAGAGCGAAGGCGAGCGCTGACGATGTCGACGCGACGGTCCGTGCTCCGAAAGGTCGGGCTGGCCGGGATCGGAACGACCGCCGGCGTCGCCCTCCTCCCGTCACCGCCCGACGCGACCGATCCCAGCGGTACGGTCGAGGCAGCGACTCCCCCCGAGGAAATCGCCGACTGGCTCGACGAGCCGATCACCGACGAGAGCGACGCGCCGATCGGCCGCTACCACTACGAACCGACGAGCGACGGCTACCGCGCGACCGCGCCGTTCAACGTCGTGCTCCTCCCCGACGCCGACGGCGAACGCGGCCTCGAGCGGGTCATGTCCGTCCTCACGAACGAAGGGTGGGTCCGCAACCCCGAGGAGTACACCCGATTCGCCTGGGATCGGACCGACGAGACGTACGTCCGTCAGGAGGCGACGGCCGCGCAAACGTACTACGGGACCAACGGCCGGCGACACGTTCGCTGCTGGTCGTTCGAGAGCGTCGTCTCGATGCAAGCCCACGAGGACACGAGCGCGCGCCCGAAACACGGGATCGCCTCCTATCAGCGCGGGCGGGACACCGTCGAGGCGATCTTCGCCGCCGACGGCTGGGCGGTTAGTCCGGGCGCGATCGACCTGCGAAACGAGAAGGGACCCGACCACGACGGGGTCGCGACGGTCATCGCGGAGTCGCCATGAGTCCCGAGACGGGCGACCGCCGATCGGTCGGCGTCCGGACGGCCGTCGGGACTGCCCTCGAGCACCCGCTGCTCGGCCTCGACCGTCAGCGGACGGCGCTCACGGTGGCCGCGCTGCTCGGACTGATCGCGGCGCTTCTCGCCAGCCATCTCGGAACGAGGGTCCCGATCGCGGACGCCCTCCGCAGTACGGTGACGACGGGGTTGGACGCGCTCAGCATGGTCTTCATCGCGCTGGTGACGCCGACGATCCTGCTCGTCCCGTTCTGCTATGCGGCTTGGAACGGCGGCCCGGGGCTCTCGTTCGTCCTCCCGCTCGTCCCGGTCGGCATCGGGGACGCCGTCGCCGGCGCGTACGTACTCGACCTCGACGTCGCGATCGCGCTGACCGTCGGCGCGGCCGCCGCCGCAATCGCACTCGTCTCCGCTGACGTCCGGCGAGCGGACTCGCTCCGAGTCTGGCGGGCGGGGACTGTCGACGAAAATCGGTTGCTATTCGTCACGGGGAGCGCGATCGTCGCCGCCGTTGGCGTCGGTCGATTCCTCGACGCCGCGCCCGCCTACATGCTCGAGTGGTACGCACCGGTCGGCAGCCTCTGGCTCGTGACCGGCGCCGTCATCGGCTGCTACTGGCTCGCCGCGATCCGTTCGATGTGGCACACCGGTGATGACCGCGCGACCGCGGAGTCGTAGCGCGAGCGCTCGCCGATCGCGGCCGTCGGTTTCGATTTCGACTCCGTCGATCGCCGCGGACGACTCAGCGATCGATACGGACGGCAAAGTTTTATCCTGACAGAGAGTCACGCCATATAGACAATTGAACGCCGACGGGATGAGGGACGCGTCAGCGACCCAGCGACCGCGAACAGTGCTCTACGTGGCCGACGCGGAGACGGACGCCAGCGACGGCGCCGGCGCTCTCGAGGCGATCGAATCCGGGCCCGAGCGGTCGGTCCACGCCGTCACGACCGTCGATCGCGTCCGTAACTGGGCTCCCGAAGCCGACTGCGTCGTCTTCGCCGAGACGCCGACGACGGCGGCGGGCTCCTCCCTGCTCGAAGTCGTCGAGGCCTGCGGCTCGACGCCGGTGGTTCTCTTCACCGACGCGTCGTTCGCGCCGACCGCCGCGCGGTCGACCGAGGGCATCGACGGCTACGTCCGACGGAATACCGACGACGCCGTCGCGCACCTCGCGGACGAGATCGAGTGGGTCTGTCGCGGCGCGGAGAGCGCGGAAGACGCCGACCGCGCAGCGTCGACTCCCGGGCCCGCCGATCGCTTCCTCGAGTCGGTCCCCGAACTGGCGGCCCGCCGCGACCGCGATCCGCTCTTCGAGCTGCTGGTCGAGACCGCTGCCGACGCCCTCGACTGCGAGTACTGCTGGCTGTCGACGGTTCACTTCGGTGAGTTCACGCCGCGGGCGACCGCGCTGGGAGTCCCGGACGACGATCTCGAGCCGGTCTCGCGCGACGGGGTCCTCGACGAGGCCCTCCGGACGGGCGAGCCGCTTCGCGTCGACGATCTCGCGACCGACGACCGGCTGACGGCCCCTCTCGAAGGGATCACGTCGCTGTGTTGCGTTCCGATCGGCGATATCGGCATCCTCCAGGTCGCCGCCGAGGAGCCGGCGGCGTTCGACGAGCGCAACTGCGACTCGCTCGCCGCGTGGTGTCGCTCCGCCGCCGCGGTCCTCGAGCGAATCGACGCCGACGCGAGCCGGCGCACGGCTCGCGAGCAGCTGCGTCGGGAACGCGACCGACTGGAGACGGAGCGGGATCGGCTGGCGAGCGAACGCGACGACCTCGCGGCCGAGCGCGACCGCCTCGCCGACGAACGCGATCGCTTCCGGGCCCTGTTCGCGAACATCCCGGAGCCGGCGGTCCGCTACGAGATCGACGACGGGCGACCGATCGTCCGGGACAGCAACGACACCTTCAGCGAGGTCTTCGGCACCGACCCCGAGGGGATCGTCGGCGAGCCCGTCGACGAGGACACCGTCCCGCCGGGGCTCGAGCAACGGCGAGCGACGCTTCTCGAGTCGCTCCGGGCCGGCGAGCGCCGCCAGCTCGTCAGTCGTCGGGAGACCGTCGACGGCGTCCGCGAGTTCCTGTTGACGCTGGTGCCGGTCGACGCGGGCGCGAGCGGCGATGGGGCCACCAATGACGGGACCACCGACGCCGGCGGCGAGCGGGCCGATCACAATCCCGAAGGGCTGATCGTCTACAGCGACGTGACCGAGGCCAACCGCCGCGAGCGGGAGCTGGCCGCCGCCCGAGCGCGACTCGAGACGATCGCGGAGCTGGTCGACGAGGACGTGCGGACGCCGCTGAACGTCGCTCGGGGCTACCTCGAGCTCGCCGACGAGACCGGCGACGCCGAGCACTTCGCGGAGGTCGACGATGCACAGGAGCGGTTACGGGAACTCGTCGATCAGCTCGTCGCGATCGCCCGGCAGGACGACGTGCTCGTCGAGACCGAACCCGTCGCCATCCACGACGTCGCGCGGCGGGCCTGGGTCGCCGTCGAGACCGGCGACGCGCGGCTCGTGACTCGAGCGCCCGACGACCGCGTGCTCGAGGCGGACAAAGCGCGGCTGCGGGAGCTGTTCGAGCATCTGCTGGGAGCCGTGATCGACGAGGACAGCGGTGGCGAGTCCGGTGACGAGAGTGGCGACGAAACAACCGATACAGACTATGATACGGCCGGTATGGGCGACGAGACGGCGAGCACGGCCGACGGAACGACGGTGGTCACCGTCGGCGCGACCGAGGACGGCTTCTACGTCGCTCGACGCGACCCCAAGACCGACGCCCCGGACGCCGACAGCGAGATCGAGACGGATCCCGTCCCCGGCCAGTTGGCCGCGGCCGACGGAACCGGCTTCGGGCTCGGCACTGTCGAACGCATCGCCGACGCCCACGGCTGGAACGTCGGCGTCGCGGAGGACGATGGTCGCATCGCCTTCGCGTTCCGCGGCGTCGACGCCGGCGACGGCAGCGCCGGCGATGGAGACTAAAAGGGAGGTGGCTGACAGTCAGTTGTCCGCGTCGAGCGCCAGCGACGCCAGCATCGCCTCGAGTTGCAGGCGCTCGTTCGCGCCCTCGGTGATCCGGTAGTCGACCTCGCCGAGGCGCTCGAGCAGTCGCACGGTCGCTTGCTCCGGAATGTCGAACTCCCAGGCGGAGCGGTGCAGTTGGTCGATGACGTCGCCGCCGGCGAGCCCGCGCTCGGTGAGGAGGTCCTCTAGGGCGGCGCGGGCGGCGGTGAAGTCGCCGTCGATGGCGTGTTCGACCATCGCCTCGACCTCTTCGGGGCGGGCGGTGGCGGTGATCGCGAAGACGGTCTCCTCGTCGACGGTCTCGCCCATTACGGCGGCGGCCTGGAGGGCGTTGATCGCCTTCCGCATGTCGCCGTCGGCCGCGTAGACTAGGGCGTCGACGCCGTCGTCGGTCACCTCGATATCTTCGGTCGCGGCGATCTCTCGGACCTGCGCCTCGATGGCGTCCGCGGTGAGTTCGGTGAAGCGGAAGACCGCACACCGCGACTGGATGGGGTCGATGATCTGGCTCGAGTAGTTACACGAGAGGATGAACCGCGTGTTGTTCGAGAACTGCTCCATCGTCCGGCGCAGGGCGGACTGGGCGTCTGAGGTCAGCGCGTCGGCCTCGTCCAGAAAGATGATGCGGTGATCGTAGCCGCCGAACGACGAACGCGCGAAGTCCTTGATCCGATCGCGGACGACGTCGATCCCGCGCTGGTCGGAGGCGTTGAGCTCGAGGAAGTTCTCGCGCCAGTCGTCGTCGTAGACTTCGCGGGCGATGGCCTGTGCAGCGGTCGTTTTCCCGGTTCCGGCCGGCCCCGCGAACATGAGGTGGGGGAGGTCGTCCTGCTCGACGTAGTTCTCGAGCCGCGGAACGATGTCCTCGTGGCCCTTGATGTCGTCGAGCCGCTCCGGGCGGTACTTCTCGATCCAGACTTCGGTCTTGCCGGGTGTGGGCTCCGCCGCCTCGGCGTCGGCCTCGCTCATACCGGTCGAAGGCGGGGCCGCAAGATAAAACGACCGAAGGTCGGCGTCGGACCGCGCCACCGGCGGCCCATCGTCGGTGACGAACTGGTCACGTAATCGGACGGTTTCCGGCCCTGAAACCGTGGTGACGGGTTTTACACCCTGCTCGAGGAAGGAACACTCGTAATGGTTGGAAACGACACACTATCACGACTCGGCATTGCAGTGCTGGTCGCCCTCGTCGTCGTCGGGACCGTCCCGGCGACGGTCGCCGCCCAGACCAACGGGCAGACCGGGGGGACGGTCGTCGTCGAGGAGGGCGAGACGGTCGACAGTCTCGAGGCGTTCGGCGGGAGCGTCGTCGTCCGCGGCACCGTCACCGGCGACGTCAGCGCCGTCGGGGGCGACGTGCGGATCGAACGCACCGGCGAAGTCGGCGGCGACCTCGAGGCCGCCGGCGGGGGCGTGATCATCGCCGGGACAGTCGACGGCGACGTGGATGTCGGCGCGGGGAGCCTCACGATCACCGAGGATGGCACCGTCGGCGACGACCTCACGGCCGGTGTCGGGAGCGCGACGATCGACGGGACGGTCGACGGGAGCGCCGAGATCGGCGCCGAGACGATTCGACTGGGGGAGAGCGCGTCGATCGCGGGCGATCTGCGGTACGACGGCGACCTCGAGGGGAACACCGACGCGGTCGCGGGCGACATCGTGGAGGACTCCTCGCTCGGCGTCGACGTCGCACCGACGATTCAGCCCTTCGCGTCGTGGCTGTTCGCGGCCTACGTGCTGGCGGTGAACCTGCTGCTCGGAGCCGCGTTGCTCGCGCTGTTCCCGCGGTTCTCCGATGGGGTCGCAGACCGCGTCGCGTCGAGCCCCCTGCGCTCCGGGGGAGTCGGACTGCTCGTGTTCGTGGGGGTTCCGATCCTCCTGATCGCGCTCGCGATCACCGTCGTCGGCATCCCGCTCTCGATGATCGGGGGCTTCGCGTTCGCCCTGTTGGTCTGGATCGGCGTCGTCTACGGTCGTTTCGCCGTCGCGGCGTGGCTCCTCTCGCTGGTCGGCCTGGACAACCGCTGGCTCGCGCTCGTCATCGGGCTGGTCGCCGGCGCCGCCCTCTCCCGGCTGCCGGTCCCGTTCGTCGGCGACGCGATCAACCTGCTCGTCCTCCTGCTCGGACTCGGCGCGCTCGCTCGCGGTCTCTACGGCCAGTGGCGCACCGCCCGAAACCGCGACCGAGAACGGCGAGTCGGAACCGGGTCCGACGAACCGACCGCGGACTGAGCGTCGGTCCCGAACCGGCGCTCGAGCGATGCGCTCAAGGCCGCGCTCGCGTAACGCGAGGTATGCACGTCACCGTCGACGTCAAGGGCGAGGACACCTACGAACTCGATCTCGAGGCGGTGGCGGGAGCCGCGGCCGACGCCGACGCGACCGGCGGACCCGTCGCCGACCCGACGCCGACGTACGCGGACCTGCTCCGCGAGGTCGAGTTGAGTCCCCACGAGGTGAGCGTCCTCGTCGACGGGCGTCCGGTTCCCGAGGATCAGCCGGTCGAGAGCGACCACGTGACGGTACTGCGGCTGATCAAGGGCGGGTGAGGTCGTCGGCTCGCGCGGCGACGTGAGTCGCGAGGACGGCTCGCTCGTAGGGGCCTCGCACCGACGGCCCGAGACTCCCTTGAACGGGTCGATCACCTGCGATCAAGATACTTGAGTGGATTCCCCGATTGGTGTGGTATGTCGGACCACATCAAGGAGAGCGATCCGGCGGTCGCCGACGCCGTCGAACGCGAACGCGAGCGCCAGGAGTCGACGCTGGGAATGATCGCCTCGGAGAACCACGTTTCCGAAGCCGTTCTCGCCGCGCAGGGGACCGCGATGACCAACAAATACGCGGAGGGGTATCCCGGTGCGCGATACTACGGCGGCTGCGAGCACGTCGACGAGGTCGAACGGTTGGCGATCGAGCGAGCGAAGTCACTGTGGGGAGCCGATCACGTCAACGTCCAGCCACACTCGGGAACCCAGGCGAACATGGGCGTCTACTTCGCCGCCCTCGAGCCGGGTGAGACGATCCTCTCGCTGGATCTCACCCACGGCGGACACCTCAGCCACGGTCACCACGTTAACTTCTCCGGGCAGCTCTACGAGGTCGAGCAGTACGAAGTCGACCCGGAAACGGGGTACATCGACTACGACGCGCTCGCCGAACGGGCTCGCGCGGTCGAGCCGGCGATGATCGTCAGCGGCTCCTCGGCGTACCCGCGCGAGTTCGACTGGGAGCGCATCGGCGAGATCGCGGACACCGTCGACGCCGACCACCTCGCTGATATCGCCCACATCACCGGGCTTGTCGCGGCGGGCGTCCACTCGAGTCCGATCGAGCACGCCGACTTCGTCACCGGGAGCACGCACAAGACCATCCGGTCCGGCCGGGGCGGGATCATCATGTGCGACGAGACTCACGCCGACGACGTCGACAGCGCAGTCTTCCCCGGGAGTCAGGGCGGGCCGCTCATGCACAACATTGCCGGCAAGGCCGTCGGTTTCGGGGAAGCCCTCGAGCCCGAGTTCGAGGACTACGCCTCCCGGACCGTCGAAAACGCATCGGCGCTCGCGGCTGTCCTCCGCGATCGGGGACTGTCGCTGGTCTCCGGCGGTACCGACAAACACCTCGTGCTCGTCGACCTGCGGGAGTCCCATCCCGATCTCACCGGTGACGACGCCGAAGCGGCCCTCTCGGACGTCGGCATCGTCCTCAACAAGAACACCGTCCCGGGGGAGACCCGGTCACCGTTCGTCACCAGCGGGATCCGGATCGGCACGCCCGCCCTGACGACCCGCGGGTTCGGCCCCGAGGAAATCGAGACGGTCGCCCACCACATCGCCGACGTGCTCGACGCGCCCGACGACGACGCGACGCTCGAGCGAGTCTCAGAGTCGGTCGACGAGCTTTGCGAAACGTTCCCCGTGTACGAATAGCGCTGTCGGAGCGGCGCTTGCTCCGCTTCTAGCCGTCTCGCCTTACTCTTTCGTGCCCAGCACGTCGAGCCCCTCGTCCGTCACGCGGACGTAGAGGAGGGTATCGTCCGGATCCGGATCGATCACGTCGTCGAGTTCGGGGGCACAACCCATCATTCCGACGTCGTTGAAGCCACAGGCCTCGCAGACCGCCGCATCGGACAGCGGCTCGTACTCGCCGTCGCGTTCGGTGGCCGGGAGGTAGCCCGTGTCCTCGATCTCTTCGCCGCACTCCGCACAGTACAGCGTCGGTGTCGAGACGAGTTCCATACGCTGACTCTAGCGGACCGACCACATAGCATTGCGTGATGAGAACCGTCTCCGAACTGCCCGACGGTTTCATCGTTCGGACCAGTGACTGAATCGAGTCGCCGAGACGGTGTCCCAGCAGAGTCCATAACCGTTGACTCGAGCCGTCCAGCCACTCAGGCGGACTTCTGTAAGTCAGTTCCGGCGCATTCGCGACCCGCCACGCGAGTGCGCCGGTAAACAGTACAGTAGACCGTCTCAGTCGTCGTCGGAGGTGGCCGGCCCGGTCGGGGTGGTGGAACGATCCTCTTCGCGTAAGAACACCGCCCGACGGCTGCCGAAGACCCAGATCATGACGCCGACGGCGAGTAACGTGATGATCGCGAAGGGGCCGCCGGCGATGATCGCGGCCTGTTGGAGCGCCGAGGTGCCGCCGGCGACCATCAACAGCGAGGCCAGTGCGCCCATGAGGCCGCCCCAGATGACGCGGTTGATCGTCGACGGCTTCTGCTTGCCGCCGGTGGTGAGCATCCCCAGCGCGAGCGTCGAGGAGTCCGCCGACGTGACGAAGAACGTCGTCACCAGCACCAGGAAGAGCACGGTGAGCAACTCGCCGGCCGGCAGCGCCTCGAACAGCGGGTAGCCGGCGACGGCCTCGTTGAACCCCCAGGCCTCGAGCGTGCCGAGGATGTCGGCCTGGCCGTTCGACTGCATGAAGATGGACGTCCCGCCCATCGTCGCGAACCAGGGGATCGTGATGGCCGTGGACGCGACGACGCCGGTCGCGGCGACCTGTCGAACGGTCCGGCCGCGAGAAATGCGGGCGATGAACAGCCCGACGAACGGCGCCCAGGAGAACCACCACGCCCAGTAGAAGACGGTCCAGGCGCCGACGAAGCCGGAGTCGGCACCCTGTCCGCCGGTTTCACTCGCTCCCATGAAGAGGCTCATCGAGACGAACTCGTTGATGTATGCTCCCAGCGCCTGGGTCCCGACGGTCATGATGTACACCGTCGGCCCGAGGATGAACGCCGCGGCCGTCAGGACGACGAACAGCGCCATGTTGAAGTAGGAGATGCGGCGGATACCGCGCTCGACGCCGAGTGCGACCGAGATCGTAAACGCCACGGTCAGTCCAGTGATCACGAGGATGGTCCCCGCGTCGCCGAACTCGACGCCGCCAGCGTACTCGAGGCCGACGAGGAACTGGTTCCCGACGAGACCGAGCGTCGTCGCGATGCCACCGATGGTCGCGAAGACGGCGAGGATGTCCACGAGCTTCGCCCAGGGACTGTCGAGATTGTCGAACCCGATGATGGGGCCGATGATCGTCGAGATCCGCATCGGTGCGTCCCTGCGGTAGGCGAAGTAGGCGATCGGAATTGCTACGATCACGTACGCCGACCACGCCGAGAGCCCCCAGTGGAAGAACGTGTACTGGAGCGCGCTGACGGCGGCACCCGTCGACTCCGCTTCGACCCCGGAGAAGGGCGAGGGAGTCGAGTAGTGGAAGATCGCCTCCGCCGGGCCCCAGAAGACGATCCCGGCTGCGATCCCCGCGGAGTACAGCATCGCGAAGTACGCGAGGAAGCTGAACTCGGGATCCTCGTCTTCCTCCCCCAGCTTGATGTTGCCCCACGGGCCGAAGATGAGGTACAGTACGAACGCCACGAGGGCGAACATCGAGACGAGATACGCCCAGCCGAAACTCGTCCACAGGAACTCGTTGGTTCCCTCCATGATATCGAGCGTCTGGCTCTCGCGGAAGAGAAACGCTGCGACGACCAGGACGGCGACGACGAACCCGATCCCGAAGACGGTGGGATCGAGTTCGTCGAGGAACGTTTGGACCGCGCCGTCCGCCTCTCGTTCGCGGTCACTCATCGCGGATCACACGCCACTGGCGTCCGGTAACTCGCTCTCTCGAACGGTTCATCTCGAGTTCGGTTACGGGCGACTCGACGAACGCACCCTCGTTCCGCACCGGCACGGGGTTTGTGCCATTGTGAGCCATGATCTCATACACCGTGGGGAAGCATAACAAGTACCTCAATCAAGATTTATCTTAATAACCGGCGTTACTTTTATACCACCGACCGAATCGATTCGCGAGCAGGGTGGGGATAGTCCGGGGCGGAGATAGCTACGCGTTAACGTGCCTGACCTCGTAACCGTGATCTCGGATCGACCGGACGATCGTCCGCGACTGGCCCGAGCCGCTGGTTTCGATCTGGAAGACGAGATGCGCCTCGCCCACGTCGAGTTCGGGTGCCGAGCGGTCGTGGCGGACGGTCTGGATATTCGCACCGTGTTCGGCGATGATCCCCGAAACGTCCTCCATCTTGCCGGGTCGGTCGTCGATCCGGACGCGCAGTCGCAGCAGTTGCTCGCGGTCGGTCAGCGCGTGAACGAGCACGGTCTGTAACATCGTCATATCGAGGTTGCCGCCGCCCAACAACGGCATGACCGTCTCGCCGCGCACGTCGAGTTCGTCGCTGATGATCGCGGCGACCGACGCCGCGCCGGCGCCCTCGACGACCTGTTTGGCGCGCTCGAGCAAGAGGAGAACGGCCCGTGCGATCTCACCGTCCGTGACGGTAACGACTTCGTCGACGTGCTCGTCGATCAGCGAGAGCGTCAGCTCCGAGATGCCGCCGGTCGCGATGCCGTCCGCGATCGTGTCCACGGAGTCGAGCGCGACGGGCGTTCCCTTCCGAAGACTCTCGGAGACGGTCGCCGCGCCGCTCGACTGCACGCCGACGATGCGTGTCTCCGGCGAGCGTTCCGCGAAGGCCGTCGCGATCCCCGAGATGAGTCCGCCACCGCCGATCGGAACGACGACGGTCTCCACCGACGGGAGGTCGTCGGCCATCTCGAGGCCCAGCGTCCCCTGTCCGGCGACGATCGCGGGGTCGTCGTAGGCGTGAACGAACGCCGTCCGCTCGTCGTCGACGAGCCCCTTCGCGTGCGCCATCGCCTCGCGAAAGTCGCTGCCGACGAGTTCGACGTCGGCGCCGTAGCTCCGGGTGGCGTCGACCTTCGCCTGGGGCGCCCCTCTGGGCATGACGATCGTCGAGTCGACGCCGAGTTTCGTCGCCGCGAGCGCGACGCCCTGCGCGTGATTGCCGGCGCTGGCCGCGACGACGCGCTCCGTTTCGCCCTCGGCGACGCACTGTGCGATCTTGTTGTACGCGCCGCGGGTCTTGAACGAGCCCGTCCACTGGAGGTGCTCCATCTTGAGGTGGACCTCGCCGCCGGTCAGGTCGTCCAGGGACGTGCTCCGTTCGACCGGGGTGTGCTTGACGACCGACTCGTCGTCGAGCCGGTCGCGGGCCGCTTCGATGTCAGCGAACTCGACGGTTCGTCCCATCTGGTTCATGGCTGTCACCGAATCATCTTCTCGCGCTCGGGATCGAACAGCGGTTCGTCCCGAACCGTCGCGGGGTGGCGTTCGTTCTCGTAGCCGATCTCGACGTCGCGGCCCGCCTCGGCGTCGGCCGCCGGCAGATAGGCGTACGCGATCCCCGCGTCGATCGTGTAGCCGTAGTCCGCGCGGGCGACGTCACCGAGCACCTCGCCGCTGTCGGGATCGAGCACCGGATGCCCGGTGTCGACGACCGCGCCGGGTTCGTCGAGCGTGATCGGAGCGATCTTTCGGTCGACCCCGCCGTCGCGAGCCTCGAGAAGCGCCTCCTTCCCGACGAACTCCGTCTCGAGGTCGACCGCGAAGCCGATTCCCGCCTCGTATGGGTTGTACTCGGGAGTGACGTCGGTTCCCCACAGCCGGAACCCCTTCTCCATGCTCGTCGAATCGAGGGCTTTCCAGCCCATCGGAACGATACCGTACTCCTCGCCAGCGTCCTCGATTCGCTCCCAGAGCTGCGCACCGTACTCCATCGGCGCGTACAGTTCCCAGCCCAGCTCGCCGGCGTAGGAGAGCCGGAGCATCGTGACCGGAACGCTCTCGAGGTAGCTCTCCTGGGCGGTGTAGAACGGGAACGCGTCGTTCGAGAGGTCCGCCTCGACGAGCGACGACAGGACGTTCCGTGCCTCGGGGCCGAAGACGCCGATCCCGCACATGCTCGAGTCGTGGGTCGTTATCGACACGGAGCCGTCGTCGGGCGCGTGCTCGCGGATCCACCGAGAGTGTAGCGTCGCGGAGTTGCCGCCGCCGGTGAACACCACGTACCGGTCGTCCGCGAACCGAGCGACCGTCACGTCCGCGAGGATCCCGCCGTCCTCGTTGCACATCGCCGCGTATCGGATCCGGCCCGGCGAGACGTCGATATCGTTCGTCAGAAGCCCCTGGAGGAGGGCCGTCGCGCCGTCACCGGTCACCTCGATCCCGGTGTAGGTGGTCATGTCGACCATCCCGACGCGGTCGCGGACCGCCTGGTGCTCGACGCCCTGTGCTTTCGACCAGTTGCGGCCGAGCCAGTCGGGCCTGTCCGGAACGTCGTACTCCTCGAGCAGGGGCTCGTTCGTCTCGTACCACTGCGGCGTCTCCCAGCCGCCCGAGTCGTAGAACTCAGCGCCGAGTTCCTGCTGGCGTCGGTAGAACGGACTTCGGCGGAGCCCGCGCTGGCCCTGGGGCTGTTCGCGCGGGTGGATCAGCTGGTAGACCTCCTGGTACTGCTGTGCGCCGCGGCCTCGCGTGTACTCCCGCGAACCGGCGTGGGGTTGGAACCGCGAGATGTGCGCACCCGTGGCGTCGACGCGCTCCCCGTCAAGGCGGGGGACGCCGTCTTCCATCCAGTGGGCGACGATGCTCCCAGCACCGCCCGACTGGGTGACCCAGATCGCGAGCGCCCACCAGAGCCCGTCGATTTCTTCCGTCGGTCCGAGGATCGGCATCCCGTCGGGGGTGAAACAGAACATCCCGTTGATCCCGGACTCGAACTCGGCGTCCCGCAGCGAGGGAACGAGTTCGCAGGCCGCGTCGTAGGCCGTCTGTTCGTGATCCGGGTGAGTGTTCTCGTAGAAGTGTTCTGCGGTGAACTCCCGCAGCGAGGGGTACTCGAGGCCCAGATCCTCGAGTTTCTCCGGGCCGTAAATGTCCGCGGGATCGACTAGCAGCGGTTCGTGGTTGTACGAGCCGACGCCGTAGCGCTCGCCGTGCTGGCGGAAGTACAGCGACCGATCTTGGTGGCGGAGCAGCGGCTGCTCGATCTCGCGGCTCGCGCCCGCGAGTTCCGGCAGGTCGTCGGAGACGAGGTACTGGTGGGCACAGGGGATCAGCGGGATATCGACGTCGACCATGTCGCCGAACAGCGGGCCCCAGATGTTCGTCGCGAGGAGTACCTCGTCGGCCTCGATGCGCCCGCGGTCGGTAACGACCGCCCGAATTTCGCCGCCTGCGACCTCGAGATCGGTCACCGTCGTCTCGCCGTAGAACTCGGCACCTGCGGCTCGAGCCGACTCGGCCATCGTCGCCGAGGCGTCGACGGCGTGGGCCTTGCCGTCCGTCGGCACGTAGTAGCCGCCGCGGATGACCGACTCGTCGACCTGCGGGACGCGGTCGGCGACCGCGGCGGGAGAGAGGAGTTCTCCGTTCTCGATGCCGTAAGCCTGGCCCCGTTCGCGCTTTCTCTTCAGGTAGTCCCAGCGGTCATCGGTGTACGCGACCTCGATGCCGCCGGACGTCCGGAAGCTCTCGAGGTCCTCGTACAGTTCGCGCGTGTACGACGCCATCCGGGTCATCAGCTTGTTGCCGCCCGTTTGGAAGACCAGTCCGGGGGCGTGGGAGGTGGAGCCGCCGGTCTCGAACAGCGGCCCCTGATCGACGACCACCACGTCCTCGCGGCCGAGACGGGTGAGGTGGTAGGCGGCGCTACAGCCGACGCAGCCGGCGCCGACGATGACGGTTCCCGCGTCGTCGGGAAGTGTGGTCCCTGTACTCATGTGTCATGGGTACTGCCAGACGGGCGAGCATAGCTATCCGGGTGGATAATCTGTGGCGTATAACAGTCGCGGATTCGAAACCGCTCCCGGCCCGCGGTTCGGTGCGACCGGGCCGGTCCGCTCGAGAAGGGGGAGATCGAGGTCGCCGTCGCCGTTGACCGAACGGCGGGCAGATCTATCGGGTAACCAAGACGACCCCGATAACTGCGAAGGCTATCCCGACGAGTCTCGTTATCGTAACTTCGTCTCCAAGGACGACCATACCGATGATGGCCGCGATAACGAAGTACATCGCACCGAGCGTAGAGACGATCGTCGTCGACCCGCCGGAGAGGCCGACGTACATCGAAATCAGCCCTATTCCGGTGAACAATCCGGCCGTACCAGCGAGCAGTCCGCCTCTCACAGTAATAGCAAGCGATGCGTCCGAAGCGATTATGAATCCGAGTGCGAGGGGTCCCGCAACAAGATAGGAGATCGCAGCGGCCGTCCTCGGGTCGATCGACTCCGACGCAGCGTTGCCCAAGACGACCCAGATTCCCCACGTTACCATCGTAATCGACCCAAAGAACACAGCCGAATCAATCTCGGGGAGACCCATCGGTGTAGGGCTCTATGGCCACTGGAAAACACCTCCCTCTTCATTATCTGCGATTCTTAAATAGCCGCTGTTCAAGCGTAGAGCGCGCTACTTCGCTGTACGTGCAGTAGGCTACTATCTACTGCTACGCGTCATCGAACCGATCGAGGCCGAACATATCGATCGGATGATCGGTTGCGCCGTCGACCGCGAGATCGGCGAGAATCTCGCCGATGACGCTGGCGAACTTGAAGCCGTGGCCCGAGAAGCCCGCCCCGACGGCCACCTGCGGATGATCGGGAAGCGTATCGAGAATGAAGTGCTCGTCGGGGGAGTTCGTGAACATGCAGGTCGCGAGCCGCATCGTCGGGCCGGCCGCTTCGGGGAAGTAGTTCGCCGTGACCTCCCGGAGCAGGCGCTCGTCCTCGAGTCCGGGTTCGGTGTCGTAGTCGTCCGGATCGACCTGCTCGTCGCGGTGGTGGTACTTGCCGATCTTGAACCCCGGCACGTCATAGATCGGGAGGCCGTAAAAACGGCCCTCGGGAACTTTGAGGTTCCAGACCGGGAAGTTCTCGGGTTCGAACGTCGACGGTCGCTCGGGCTGGAACCAGCCGAGCACCTGTCGTTCGGGAACCGCGAGCCCCTCGAGCGCGTCGGCGAACTTGTGGTTCCAGGCACCGGCGGCGAGCACCATGTTCTCGGCGGCGTACGTTCCGCGGTCGGTTTCGACGCGGACGCCACCGTCGGGCGTCGGCTCCCACTCGAGGACCCGTTCGCGGGCGCGGACCTCGGCGCCCGCCGCCTGCGCCATCTCGACGTGACCGACGATCGCCTGTTCGGGGACGACGAACCCGCCGTCGGGCTGGTACAGGGCTCTGTACCCCTCCGGAAGATCGTAGCCGGGGAACCGGTCGGTGACCTCCTCGCTCGTGAGCACCTCGTGGGGAATGTCGTGTTCCTCGCAGGAGCGCAGCGACCCCTCGAAAACGATGTTGTCCTCCGGGCCGGCATCGATCGACCCCGTCCGGTGGATCACCTCGCGACCGGTCTCGTCCGCGAGGTCGTCCCAGAGTTCGTAGGCCCGTTCGATGAGCGGGATGTAGGAGGGATGTTCGTAGTACGCGCGACGGATAATCCGCGTGATGCCGTGTGACGACCCCATCGTGTGAGGCACGTCGTAGCGCTCGAGTCCCAGCACGTCGAGACCGCGGTCGGCGAGGTGGAAGGCCGTCGCGCTGCCCATCCCGCCGACGCCGATCACGACGACGTCGTATCGGTCTCCTGTCGGAGGCATACTGCCGACCGATTCGACGACGCGCCCCTTGATTGTTAGTCCGTCTCATATCATCCCTTTTTGAACTCTCGGCGAACGAGCGGCGTCGGAACTATAGTAGCCACTGACAGTCATTGCACATCTGATCGCACGACAGCGTTGCGATCAGTATGTAAATCGTTTCAGTGGCTACTATATCGGCCGACCGTCATCGCGGTTCGGGCCCGACCGTTCTATCCCGACTATTCGGTCGACCACGACTCGAGGCCCTCGGCGGCGGGCTCTGCGGCCGTCATCACTTATACGTACGAACTACCTGCGATCAAGTCTTATTGAACGATGAGACATGGGATAGCACACAGCATGACCCGGTGGAACAACGGACGCGACGAGGTCGAACCGGTCAGCCCCGATATCACCGACGAGACGAACGCCCTGCCGGCGCGGTACTTCACCGATCCGGACGTCCACGAGATGGAGAAGGAGAACGTGTTCGGTCGATACTGGGTGTACGCGGGACACGCGAACTGTATTCCGGAGCCGGGAGACCACTTCACCCGGACCATCGGCGATCGGGAGATCATCGTCGTTCGGACTCACGACGGCGACATCGAGGCGTTCTACAACGTCTGCGCGCATCGCGGGTCGGCGATGGTCGAGGAGACACCGATGACCGACCCGGGCAACGCGAGCCGAATCCAGTGTCCGTACCACCTCTGGACGTACGATCTCGAGGGGGAACTCGCGAGCACGCCGAAGAGTTTCGAGGACGCGCGACTGAACCCCGACCTCGCGGACGAGGACGTCTCCCCGGTCGACCCCGACGAGAACGCTCTCATGTCGGTCCACACCGATCGTATCGGCCCGTTCGTCTTCGTCAACTTCGACGAGGAGCCGATGAGCCTCGCGGAGCAGGCCGGCACGATGAAGACCGAACTCGAGTCGCTTCCGCTCGAGGAGTACCACCTCGCCCGGCGTATCGTCTCGGAGGTAAAGTGTAACTGGAAGGTCTTCGCCGGCAACTACTCCGAGTGCGACCACTGCCAGGCCAACCACCAGGACTGGGTCAAGGACCTCGAACTCCTCGACTCCGAACTCGAGGTCAACGACTACCACTGGATCCTCCACTACAAACACGGGGAAGACGTCGAGGACGAGATGCGCATCCACGAGGAGCACGAGGCGAAGTTCTACTACTTCTGGCCGAACTTCACGGTCAACATGTACGGGACCGCCGACGGCTACGGGACCTACATCATCGACCCCATCGACGAGGGGCGCTTCCAGCTCGTCGCGGACTACTACTTCAGGGATCCCGACCTGACCGAGGAGGAGGAGACGTTCATCCGGACGAGCAGGCAGCTCCAGGAGGAGGACATCGAACTCGTCGAGCGTCAGCAGCGCGGCCTCGATTCGGGCGCGATCGCGCAGGCTCGGCTCGGTCCGAACGAACACACCGTCCACAGGCTCCACCGCCTCGCACAGGAGGCCTACGAGGCCTGATCGCCCGCTCTATCCGCCTTCGCTCATGACTCACCAACGACAGTCCGCGTTCACGGCCGCGTGTCGAGAGTGCGGCATCGACATGGAACCCGACTCGGCGAACGAGATCGTCGACTTCTATCGCCGACACCGTCGGCAGACGGATCACGACGTGATTCTCACGCGTGCCGAGTTCGAGTTCGATCCCCCGACCGACGACGACCTCGTGACCGTCATCGCCGACCTCGAGAATCGCTACGAGAACGGCGTCCCGATCGGCATCGTCGCGGCGGCGATGAGCGAGCGGGGGTTCTCCGTCGGCGAAACGCTCGACGAGATCCACGAGGTGCGAATGACCGGTGCGCTCTACGAACCCCGCGACGATCACCTCGCCACTCTCTGAGGCGACCGCACCGTCCGGCTCACCCGATCCTGCCGTGATCTCGCGAGTCACTCCTCGAGAAGCGTCGTCTCGACGAGTTTCCCGGTCCCGCGACGGATGCGTCCGCCGACGGCCGTCGGGGAGATATCGAGACGTTCGGCGAGTTCCTCGAGCGAGGTTTCGCGGGGCTCCTCGAAGTAGCCCTCCTCGTGGGCGCGTACCAGCGCGACGCGCTGTTCGTCGGTCAACTCCGGAACCGTCTCGCCGGTCCACTCGTCCTGCCGAAACATCCGGTGCAGTTCGAACGAGATGTCCGTTTCCTCACAGCATTCCCAGAGCGCGGCGAGCGCTTCCCGATCGGGAAGGTGGAGGCGATTGGTCCAGCCCCGATCGTTGGTCTCCGCCTTCAACAGCAGCCCGCCGAGTTCGGTCGCCATCGGTGAGATGAGTACGGCGTCCTCGGTGTGCTGAAGCCGATAAACGCGCGTCGAGCCGTGATCGTCGACGAGCATCCAGTCCGCGACCGTGTGATCGCGCTCGAGCACGTCCTCGAACGCGTCGTCCGCGCCCTCGACGAGATAGAAGAACAGGCCGGTCTCCGGATCAGTCGTCGAGTGAGGAACGACCTCGATGGACGCGTCCGGGCAATCACGGATCGTCGGTGTCAGCGCGAGATCCGGGTGTGCGATATCGAGAATTGCGATCAGGCTCACGGTTGTTCACACCGACGGCTGTCGTCTCGCTGTTCGGTTCGGGAATCGTCTCCCGATCGGGTATTTTTCGCTCGGCCGTTAACGGGAACGCCGTACTCCCATCGCATCTTGGTAATAGTTACCACATACTATCACTTAATCGTTCCCTCCTACACGGAACGGGAATTGCAACCGGTACCAGTTACTCGCCGGATCCCCGAAGTACGCGAATCGAGCCCCGTGAGAGCGAATCGACCGCCGATCGAGGACACACCCGACGGCGGCCACTCGGTCAGTGAAAGCCCAGCCGCTTTGCCGGCCGACGCGGTACGCCGCATATGACCGAAACTGTGCTCGAGGTCCCTCTCCCGAACGTCGGTCCCGGACCGGATCCCCTGACGCTCGCGGACCTGACGGCACCGGTCGCACCGGCGGATCCGACGACCGCCGACGTGGCGGCGCCCGCCTACGAGGCTATCGTTCTGTTACTCCACCGCGACCACCACGCCGGACAGTGTCGCCGACAGGTCCGGGCCGTCGCCGACCGATACGACGAGTTCCGCGAGCGGGGCTGTGCGGTCGTCTCGGTCGTCCCGGAGCCGCGCGAGCGCGTCCGAGAGTGGCAGGACCGGTACGATCTCCCCTATCCCATCTGTGCGGACCCGGACGCGATCCTCGGGGACGCCTTCGACCAGCCCGTTCGCCTCGGAGCCCTCGGTCGCCGCTTCGACCTCGTCGGTCGCATGCCCGCTGCGATCGTCCTCGACGTACGGGACGCCGATACCGACGATCTGACGGTCGCCGCGGCCGATCGCGGCCGGACCATCTTCGATCGACCCGAAATCGATGCGTTGTTGGCCCGCGCAGACCGACGGACCTGACGAATGTTCGTCCGCACCGCCACCGACGACGACGCCCTCGAGGTCCGCCGGATCCTCGACGCAGCGATGCTCGAACCCGGCGACGTCGAGCGCCGAATCGCTGACGGCGACGTCCTCGTCGCGGGCGACCGACGGGGAGGCTCCGAGCCGACCGGCGACGCCGGCGGGAGCGAACGGATCCTGGGCGCGGCCGTCCTCGCACCTCTCGAGGGCGAGCCGGGAGCCCACGTCGGGGCGATCGGCGTCCGCCGTCGCCACCGGGGGCGGGGAATCGGCTCGACGCTGCTCGACCGCGCGCTCGAGCGAGAGGGGCGGCTCACGGCCCGATTCGACGACGGCGTCAGGCCGTTCTACGAGCGGCTGGGGTTTTCGATCGAACCGATCGACGAGCGGCGCCACCGCGGCGTCGCGGTGTCGGCTGGACGGCGCTGACCGCCGCACTCGGAGCGCCGACGACCCCACTCATGGGGACCCGTCGCCTGCCGGCGCAGTCTTATCCGACGTGAGCGTGGTACGTGTCTCCGCATGGCGCTCCAACGGATGCTCAGCGGCGATCCGTCGAAGAGTTCAAAGGTCTATCTGGCGATCGGAGCTCTCTCGCTGGTGAAAGCGATCGCGGTCCGCAACGACCGAGAGCGGTTCCGGCGCGAGTTAGTCGACGCCGGGCTGTTCCTCGGCGTCGGCTTCGCGCTCCGCCGGTTCAGCAAGATGAAGGCACAGAAACGGCAGGAGCTCGAGTCGCAGGTTCCCGACTGGGCGGCCGACATGATGACCTCCGAAGCGACCTCGAAGGGGCTGGAAAGGCTCGCGAAGCAGCGGCTCGGGAGTCAGTCCGAACCCGAACCGGAAACGGTTCGCGACCGTGCCCGCAGCGTCTTCTCGAACCGGTAACCGCGCCGGCCGTCGGTCGCTCCTTCCGTCACTCCATCCCCCCGTCAGCAGCGGTCACAGCCTCTGATTCGATCGGACTGAGCGTCGCCGAAAAGTGACGCAGCTCCGGGACCGCGGGCTCGGAGACGATCTCGAGGCCGGACAGCTCGTCGCGCCGCTCGAGGACGGCTTCGGCCGTCTCGACGACGTGATCGAAGTGTTCCCGGTGGTAGGTCCGACGCGGGACCGCGAGCCGAACCAGTTCCGGCCGGTCGGAGTCGGGGAACGCGAAGCTCCCGAGTTCGACGCCCCTGACGCCGCCTTCCCGATACAGTTCGCAGACCAGCGCCTGTCCCGGAAACTCGTCGGCCGGAATCGCCGGGAGCATCGCTCCCGCGTCGAGATAGACCGCGTGTCCGCCGATCGGCGTGTACACCGGGATACCGGCCGCCGCGAGCATCGCGCCGAACTCGCGGACCTGGTCGATCCGATCCTCGACGTACGACTCCTCGACGGCCTCGCGCAGGCCGACCGCCATCGCGGCGACGTCTCGACCGGCCATGCCGCCGTACGTGGGAAACCCCTCGTAGAGAATCGCGCGCTGTTTACACCGCTCGAAGAGGTCCTCGTCGTCGGTCGCGACGAAGCCGCCGACGTTCGCGAGCCCGTCTTTCTTCCCGCTCATGACGAGTGCATCGGCGTGGCCGAGCTGCTCGCGCGCCACCTCGGCGACCGTCGCGTCCGCGAACTCGTCTTCGCGCCGGGTCACGAAGGCGGCGTTCTCCGCGAACCGACAGGCGTCGATCACGAAGGTGGCGTCGATCTCGTCGGCGAATTTCCGAACGCGACGGGTGTTCTCGACGCTGACCGGTTGACCCGCCGCCGAGTTATTCGTGATCGTCAGGATCACCAGCGGGACCCGCTCCGCGCCGACCTCGTCGACGACCGCGCGGGCCCGCTCGAGCGAGAAGTTCCCCTTGAACGGCTCGTCCGCATCCGGGTCGTGAGCGCTCGGAATCGGACAGTCGACCGGATCGGCGCCCTGATTCGCGACGTGCGCTCGCGTCGTATCGAAATGAGTGTTGTTGAGCGCGACGTCGCCCTCGGAGAGCAGGGTGCCGTAGAGGACGTTCTCCGCGCCGCGACCCTGGTGGGTCGGCACCACGCGCTCGAACCCCATCACGTCCGCGACCGCGGACTCGAGGCGGTCGAAGCTCGACGAGCCGGCGTACGCCTCGTCGCCCCGAAGCAGCGCGGCCCACTGGTCGTCGCTCATCGCGCCCGTCCCGCTGTCCGTCAGGAGGTCGACGAAGACGTCGTCCGCCGCGAGATTGAACGCGTTGTATCCGGCCTCGTCCAGTGCTCGCGTTCGCTGCTCTCTCGAGGGGAGGCGAATCCGCTCGACGACTTTCGACTTATAGGCGACCATAGCGGTCGGACGCCGCCCATCGTGTTCAGTCTAGCTGACGGCTTCTGGCCGTCGATGGCTCGAGACGCCCCTCTCCGGACGGATCGGCGCATCGATGGACGGAATCGGCGCGCCCGGTACGGGAGAATCAGCGCACGTGGCACGGACGCGCACCCGGTATAGGCGGAACCGACGGTGACAGCGGGACGGTCGGTCCCGATCACGTCTACCGGCTCAGCGAGCGTCGACCCCAGCGCTGTCGAAGGTATCGTCGCTGATCCGCGTCGGCGTCGGCTCGGGGCCGACGAGTTCCAGATCGTCGGTGTCGCTCCCGCGAATGGTGAGCCGGCCTGACGAGGCGGTGGCGTCGGTCGAGCCGATGGCGTCTATCGAGCCGGCATCGAGAGACGCGGCGGTTTCGACGCGGTCGTCGGAGTCGGTGAGATCAGTCGACTCGGCGGAAACGGGGTCAGTCGGGTCGTCGGAGCCGGGTGACTCGGCAGAGACCGGTTCAGCCGGGTCGGACGCGGTGAGCGCGCCGAGTTCCGCCGCCGTGTCGTCGATCACGTCGCCGTCGTCCCGGACGGTCACGTCCGAGTCGCCGATGAACTCGAACGCGAGGTCCGCACGCGTCGGGGCTCCGTCGTCGGCCTCGTCGAATCGACTCGTCCCGTCAGAGTCGGCGGCCGTGGTGTCCGTTCTGTTGGAATCGACGATCCTGGAGTCTGCATCTGCCATTTCACTGTCCGTAGCGTTCGACTCCGGCGTCTCGACGTCCGCGAGGTCAGCGAACAGTTCGGTCGCCGTCGTGTCGACGACGTCGTCCGGTCTCGGGTCGTGGTCGCCGCTGGGGTCGTGGTCGCCGCCGGCGTCGACGAGGTCGGCGGGCGAGTCCGCGTCGAACGCCGCGAGGATCGCGTCCGGATCGGCCTCGACCTCCTCGAAGACCTCCGTCGCTGTCGGGTCGGTGCTCATACTCCTCCCTGCACCGTTCTCCCCCTTGGTTACGAGTCTATTACCGCTGTATTACCCACTGAATACTCCGATTGCTATGAAAGTAATAGGTTGTTAGGAGTGGATTCGGTCCGAGTTGAGTGGACCGAACCCGTGAGTCGATCCCGGCGCGGAGTCTCGAGACGAACTCGAGGACGGGCGCGAGCTAGAACAGGTCCTGGGTTAGCTCGAGGGTCTCCTCGCGGTCGTCCCAGTCGACGAAGAGAGCAACGCTGGTCGCGCTGGTGATGATGTCCTGGAGGTGGATCCGAGCCTCGGCGAGCGGGTTGACGATCTCGCTAATGATGCCCGGCTGGTTGGGGAGCTCGCCGCCGGTCACGCGGATGACGGCGACCGGCGAGTCGACGGTGACGCTCGAGAGTTCGTCGCGGGCGATGACCTCCCGGTGGAGGATGTTCTCGGCGCGTTCGGCCTCCTCCTCGTCGATGTAGAACGTGACGGTGTCCATGCCGCTCGCGACGGCGTCGATGTTGACGTCGCTCTCGGCCAGCGCCTCCGAGAGGTGGTTGAAGATGCCCGGTTGATTGCGGATCGCGCGGCCGGCGACGGTCAGACACGCGAGGGGGCGCTCGCGCAGGTCGACGAGGTTCTTGAACTCGCCTTCGATGCTCGTCCCGCCGGAGAGGAGATCGCCGTGCTGGTAGTGGACGACGCGGACGTCTAAGTTGCCGTCCTTGTAGGAGAGCGCGGAGGGAGCGACGACTTCGGCCCCACGGAACGAGAGGTTCCGGAGTTCGTCGACGGAGATCTCGCCGACGTTGCGGGCTCCTTCGACGACGTGTGGGTCGCCGGTCATGACGCCCTCGACGTCGGTCACGATGACGACCTCGTCGGCGTCCATGTACTTGCCCATCATGACCGCAGAGGTGTCGCTGCCGCCGCGGCCCAGCGTCGTGATCGAGCCGTCCGGCCCCTCCGCGAGGAAGCCGGTGATGACCGGCACCGTCTCGTCGAGGTCCGCTGCGACTTCCTTGGCGCGTTTCTCGGTCTCCTCGACGTTGACCTCGCCGTACTCGTCGGTGACGACGGGCCACCGATCGCTGCCGGGCTCGAGGAAGATCGCATCGATCCCGCGAGCCGACAGTGCGGCCTTGAGCATGCGGACCGACGTCCGCTCGCCCATGCTGACGATCTGAGCGCGGTCAGCCTCGTCGGTCTCGAAGGAGATCTCGTCGAGCAGTTCGTCGGTGGTCGACCCCATGGCGCTGGCGACGACGGCGATCTCGTGGCCGTCCTCGACGGCCGCGGCGATCGAGTCCGCGGCGCGGTTGATCCGGTCCCCGCTTCCGAGACTCGTGCCGCCGAACTTGGCTATGACTCGCATACCGACACCTCACGGGCCGCGTGCGTTACGATGGTGTGACTCATACTCGGTCCGTAACCAGAGCGGGCAGATAACTGTGTCCCATCGTCTGCATTTTTACCTGCTCGTCGATGCGCCCCCTATCGGCAGCGAACCGGCTCGAACGCGTAGCGCGTCCCGATCAGCGTCGGGCGGTCGGGAGGGCGAGCCGCGACCGGGATTTATTGTCGTGCACCACATTACCATACGTCGATGAACGTACGGGACGCACTCGAGGCTGATGCCGACGCGCTCGCGTCGATCGCCGACTCTCCAACGGACGTGATGCGCAATCTCGTCCACGATCGAACGGTCCGCGTCGCCGAGGACGGGAGCCACGATCCGAACGCGGACGTGTCGGACTCGCAGTACAGCGGCTCCGATCCGGAGGACCTGCTGGGATTCATTAGCTTCGATGCGCGCGAGGATACCGTCCACGTCACCCAACTCGACGGAACGCGCGAGGCGTGCAAACGGCTACTGGCCGAACCGGTTCGGTTCGCCGAACGCGAGTCGATGGCCGTCGAAGTACTTGCGGCGCGGGACGCCGACTCGATCGAGACGGCCGCCGAGGATCTCGGCTTCGAACGACGCGGCCGCGGCCCGCGGTTCGACGGCTCCCCGACGGTCCGGTTTCGACTCGAGCCCTGATCGACGGCGACCGGAATCGCAGTCGCGTCAGCCGACGTGACTCGAGCGCCGTCGACTCTGTAGTCGCGCCGGTATCTGGCGTCGCCTCGAGTCCGTTTCCACGCTCGGACACAGTCCGTGCGAAGGTCACGGCCGCTCCAGTCCCTGATGAGAACTGCGTGCCGAATACGGCGGTGGAGTGCGCTCTCGTCGGAAATATTATAGAAAGCCGCGTCGGAAAACTGGATATGGGAATGCAGTCGGTTCTCTCGATATTTGGGCGGGGCCTATCCGAAGACTCGGTCCGTTCGAACTGGCCGAGTAGGTATTCGGACGCGATACTGGCGCTCTACGGTACGGAAACGGACCCCGGAGGCGGACTCTCTGCCCACATCGAATCGACGTACGACAGAGAACACGAAGCGTTTCTCCCGGCCCTGCTTCGGTCGATACCCGGTGCAACGCTCGTCGTCCTCACCCAAATGAACGATACGACAGATAGCGGGGCTGCTTGGGGATATCGAAACCGGGGCGAGGAGGTCGAGTACCTCGGAAAAGTGCGCGGTGAGGAGGGCGGATTCGGTCGAGACGTCGTCGACCACTACGAGACGGAGTACGACGTCCGAATCTGGACGCTGTGGGAGGCGTTCGATTACCGGTTCGCGCGCGATTCCGAGGAGTGAACGCGAACGCAAGTCGCCATTCGATCGCGTACGATGGTGAGAGCGGTATCGCGCCGATTGACCCTTATGTACGTCCGACCTTGAGGCGCTGTTGCGGAAAGAGACGGCGACGGCCCCGAGGACGAGGTCGAGTGCTGCCAGGACCGCCAGTGCGGGGACGAGCGTGTTCCACATGCCGCCGAAGGCCGACACCTCGAGCACCGTCATCACGTCCTGACCGAACATCAGGGCGCGACGTCGACCGATAGCGACAGTTCGTCGCACCACAGACGCCGGACGGGACGGACTCGAGCGGATTTATCTCCGGATCGTCGGCTGTGTAACCATCCGGAGCAATTATTGCCGAAAGCGATGGCGTCCGAGGTATGGTATCGGAGCACAACATGGCCGACTACGAGCAGGTACGGGAGGGCTTCGCGTGGGATGACATCGACGAGGCGGCCGACTGGGACGCGCCGTCGGAACTCAACATCGCACACGAGGTCTGCGATCGCCACGCCGAGAACAGGGAGAAGGTGGCACTGTACCAAGTGAGCGAGGACGGCGAATTGACCACGCTGACTTTCTGGGAACTCGCCGAGGCGACGAATCGGTTCGCGAACGTCCTCGAGTCGCTGGGAATCGAGCGGGGCGATCGCGTCTTCTCGTATATGCCGCGGATCCCCGAACACTACGTCGCGATGGTCGGGACGCTCAAGCGCGGAGCCGTCTTCGGCGGCATCAACGAGCGGTTCGGCCCCGACGGGATCTCCTATCGGGTAGACGACTGCGACGCGAAAGCGATCGTCACCACTGCGGCGAACCGGGATACCGTGGCTGACGCGCTCGAGGACGCGCCCTCCGTCGAACACGTCATCGTCGTCAGCGACGACGGAACCGGACTCCGGCGCGGCGATGTCAGCTATCGCAGCGAAATGGCGACCGCGAGCCGCGAGTACGAGGCGGCCGACACCGGCGGCGAGGACGATGCACTGCTGTACTACACCAGCGGGACGACCGGGCTCGCGAAGGGCGTCCTGCACAAACATCGGTGGGTCGCCGGCGTCGCCGCCACCCAGAAGTACGCCGTCGATCTCCGGGAGGGGGATCTGTACTGGTCGACGGCGGACCTCGGCTGGCTGACCGGACCGATCAACACGCTCGGTGCTTGGTTCTGGGGGGCCGCGCTGTTCACCTATGAGGGCGAATTTGACCCCGAGACGTGGGCCGACTTGCTCGACACCTACCCCGTCTCTGTCCTGTTCTCGGTTCCGACGGCCTACCGCATGCTCCGCGAGCACGAGGACGTCCTCGCGGACGTCTCATTGGACCTGCGCCACGCCCTCTCGATCGGCGAACCGCTCTCGGCCGGCGTCGTCGAGTGGGGCGAGGAGACCCTTGGCGTCACGATTCATGACACCTACGGCCAGACCGAGACGGGCAATATGATCATCAACAACTACCCGACGATGGACGTTCGGCCGGGCTCGATGGGCAAACCCCTGCCCGGCATCGAGGCCGCCGTCGTCGACCCCGAGACTGGCGAGGTGCTCGAGCCGGGTGAGACGGGCGAAATCGCCCAACGCGGGGATTACCCCTGCTTCTTCGCGGAGTACTGGGAGAAGCCGGAGAAAACGGCGGACTGCTTCATCGACGGCCCCGACGGCGAGTGGTACCTTTCGGGGGATTTGGCCCACGCGGACGAGGACGGCTACTTCTGGTTCGAGGGTCGGGCCGATGACGTCATCCTCTCTTCGGGGTACCGGATCGGCCCCTTCGAGGTCGAGAGTTCGCTGGGCGAGCACGAGGCCGTCGCCGAGGCCGCCGTCGTCCCGAAACCGCACTCGGAGCGCGGGAACATCGTGAAGGCCTACATCGTCCCCAGCGAAGCTGCGACGCCCTCCGAGGACCTGAAAGAAGACATCCGAACGCACGTCAAATCGGAGCTCTCGGCCCACGAGTACCCCCGTGAAATCGAGTTCCGCGACGAACTGCCGAAGACGGTCACCGGAAAGATCCGCCGAACGGAGCTCCAGGACGAGGTCGAAGCGGAAGCCGAAACGACCTGACGACCGGGCTCGAGGATCGACGACCCAATCGCTCCGCTGCGAGTCGGATAGTGAGGATCCGATGCGATCTCGGCGGACCGATCGTTAGCTGAACTTCTGGACCGTCACGTCCAGCGTGTCCAGATCGACGATGGGTGCGAAGCCGGCGTCGGGATCGATGTTGACGCTCTTCTGGAAGTCCGTCTGGGCCTGCCAGCAGCCGGAATTGATCGCGAGCACGTCGTGATACTTGCCGAATCCGAGCTTGTGGACGTGACCAGTATGGAAGATATCCGGTACCTCGTCGATGATGAGATAGTCCTTCTCCTCGGGAGCCAGCCGGGTGTGACCGCCGAACTGCGGCGCGACGTGGCGCTTCTTGAGGAGGTGATACATCGCCTTGTGCGGGTCGTCGTAGCTGGCCTTCGCCTCGGGAAGCTCGGCGATGACCTCGTCCAGCGAGACCCCGTGGTACATCAGGACGGAGACGCCCTCGAGGGTCACCATCGACGGGTTGCTCACGATCTGTGGGTCGTGTGCGGACATGATTTCCCGAAGTTCCTCGTCGAATCCGGGCTGGGGCTCGGCGAGGCGGACCGCGTCGTGGTTCCCCGGAATCATGACGACCTCGATATCGCCCGGGATCTTTTTTAAGTGCTCGCTGAACGCCTCGTACTGCTCGTAGATGTCGACGATGTCGAGTTCGTCGTCCTGATCGGGGTAGACGCCGACGCCCTCGACCATGTCGCCCGCGAGCAACAGGTACTCGACGTGTTGGGCTTCGGGAGTGTGCAGCCAGTCGGCGAACGCGTTCCACGCGTCGGCCATGAACTCCTGACTGCCGACGTGGACGTCGCTGATCAGCGCCGCCTGCACGTGGCGATCCGCCGTCGACGGCTCGTGAGTGCGGGGAACGTCCGGAAAGTGCATCGAGTCGACGAACGCGATTCCCGAATCGTCCGCCAGGGTCCCCTCCATCGCCAGCACCTCGTCACAGAGCAGTTCGTTGACGAGGTCGGCGTAGTCCCTGTCTTTCATCACCAGCCAGGGGAAGGTCCCGGTCGCGTCCTCGAGTTCGATCAGCCAGTGGCCGCTGGCCGTCGACCGGATATCGTTGACCAGCCCGACCATCGCCACCTCGCTGCCGCCCGGCATGTCCTGAATGGCCGTCGCCGGGCGGTGATTGACCCGTCCCCGCAGTTTCGCGCCCAGTCGATCGAGCCGGTCGCGAAAGACGGAGACGAAGTCGCTGTACTCGCCCGTCCCCGTGCTCTGACCGGTCATATCGCCGACGATCTCGAGCGATCGCTGGGCGGGATCGGCGGACCGATCGGCTGACGGAGACCCCTCCGTTTCAACTGGAGATCGACCGGTCGATCCGCCCCCCTGAGGCGGCTCGGTTCCAGTTGAAACGGAGGGGGTCGAATCGGCGGGCGAGGGCTCGTCTCCGGTCGCAGCGACGGGATCGGCTTCGGATCCCGCCGACCCCGCATCGGCCGTCGACAGAACGGTCTCGACGTGTTCGGTCCGGACGACCAGTGCGTCGTCCGGAATCTCCTCGAGGACGCGCTCGAGTGCCGCATTCGGGTCCTCGGCCGCCGCGAGCCGCGTCACCGCCTCGCGTTCGGCGTTGTACCCGCGGCTCGTGAGTTCGCCGACGATCCGAGCGGGGGCCTCGAGTGGCACACCTCTCGCATTCGCGAGCGAGGGCAAAAGGGTAGCGGATCCCCCCGTTCGCGGTGGGCGTTTTCCGGTGATCGAGTTGACTCGAGTCGTCGGTCTGACCTCCCGCGAACCGAGGGCCGCCGGAAGGTTGATACCCAGTTCGGAGAAAGCGATCCGCAATGGACGGTCCCGACGGCGGCGAGCGTGATGACGATCGGTCCGGATCCCGCAACGAGCGCTCGAGACCGGATCCGTCTCGGGGAGACGAAACCGGGAATCGTACGCCCGAATCGCGTGATCGCACATCCGAATCCGCCGACCGGACGTCCGAACGCGACGACCGGGCGTCCGACTCCGGAACGCGAGACCGGACGACTCGCGACGATCGGGGTCGCGCGACCCGCGACGACGGCGTCGCAATCGAGGACGGCATCGGTCGCTGGCTGCTCGAGAGCGACGACTGGCGAGTCACTGCGTGTCGAGACGTCGCGACGAGTCTCGCGATCATTGCGGTCCTCGTCCTCCTCCTGTTCGGAATCAGCGGGACCTGGCCGTCGTTCGTCGCCGTCGAGAGCGGCAGCATGGAGCCGAACGTCCGGGAGGGAGACCTCGTCTTCGTCGTCGACGACGATCGGTTCGCCGGGGGGAGCGCCGTCGCCGAAACCGGTGTCGTCACCCTCGAGAGCGGACGAGCCAGCGGGCACGAGAGATTCGCCAGCCCCGGCGACGTCGTCATCTTCGTGCCGAACGGCGATCCGACGGAGACGCCGACGATCCACCGTGCCCACTTCTGGGTCGAAGCGGGCGAGCGATGGGTCGAGACCAAAGCCGATCCCGACTCCCTGAACGGTGCGACCTGCAACGAAATCGTCACCTGTCCGGCACCTCACGACGGATTCGTCACGAAAGGCGACGCCAATCCCGGCTACGACCAACTGCCGCGCTCGGGCGCGGACACGACGATCGTCAGTCCGGACTGGATCACCGGGAAGGCGATGCTTCGGGTTCCGTGGATCGGAGAGTTCCGGCTGGCGGTCGGGTCGGCGGGTGCAGCGACCGGGTTGGGACCGACGGCTACCTTCGTCGCGACGGGCGTGATCGCGCTCGTCTTGTTCGGGATGGCCGGCGGGGAACGCGAGTCGTGAGGCGACGGGCGAACGATCCCCGCGAACGGAAAGTTGATTGGGCGGCCCGGCAAAACCAGTGACGATGAGCGGTTCTAGTGCCGGGAACCCCCCGGACGATTCCGGCGACGACGATCGCGCGCAGGATCGAAGCGCCGGCAGTTCGCAAACGCCGCCCGCACCCGAGAAACCGTCCCGGAGTGCCGCCGACTCCGACTCCAATGCCGACGGCGTGACGATCGACGACGACGGGATCCTCCGCTGGTTCCTCAAGACCGACGACGAGACCGTCATGGTGGCGCGGGATCTCTTGAGTAGCATCGCCATCGTCGCCGTCGTCGGCCTCCTCCTATTCGGCGTCAGCGGCATCTGGCCCCCGCTCGTCGCCGTCGAGAGCGGCAGCATGGAGCCCAACATGCACAGGGGCGATCTCATCTTCGTCGCGGACGAGGGCCGATTCGCCGGTGACGCTTCCGTCGCCGGAACCGGCGTCGTCACCCTCGAGAACGGCCAGGAGAGCGGCCACGACAAGTTCGGCAATCCCGGCGACGTGATTATCTTCCGACCCAACGGCAATGCGGCCGAAACGCCGGTGATCCACCGCGCCCACTTCTGGGTCGAAGAAGGGGAACACTGGGTCGATACCAAGGCCAGCGAGGAGATCGTCGGCGATGCGACCTGTGAGGAAGTCGTGACCTGTCCCGCCGATCACGCCGGCTTCGTTACGAAAGGTGACAACAACGGCGGCTACGATCAGCTGAGAGGATCCGGTGCCAGAACCGATATCGTCAAATCCGAATGGGTCACCGGGAAAGCCATGTTCCGGATCCCGTGGCTCGGCCACGTGCGCCTGACCTTCGACAAGGTCCTCGGTGGGATGCTTGCTCCGACGTCGCCCTCGAGCGCGACGCTACATGGACCGACACCGGCGATGACGCCGACGCTCGCCGGTCCGGACACTGCTGGTACTGGCCCCGGACTGGACGGTGAACTCGCCGGCGTCGCCGCCATTGCCAGTACCGGAGCCGGGGCCACGATCGCGATCGGCCGATACCGTAACTGAGCCCGGAATCGACCGCTCAGTTCTTCACCTCTCTCCTCGAAGCTCCGTCGCAACTCGAGATGCAGACGTGTCGAGTCTCGAGAGTTTTTCGCGGTCCATGAGGAGGCTCGAGTCGAAATAGGGGGGTCCGAACGCGACGCTGGGAAGTCGACCTGTCTAATCGGACGAACGGTACCGGCGAATGGTTTCGGAAGGCGAGACTGAGGGGTGTGCAGCCGAAGTCCAGAGAAGTCGAGGGAGCGGACGTGAGCCGACAGTCAGTTCTCGAACCGCGCCTGAACGAACGGCTGGACGTCGTCGATATCGCTCAGTCGGGAGTCGCTCAGTAACACGGCCTCCGTCTCTTCGAGTGGAACGGAGAGACTGATCTCCTTGGTCCGGCCGTACCGTCCCTTCGAGACGACGACGGCGTTGACGATCCCGAGCATGTCGAGTTCGCTGATGAGATCCGTCACGCGCCGCTGGGTCAACACGTCCGCGTCGATCTCCTCGCAGAGGCGCTTGTAGATGTTGAACACCTCGCCCGTGTTGATGCTATGAACGCCGTTTTTCTCGAGCAGGATGATCGCGAAGAGGACGAGTTTGCTCTGGGTGGGCAGCGTGCGGACGACCTCGACGACGCGATCGAGTTCGATCTTGTCCTGGGCCTGTCGCACGTGTTCCTCGACGATCGTCTCGGCCTGGGACCGTTCGGCCAGTTCGCCCGCGGTCCGCAGGAGATCCAGCGCGCGCCGCGCGTCACCGTGTTCCTGTGCGGCGAACGCCGCACACAGCGGGATCACGTCGTCGGAGAGTGCGTTCCCCTTGAACGCGACCTCCGAGCGGTGTTTGAGGATGTCCCGGAGCTGATTCGCGTCGTAGGGCGGGAAGACGATCTCCTCTTCGCCCAGCGAGGACTTGACCCGCGGATCGAGGAAATCGGTGAACTTCAGGTCGTTCGAGATGCCGATGATCGACACTCGCGAGTTCTCGAGTTCGGAGTTCATCCGCGAGAGGTTGTAGAGCGTGTCGTCGCCGCTCTTCTCGACGAGCTTGTCGATCTCGTCTAACATGATGACGACGACCCGCTCGTCGTAATCGACGGCGTCGAAGAAGACGCTGTAGACCCGATCCGTCGGCCAACCCGTCATCGGGACCTCCTCGAACGAGTCCTTGTCGTCCTCGAGAGCCGTGATCCGGTCGTCGACCTCGGCCCGGGTCTCGAAGGGCGTCGACTCGAGGGGGTGGTCCGGCGGGAGCGCGGTCGAATCGGTCGCGGCGTCGTCGCGACCGGCTCCGGTGTCGTCGACGTTCGCCGGCCCGTTTTCCGCTCCGGACGACCGCGAGTCGGCGGGATCCGCCGATCCGTCTGAAGACCCCCCTGCTTCGAGTGGAGAATCGCCCGACATGGCGTCGGTATCGGTTCCAGTCGAAATGTCTGTGTCCGACTCCGTCTCCTCGCTCGAGACGAAATCGAAGGGGTCCGTTGCCGTCTGATCGTTCGCGCCATCGCCCGACTCAGTCACGTCGGCGCTGTGACGCGCAGCATCGGCATCGTACTCGTCGAGGTCGTCCAGCAGCGACTCGAGTTCCGCGACGCGGTCGTCGATCCTCGCTTTGTTTTTTTCGATGAACTTATTCGCGAGCTGTGCGAGCACGCGGTACTGGGTGTCGGTGACCTCGCAGTTGATGTACTCGACGTCGCACGGGACGGAGTACTTCTGGGAGGTGCTCTCGAGTTCCTTGCTGACGAACTTGGCGCTCGCGGTCTTGCCGGTCCCGGTTTTCCCGTAGATGAGAATGTTCGACGGCGTTTCGCCGCGGAGCGCGGCGACGAGGATCGTCGCCATCTTATTGATCTGATCGCTCCGATGGGGAAGTTCGTGTGGCGTATAGGACGGGCGGAGGACCTCCTTGTTCTCGAAGATCGGTTCGCCACTGAGCAAGTCGTCGAACAGTCCCTGATTCGACTCGTCGTCGCCGAGGTCGGCGTTCTCGAAATCCGTCGAGAATCCGCTCGTTCCCTCGACCTCGTCCGAACCAGTGATCTCTGAGTTATCGTCTGACATCCGTCGTACAGCACCCCCTTATTTCGAGTGGAACGTCGAACCAGGGAGCGGAAATACAGCGGTATGGTGGCCTCCGTAGAGGGATCCACCGTTCCAGATACCCGATTCGAGTCCAGTTGATGCAAACGAAACAGAGGAAAACCACGATAATAAATCCTTCCCTTCCCCCCTCGTCTTGGAACGGAAACGGCGTTCAGTGTGGAGTCAGTTGTCTTTCCTCGATCGGGTTCCGATCTCTCCGATGGAGACGTAGAGACTGTGCGCGTGTGACATACGCGTGCGTAATAGCGGAACGGATGCGACATGCGCGTATATAGTGACGTAAATGGTGTCTGTAAGTATCGTATCAGCGAACGGATCGCAGTGTCTCACTTCTGCAGGACCATGGTAACAGATCGGAGATAAAGCAGGACGAATTTCCCCTCGATGTTCCCGTGGTCTCTCCGTAACTGATGATCGAGACGAGTCAGTCGAGACGAGTCAGTGGACGTGTGCCGTCACAGTCCCGAGACGATGAGGAGACAGGCTCGAGGATCGATTACAGTGTGATATATAATGTCGTAATAGGAGGCGGCGATGCCCCCCCCACCCCTTCGTTTCGGGTGGAACGAGCGAAAAGGGTGGGTGGGGGTTCGACGGCGATTTATCACGAGAAGATTTATCTGGATGGAGTAGAAACAATAACCGTAGAACTAGCAGAACAGCTAGTCTTACTAGAGCTAGGATAACCTTTACTAGTACCTACTAGAATTAGTCCTTGGAGGCATCTATCTTACTAGATAGGATTCTGAGTTACTAGAAATATCGTTATCGGCGAATTCTCCATCGCAATCGGCCTGAGATGCGTCTCGAGTCGAAATGAGGGGCCGATTCTCTCCTCACATCGGTTCGCCAGTTCGTGTTCCCACCCGCGCCCGCAACGATCTCCACTCGAAACGAAGGGGTGGGGGTCTCAGGATCGCTCGATTCGCCTTCCAGAAATTAATATGGTATATATAGTCATTCAGTTGGATGCTAACACACATCGTACCTAACACGCGGCCGGAATATACGTAGAACACTGATATATTCCTCCTGTCTCTCACTTCTCCCTCTCGGATCTAGACCCGTAGTTACCCTTCGACCACGTAGTTGCTCTTTTAACCAGGGTTTCTCTCGGTATTCGTTGAGAACACGTCTCGATCTCGATTACAGTTCCGTCTCATAATAACTCTCTTCCGTCGAATTGTCTACACGTCTGACGTAGGCTTAAGTGAGTTCAGTTTGTAGTACGCGCAGATGCACCCCGCGGTGCTGGAGGCCTCTACAGATGGGACTGTTCACAGAACTCAAAGATAGTATCTCCCGGGCTACGGACCGCCTGTTTTCGGCACAGGAGCCCAAACGAATCGGTATTTACGGTCCGCCGAATGCCGGCAAAACGACGCTCGCGAACCGTATCGCGCGTGACTGGACTGGTGACGCGGTCGGTGCGGAGAGCCACGTCCCGCACGAGACACGTCGCGCACGTAGGAAAGAAAACGTCGAGATCGAACGCGACGGCAAAACGGTGACCATCGACATCGTCGACACGCCGGGTGTGACGACGAAGGTCGACTACGAGGAGTTCACCGACGAGATGGACGAAGAGGACGCGATTCGCCGCTCCCGCGAGGCGACCGAAGGCGTCGCCGAAGCGATGCACTGGCTGCGAGAGGACGTCGACGGCGTCATCTACGTTCTGGATAGCGCAGAGGATCCGATCACGCAGGTCAACACGATGCTGATCGGTATCGTCGAGTCGCGCGATCTCCCCGTTCTGATCTTCGCGAACAAAACTGACCTCGAGGAGTCGAGCGTCAAGCGGATCGAGGACGCCTTCCCGCAACATAAGACCATTCCCCTGTCCGCGAAGGAGGGCGACAACATGGACGAAGTGTACGACAACATCGCAGAGTACTTCGGGTGATTACCGATGCCAAAAGCAACTAACGCGGACGACTCGGACGCACCCGACGGCGTGCAGATCGACCTGATCAGCGGCGAACGCATGGACGGCATGGCGACGATGGAGAAGATCAGGATGATCTTGGACGGCGTCCACGACGGCAACATCGTCATCCTGGAGGAGGGACTGACGCCCGACGAGGAGAGCCGGCTCATCGAGGTGACGATGGCTGAGATCAGTCCCGACGAGTTCAACGGGATCGAGATCGAGACCTATCCCAAGTCCGAGACCCGCGACTCGTCGTTGCTCGGTCGCATCATGGGAGGTGACGAGACGGAAGCGAAGCTGACGGTGATCGGACCGGCGAACCAGATCGAGACGCTCCACAAGGACGAAACGCTCATCAGCGCGCTCGTGTCCCGTAACTAATGCCACATCAGTGTACGAACTGTGGCCGAACGTTCGCTGACGGCTCCAAAGAGATGCTGTCGGGGTGTCCGGACTGCGGCGGGAACAAGTTCCAGTTCGCACCGACCACGACGGCCGCAGCCGAATCGTCCGGCGGAACCGAGACGGACGGCTCGAGGGGGGCCGATACGGCGAGCGCCTCGGCGGACGCTTCCTCGCCCGAATCGGACAGCGTCGCGACGCGCGCTGCGGAAACGGTTCGCGGCTGGGTGTCCGCTGGGTCCGCCAACGAACCGGATGCGGAGTCCGCTGAGCGGCCGGCGTCGAACGGATCGACGGCAGCCACGGGATCGGACGGCTCCTGGCCCTCGAGTGACGATACCGGCAGTAGCGATTCGAACCCGCCGTCGGACGGCGAGTTCGACGAGTGGCCCGAGACGGCACGTCGGCCCGAGGACCGGTCCGGATCGCCAGCCGAGGCGGCCGACGGGTCGTCGACGGAGACGGCCACTGACGAGCGGACTTCATCTCGGGACCCGTCGGATCGACCATCGAGCAGCCCGTCGACGACCGCTACGATGGCGGACGACGAAAATTCGGCGCAGGCCGACGCCCGCAGCGAAGTCGTCCCCTCGGCCGATCTCCCGTCACACTCCGAGAGTCCGGACGGAGACGGCTCGAGGCCCGACAGCGATGCAGGCAATGTCGTCGGTCCGCAGGGCGAAGCTGAGACCGGGGCCGGATCAGAAACGGATGTTGGAGTCGGCTCTGACGCCGATGACCAGCCTCCGGAACACGGTCGCGTCGTCAGCGAGCCCAGCGGGGAACGCCCGTCGATCGAGGATCTCCGGGCGGAGCTCAACGAACAGTTCGAGAGCATCAAGATCGTCCGACCGGGACAGTACGAACTCAACCTGATGGAGCTCTACAACCGGGACGAGTACATCATCTCCCTGCAGGAAGACGGACGGTACGTCATCGACGTGCCGGACTCGTGGCACGACGGCGATGAGGACGACGACTGAGGCTCGCCCGTCGATACCTCTTTTCCGCCTCCCAGCACAGTGTCGTTTCGACTGCAGAATCCTAGCCATTGGGAAGATCTTACCTTCCCTGTCCGATCCTCGTTCCACGGGAAATAACCCGTCTCGATACGCCCGAAAGAGCGCGCCCGGAAATGGCTGGAAGAGCCCGACCAGAGACAGATGGATTTAAGCGACGCGGATACGACCCACCGCACATGAGCACCGCAACCAAGGTCGTTCTCACCACGGTCGCCGTATCGGCGCTGCTGTCGATCCTGCTCGTCTTCCAGAACGCGTTCGCCTGATGTTCGAGGCTCGTGCGCTCTCGGATCGGGTCGAGGCCGTCCGCGAGGCTCACGCGCCTGACGCGCAGGTCCTCGACTGCGACCGCGACTTCGAGACGCTGAACCCGGCAGTCGCCGAGGACCTCGGCCTGATCGTCAACGCGCTCGAGCCCGCGAGCTATCCCGCAGCCTGGCTGCCGGAGAACGCGCCGACCTTGCTCGCCCGCTACGCGAGTTCGGATCTCACGATCGGGATGCCAGGCGACGGCAGCGTCGCCTGGACCTGCCAGACCGACCCGCCGATCGTCCTCGTCAAACCGCGCGTCGAGGGGTCTCCGGACTCCTTCGTCGACTTCTTGATCGCCGAAGCGCTCGTTCAGGTCGATCTCGAGGTTCCCGAACACTTCATCGGCTTCTTCGAGGAGACGTATCACGACCTCGACGAGGCGGTCGCGCTCGACCCCACCGACACCTATCAGATCGCCGCGGCGCTGTACGACGGCTGGGTCGGTCTGCAGACGCGCGAGGTCTTCGCGGACTGGCACGACGACCATCCGGAACTAGCCGACGCCTGGCAGGACGCCGGGACGCGACTCGAGGACCGCGTTGCCGGACTCCCACGTGCGGTCGCGCGCGGTGACACTGACTTCGCGGACGCGACGGAGCTGGCGTGTGCCGCGATCAAACACGCGATCGAGTTGCCGGCTCCCTTCGCCGCGCTCGATACCGAGGCGTATCTGGACCACGGACCGGAGTACGCGATCCAGTGGGCCGAGAAAACGTTCGACTCGCTCGAGGACTAGACGCGTTTCGTTCGGGTTCAGTTGTCCCTGGTCGACAGTATGCTCTCAGTTGGGAATCGTACTCGAGACCGTCCGATACGCTGTGCACTGCCGACTGTGTCGACTAGTAGCGAGCGACCTGCTCACGCCTCCGTTCCGTAGTGCTGTTACAATCGACTACTGCGCTTCTGTTCTGTCAGAACTCGGCGTCGACGCTGCCGTCCTCGTCGAGGTCGATGATCCCGTCGAACAGCCCGCGGAACTCGTCGACGAGTGCCTCGTCGTGGGGCTCCTCCGAGAGGTGGAAGAGGCCGACGGCGTCGTGTTCCTCGAGCAACTCGAGGATTCGTTCGACCGCCTCGAGTGCCTGGTCGTCGCCGGCGTAGTAGGCGAGTTCGGTGACGGAGTCGAAGCTGATGCGGAGTTTGCCGTCGTGGTCGTCGAGGAAGCCGTCGATATGCTCGACGATGCCGTCGACGTCATCGGGGGCGGCGACGTAGTGGACCGTATCTGACGAACGCCGCGAGTAGCCGCGTTCGATGCTGAGCGTATCCAGAATTTCGGCGCGCTCCTCGTCGACATCGTAGTACTCGAGTTTCTGCCTGACTTCGCGAGCGGTGGTTCGCGTGGAGATGACGAGGAAGTTGTCGGTGTCGATTTTGAGGAAATCGGTGTCGATGCGGTCGGTTTCGCCGGTACTCGGATGCAAGAGGAGCACGCCGGTCCCACCCGGTACCGTTTCCGGTGTCCCGTCTATTTCAAGCGCGTAATCCATATTGCCGTGAACAACTTTGGGAACTCCCTTAAGCGTGCGGATGTATCTTTGAGGGAGTCAGTGTCGGAAACGGAGGAAGGGCCTGAAAAACTGGCGAGGCTGGGACAGTGTCACTCACCGAGCGTCGAAATCCGGATGCCCACGGATTTCGGTCACTGACGACCCTTCACTCCATATGTTTTAGGCCAGCCTAAAGTATCTATCGGTGGTTCTCATCACCGTGAGAACGGTCGGGGCGAGTCGGTCTCGGAAGACGCTGCACCGATGCGAACGCGTTTAGGCCCGCGGACCGCAGCGTCTCGTATATGAGCATCCGCGAGGAGTTCGACGACTGGGCGGCGAGCGGTCGGGACAAGGGAATGGAGGAGCGCCACTGGCACACCGCGAAGCACGCGCTCGCGCGGATGCCGATCGAAGCCGGTGACGTCGTCCTCGATCTCGGCTGCGGGAGCGGCTACGCCGGTCGCGCGCTCCGCGATACCAAAGACGCCGGCCGGGTCTACGGGCTCGACGGCTCTCCTGAAATGGCACGCAACGCGGCGACGTACACCGACGATCCGGCCGTCGGCTATCTCGTCGGTGACTTCGATGAACTCCCCTTCGCCGACGATTCGATCGACCATATCTGGAGCATGGAGGCGTTCTATTACGCGGCCGATCCCCACCACACGCTCGCGGAGATCGCTCGCGTCCTCCGGCCCGGTGGCACCTTCTACTGTGCCGTCAACTACTACGAGGAGAACGTCCACTCCCACGAGTGGCAGGAGTTCATCGCCATCGAGATGACCCGCTGGGACCGCCAGCAGTACCGCGAGGCCTTCCGCGACGCGGGACTCGCCGTCGCCGAGCAGGACACCATCCCCGATCGCGAGATAGCCATCCCCGACGAGGTCGAGTTCCCCACGGAGGACTGGGAGAGCCGCGAGGACATGGTCGAACGCTACCGCGAATTTGGCACCCTACTCACCGTCGGCGTCGCTCCCTAACTCCGCCGTATCCGTCCGCTGCTAAGGAACCTGTCAGCGAAAACCCCCCGGTTTCCACTCGAGACCGTTACTCCCGTCACACAGGCCGTCACGACGCCGATAACTCGAGTCGAAACGCACCTCTCTGACGGACCGCCGATCGTCACCCACCCGATCGACTCGAGGAAACGTTCGACCAGCGGGACTGTCACACTCTCGCGTGCGTTCCACCGGCCGGGACGACCGATCCGAGCGACGTCCTCGTCTCGCTCGCCGGCCGGACTACTCGTCCCGCTCGCCGGCCGGAATCGCCACCTCGAGCCAGTTCTCCTCCGGGGGCAGCGGACAGTCGAAGGTCTCGCTGTAGGCACAGAACGGCGAGTACGCGATGTTGAAGTCCACGACGAGCTCGTCGCCGTCCTCGAGGTCTCGATCCGGCTCGAGTTCCATGTACCGACCGCCCTCGTAGGTCTGCTGGCCCGTCGTCTTGTCGCGAAACGGCACGAACAGTGGCTGCTCGTTCGGGCTCTCCTGTTTATACGCCGCGAGTTCGAACGTCCCGTCCTGCAGGTCCTCGTCCTCGCGGTCGAGTTCGAACTCGAGGGTCGCGACGCGGAGATAGCGCATCTCCCGGCCCGCGGTGGTGTCCATCAGGACGACCTCGGGGTCGTCGTGGACCGCGGCGGTCGCGGTCACCCGATAGTCCGGATCGGGGTCGAAGTAGTCGAGGCCCTCGAAGTCCTCCCGCGCTTCCGGCGGGATCGGCGACTGGGGATGGTCGGCGAAGAACTCGTCTTTCTCAGCGCGTTTCGACTCGAGTTCGTCGCGCCAGCGCTCGACGTCGATCGAATCGCTCATAGCCGGAGTAGTCGGCGGATCGGGGAAGGCGTTGCGCTTCGGTCCCGTTTCGAAACGCCGGTCCGCTCGGTCGCCGGTCGAAATCCGCAAAACAGCGGTGCAATCGATGGCTCGTCCTCGCCGCAGTCGTTCGTATCGGTCGCTACTCTTCGATCGTGAGCACGCCGTTTCGCGCGGAGACGTCGCTCGCCTCCGGCGGAAGCTCAAACTCGAACTGCTCGCCGTCCGCCACGATGATCGCGGTCGAGCCGACGATATCGACCGAGATGTCTGCGGCCGAGCTACCGAAATCGACCGCGATAACGCTACCGTCGCCGTACTCGAACGTACGAATGACCGCGTCCTGGTCGACGTTCTCGAGGGATTGGGGAACCTTCACAGGCGACCGTAGGGACTCAGGTGGTTAAAGGGTCACGCTGGCAGCAACCTGCGGGGTGGCGGTCGGTGCGAACGCGCGATCATCGTCTCGAGTCGCTTGGGCGGGTCCGGATCCTCCCGACATTTATCCCGCATGGCGCGGCCAATCCAGTCCGTCAACGCTATGGACGACCGACGATGAGTACGGGAAGAATGACGAATTGGCGGACGGTGTTCGGCCACACCCAGCCCTACGAGCCGCAGGTCGACGGTATCGAGACGGCCATCGACACCGGACGGGAGGGCGGCTACACCGTCATCGAAGGGGCCTGTGGTACCGGGAAGACGATGATCGCGCTCACCGCGGGGATCGACCTCGTGCGCGATCCGGACACCGATTACGAGCGCGTGCTCGTCCTCACGAGCGTCAAACAGCAACTGCGCCAGTTCGAAGCCGACCTCGAGACGATCAACGAGAACCTGCCGACCGACTGGGACCCGATTTCGGGACTCACGCTGGTCGGGAAGGCCGACGTCTGTCCGTACAACCGCGAGAACGCGGCGGGGATCGACGACGGCAACGTCTACGACCGGTGTGAGACCCTGCGGGATCGCACTCGCGACCTCACCGGCGAGGGCGGCGACACGACCGCACAGAATCTGGCCGCCCGCGCCCGAAGCCAGCAGATCGGACTGGCCGACAGCGGCAGCCGGTCGAAGAACACGTTCCTCGAGACCGCAGGCGAACCGACGCCCTATCCGCCCGATCTCCCCGAGTACGGCGAGGGCGGTCCCGTGGGGGCCGAGACCGAGTACTGTCCGTTCTACGCGCAGTACCTGGAGGACCTGCCGGACGACGAGGAGAACGGTTCGGCCGCGGAGGCGGTTCCCTACGACTTCACCGACGCCGGAATGGTCACGCCGGAGGAGCTGGTCGCCCGCTCGGTGACACACGGTACCTGTCCCCACTCCGTGATGGGGGCCGCCCTCGGCGAGGTCGAGGTCGTGATGGGGAACTACTACCACGCCTTCGACCCCCGGACGGTCGGTTCCTTCACCGGCGCGCTGCTGGACGAGTCGACGTTCGTCGTCTGCGACGAGGCCCACATGTTAGAGCCGCGCGTCCGCGACCTGGTCAGCGAGGGCGTCGCCGACAGCACGCTCCGGGACGCCGAGACCGAACTCTCGCGAGTCATCCAGCCGATCAAATTCGAACGCGAGGGCCGGCAGGCCGAGGGCGGCTCCAAGACCGCCGACGCGGACCTCGTCCGCGGGGAACTCGAGGACAGCGACGTCTCGTTCGAGGAGCTCAATCGGACCCTCGAGTTCGTACAGGATCTCCGCGAAGAACTCGATCGCCGGGTCACGGCCCACCTCGACCGGAACTATCGGGGATGGCAGTCGAACCTGAACGATCTCCGCGACGAGGAGATCCCGCTGCGCGAGCCGGGTGAGCCCACCGAGGACGAACTCTCGGAGTGGGCGAAAGAAGCGGGACACGGCGACGCGGAGTGGGTCCGCGCCGAGGCCGTCGGCGCGGTCGTCGAACGAGTGCTGAACGAGGCCGAAGACGAGGACCGGACCCGCGCCGCGCCCGCTGTCGGCCGCGTGCTCGGTGAGTGGTACCGCCGCGGTCACACCGATTACTTCCGCGAGATCGAACTCGAGCGAACCTGGGACGATACCGAGCCGCCGGAGTCGTGGCGGCGGGCCTACAATGCACGCCTCTCACTGCACAACTGCGTGCCGAGCGACGCCATCGGCGACCGACTCGGCAACTTCGGCGGCGGGATCCTGATGAGCGCGACCCTCGAGCCGATGGACGCCTTCACCGAGGTGACGGGACTCCAGTACCTCGCGCGCGAGGAGGACCGACCGGTCGTCGAGCGCCGGTACGGCCTGCACTTCCCCGCGGAGAACCGCGAGAGCTTCGCGGTCGCCGCGCCGAAGTACACCTACGACAATCGCGGCAGCCCGGGAGCGGACAATCCGACGCGCCGATCCTACGCCGACGCGATCGGGAAGGTCGCCCGCCTCCCCGGCAACGTCCTCGTGGGGATGCCCAGTTACGCCGAGGCCGAGTGGGCCGCCGGCACCCTCGAGGACCGGGTCGACAAGCCGATCCTGCTCGACGCGGCGAGCGACGACGAGACCACCCAGTCGCTCAAAGACGAGTTCTTCGCGGGCGAGGGGAAGGTGCTCGTCACCAGCCTCCGAGGCACGCTGACCGAGGGCGTCGACTACAGCGGCGACCGGCTGGCCGCGGCCGTCGTCTGCGGCGTTCCGATCGTCAACACCTCGAGCCCCCGGACGAAGGCCGTCCGCCGGGCCTACGACGACGAGTTCGGCGACGGCTTCACGTACGCACTGACCATTCCCGCGGTCCGCAAGGCTCGGCAGGCGATCGGCCGCGTCATCCGCAGTCCCGAGGACGTCGGCGTTCGGGTCCTGCTCGACGAGCGCTACGCCCGCGATAGCTGGGACTCGGTCAGATCATACCTGCCCGACAATGGCGAGTTCCAACCCGTCAGCCCCGACATGCTCGACGTAGGCCTCGAGCGGTTCCGATCGCGGTTGTCCTCGCAGTAACGGCGGCGCTCTCTCAGTCGTCGGCATCGGCCGCTCGCTCGACGGGCGATCGCGGTCCATCCCTATTCCGTTCGGCGAGCACCCGTGCGACGATGTCGCTGCTCGAATATAGTTCGTCGCCGGTCGGCTCGAGCCCGCTCGCCCGTTCGACGCGACAGTCGATCCCCCACGCCGCGAGCATCCCCTCGACCTCGCTCTCGTCGTGGTGCTGGTCGTGACCGAGGATGAGCACGTCAGGATCGATCTCGCAGATCGGAATCGAGAAGTCCTCGGGGTGACCGAGCCGAGCGCGATCGACCGCCTCGAGCGCGGCGACGGCGTCGCGGCGCTGCTCGTCCGGGAGGACGGGAGCGGGCTTGTGAGCGATGCTCGCCGCGCGAGCGACGATGACGTGCAGTTCCTCGCCCAGCGCGGCCGCTTCCTCGAGGTAGTGGACGTGGCCGGGATGGAGCAGGTCGAAGGTCCCCTGTGCGACGACGCGCGTCGGCCGCTCGGTCGGTCCGTCAGTCATAGTGAGATCTCCGTGGTAACAGTGATATCGGTCGTTTCGGCGTACAGCGAGTACAGCAGGAGTCCGAACCCGAGCGCGGTGATCGCGCTCTGGAGGGCGACGCCGAGTCCGACCGCACCACCGACGAGGTGCACGCCGCCGCCGAGCACCGAGCCGGCGACGATGACGCCGAAGCCGGCCGCGACTGCTCGCAGCGCCGCGGCACCGGTCCGTCGGAACGCGCGGTAGGCGAGCGCTGCGACTGCGCCCCCCGTCAGCATCGTCGCCGTGTTCGCAATCGCGATAACGAGCGCGTAGTCGTTCATGGGTCGTCTCCGGTCAGTATCGGCCGTTCGGTTGGTCGCATGCGGGTCGATCGTGTGCTCCTCGCTCGCGATCGCAGTGGGCCGTGCGAATCTAGCCCGACTGCAGTGGATCCCCCGACTCGAGCGGCGGACGCCGTCATACGCATTCGTGGTCGGGACGCTCACTTGAGTATCCCGTCCGGTTCCCGCGCCAAAGGAACTCGTCCGAAGATGTTCACGAGTCGGGACGCCGACGGTCCGCGAACTGCTCGTCCCCGAGGCCCGCGAGGGGATCGAACGCGCCGCCGAGCGGCGACGCGATGCGGGGCCGGGTCGCCGACTCGTATCGAATCGGGGCCTTCAAGCGGGACGGTCCGAATATCCGTACTGTCAACTGTGTCCGGACGTCTCCTCTCAGATATCGGGGCCACGCCGCTGGCCGCCGAGTCCGGTGGACTCGTCGTGACTCCCCAGATGCTGGTCGTGTTCGGAATCATCGCTATCGCGCTCGTCCTGTTCATCACCGAATGGCTGCCAATCGACGTGACGGCCATCCTGATCATGGTGTTATTGATGGTACTGGGGGCCGACGGCGTGGTGAACTTCACCGAAATATCGACCGCGGAAGGGACGTCCGGCTTCTCCAATTCGGCGACCATCACCGTCCTGGCGATGCTCATTCTCAGTTCGGGGATCAGCCAGACGGGGGTCGTCCAGATCATCGGTCGCAAGATGTCCGCGTTCGCCGGCGACGACCTCGACAAACAGTTGCTCGCGACGATCGGCGTCAGCGGCCCGATCTCCGGGTTTATCAACAATACGCCGGTCGTCGCCATCCTCGTTCCCGTCATCTCGGACATCGCCCACAAGGGGAAGACCTCCCCGTCGAAGCTCCTGATCCCGCTCTCCTACGCCTCCATGTTTGGGGGGATGCTCACGCTCATCGGGACCTCGACGAACATCCTCGCGAGTGACGTCTCCGCACGCCTGCTCGACCACCCGTTCTCGATGTTCGAGTTCACCAAACTCGGGATCGTCGTCCTCCTCGTCGGTAGTCTCTATCTCATGACTATCGGCCACCGACTGCTGCCCGAGCGCGTTCCCGTCGAGGAGGACTACGTCCAGGAGTACGCGATCGAGGAGTATCTGACCGAAGTCATCGTCAACGAGGACTCGCCGATCGTCGGCACGACCGTCGCCGAGGCCATCGACCACGTCGAGTTCGACGCCGACATCCTCCAGGTCGTCCGCGACGACGAGGAGTTCATCGAACCGATCAGTCAGAAAACGATTCGAGAGGGTGACCTGCTGCGGCTGCGCGCCGATCGCGACACCGTCCAGCAGTTCGTCGATCGGGGAACACTCACGCTCGCGGGCAACCCACAGACGGTCGAGGACTTAGAGCCCGACGAGGTCCCCGAACGGACCCTCGTCGAGATCGTCGTCCCGCGGGGCTCGTTCCTCGTCGGCGAATCGCTCGAGACGTCGACGTTCCGCCAGCGCTACGACGCGACCGTGCTGGCGTTCCGGAGCCGCGGCGAGACGGTCCGGGATCACATGGACGAGCGTCGGATCCGCGTCGGTGACACGCTGCTGGTCCAAGCGGCTCCGGACAGCATCGACCGGCTCTCGCAGAACGACGACTTCATTGTCGCACACGAGCCCGAGGAGCCGGACTACCGAACCGAGAAGATTCCTCACGCGGCGGCGATCATGGCGGGCGTCGTCGGATTCGTCGCTGTGCCATGGGACGCGGTCGGCTCCGCCCTCGCCGGCGTGACGGGCGTCGGGGCGTTCGAGGCCATGTCGGCGCTCTCCCTGCCCATCCTCGTGACCGCGTTGGCGGGCGTCGTCGCGATGGTCGCGACGGGCGTCCTCAAGCCGACGGAGATCTACGACGCCGTCGAGTGGGACGTGATCTTCCTGCTCGCCGGCATCATCCCGCTGGGAATCGCCTTAGAACAGACCGGCGGGGCGGATCTCCTGGGGACCCTCGTCGCCTCGACCGGTGCCTATCTCCCCGTCATCGGCGTGTTGTGGGTGTTCTACCTCGCGACGGGGCTGATCACGGGCGTGATTTCGAACAACGCCAGCGTCGTGTTGATGCTCCCGGTGGCCGTCGAGACCGCCACGCAGATCGGTGCGAACCCCTTCGCGTTCGTGCTCGCGGTGACGTTCGCGGCCTCGACCGCGTTCCTCACGCCCGTCGGCTACCAGACGAACCTGTTCGTCTACGGCCCCGGCGGCTACAAGTTCATGGACTTCGTCCGGGTCGGCGCACCGCTCCAGTTGCTCCTCTCCGTCGTGACCGTCTTCGGCATCGCGTTCTTCTGGGGCGTTACGTAACGACTTCTACTCCTCCGTCGCGCCTTCTTCGTCCCGCTCGTCTCCGTCGGAGTCGGCTTCCGCCTCATCCGTCTCCTCGTCGAGCGCCGGTTCGTCCTCGTCGTCTCGCTCGAGCGCCTCCGAGACCTCTCGTTTCCGCTGGCGCTCCTCCTCGTCGTCGGCCTGCTTGTCTCGACTGTCTTTGGAGTCTGCCATGCTATCGGAGACGGGAGCTAGCGGGATAACGCTGTGGTAGGCGATTACACCCTCGGCCTCGAGAGCGACCCCGTCGACGTAGCTCTATCGCGATCTCGTGGGGCGATACGGACGGAGCGCGGTCGCGTTCGGGACGACGCGAACGAGCGCCGACGCCGGCTCGTACGCGACGCGCTCGCTCGGCGATTTCGCCGCCGTGAGCTTCCAGAATCCGGGCGAGTCGAACCGCAGTCGACACAGGCCGCGCTCGTCCGTCCGAGCCGACTTCGTTTCGGTCGTGACGACGGCTCCCTCGACGGGTTGCCGTCGATTGTCGCGGACGCGAACGGTGATCGCGGTCCCGGCCGCGAGCTCCCTGCGCTCGACGTCGATCCGGAGCTTTCGAGTGACTCTCATGCCATATTTTACCACACCGATGGTGAAAGAGGGACACTTGCAGGTTCCGGGACCCTCGAGACGACCGGCGATAGCTCACTCCCGAGCGACGACGTGTGCGTCGTCGGGCGCGAACCCGACCGTCAGCTCGTCGCTCTCGGGAACGACCGGTAGCTGGAGCACGATTCTATTGTCGTTCCACCGGCCGTTGACCCGGACGGTTTCGCCGAGGAACTCGCTGGTCTCGACGCTCACCGTCAGCCGGTTCGCAGCGGCCGATCGCCCGTCCGCGACCGCTTGCGAAAGCGCGCCCGGTCGCACGCAGAAGGTCACGCGATCGCTTCCGTCGGGGAGCGCCAGCCTGAACGTCTCGTCCCCGACGGCGACCGTCGCGTACTCGCCCTCGCGGCTTCGAACCTCGCCGTCGAAGACGTTGTTGTCCCCGACGAACTCCGCGACGAACCGCGTCGCGGGCTCGCGATAGATCTCCTGTGGTCGGCCGACCTGTTCGACCTGCCCTCCGTTCATGACCGCGAGCCGATCCGAGATCGCCAGCGCCTCCGACTGATCGTGGGTGACGTAGACGGTGGTGATCTCGAGTTCCGACTGAATCCGTTTGACTTGCCGACGCAGCGACTCCCGAAGCTGTGCGTCGAGCGCGCTCATCGGCTCGTCGAGCAAGAGCAGGTCTGGCGCCGGCGCGAGCGCGCGAGCCAGCGCCACCCGCTGTCGCTGGCCGCCCGACAGCTGTTCCGGATCTCGGTCGCCCATCCCCTCGAGATCGACCAGCTCGAGCAGTTCGGCGACGCGTTCGTCCACCGTCCCGCCGTCCGGCGGTTCCCGAAACCGGAGGCCGTAGCCGACGTTCTCGGCGACGCTCATGTGGGGAAACAGCGCGTAGCTCTGGAAGACGACGCCGACGTCCCGCCGTTCGGGCGGCACGCCGGTCATCGCCCGGCCGTCGAAGGAGACGGTGCCGTCGGTCGGCTCCTCGAACCCGGCGATCGTCCGCAGCGTCGTCGTCTTCCCGCAGCCGGAGGGGCCGACGAGGGTGAAGAACTCCCCGTCGCGGACGGTGAGGTCGACACCCTCGAGCGCGACGGTGCCGGTGTCGTCCGCACCGTAGACCTTCGAGACGCCCTCGAGGCGCAGTTCGGTCATCGCTCGAACCTCCCGCCGACGCGGTCGACGACGACGAAACTCGCGGCCGTGACGACTAACAGTACAGTCCCCATGGCGATCGCTGGCCCGGAGCGGCGGCCGAGATAGCGCTCGACGGCGACGGGCATGGTGTAGGTCTGGCTCCCGCTGGCCAAAATCACCGTCGAAGAGAACTCGCCGATCGAGATGGCGAAGGCGAAGGCGGCCCCGGCGACGACGCCGCTGGCCACGAGCGGCAGTTCCACGTCCCGGAGCGCGCGGTACCGGGAGGCCCCGAGCGCTCGAGCGGACTCGACCATCGCCGGATCCAGGTTCGACAGGAGCGGCGAGACGTTGCGCGTGACGAAGGGGTAGGCCGCGACGGCGTGGGCGGCGACGATCGCGACCGCGCCGGTCACCTGAAACCGCCAGCCGCCGGGCAGCGAAATGCCGAAGACCAGTCCCTGCAACAGGCCGATCCCGAACACGACCCCGCTGACCGCCAGCGGGAGCATCGCCAGCGTGTCGACGATCGTCCCACCGCGACCGGCCCGGACCGTCACGACTGAGACGACCACGCCCATCGGGACGGCGACGGCCAGCGTCGCGACCCCGAAGACGAGCGAGTTCCGGATCGCGACCCACGGCAGCGTCTGATAGTCGGCCCCCTCGAGCTGGCGCTCGAGCAGGAACGCGTAATGGCGCAGCGTGAACCCGCCTCCGTCGGTCACGCTCCCGACGACGAGACTCGCCATCGGACCGACGAAGACGACGAGGGTGATGAGCCCGTAGCCGACGATCGCCAGCCTGCGCGGTGAGAGCGCCGTTCGCAGGTCGGGAAAGAGCGGTTTTCGGGAGGGCGCGGCGGCCGCTCGAGCCAGCCCGGACTGGGCGGACTCGTACCGGAGGTAGGCGTACGTGAGCCCGAGCGAGAGGATGGTCTCGAGGACGGCCAGCGTCGCGGCCTCGGAGTACGCAAGCTGGCGGACCCGATCGTAGATCCAGACTTCGACCGTCGCGAGCTGCAGGCCGCCCAACGCGAGCACGATGGGGAAGGTCATGAAGGTGAAGATGAAGGTCAGCAACGCGCCCGTCAGGACGGCCGGCAGGAGCTGCGGAACGACCACGTCGCGGAACGCGCGACGGGGACTCGCCCCGAGGCTACGTGCGGTTTCGACGCTCCGGACGTCGACGGACTCCCAGGCGGCGACGGTCACGCGGGCGACCAGCGGCGCGTTGTAGAACGCGTGGGCGACGATCACGATCGCGAGCGGGTTCCACTCGATGAACGGGTACGGCCCCAGTCCGGCGACGCCGAGTAACTGGTTGAGCGTTCCCGCCTGCCCGAACATCGCGTAGAAGCCCACGGCGACCATGATCCCCGGCAGCACGAACGGGAGGATCGTCAGCGAGCGCAGCGTTCGCCGGCCCCGAAACTCGTAGTTCGCGAGGACGGAGGCGGCGGGCAGCCCCAGCGCGACGCTCGCGATCGTCGACAGCACGGCCTGATAGGCCGTAAAGCCGAACAGTCCCTTCCGGACCGCCGGTACCTCGAGACTCGGCCACGGTATCGGCAGCGAAACGCCGGGAATCGGGTATTCGAGCGACACGGAAATCGAGATCGCCGCGAGCCAGCCGACCAGCGACTCAAGGTGGCTGCGAACCGCCAGCGGCTCGGCGAAGACGTCCGCGAGCGCGCCGACATAGAACGGGTCGGTGAGGACCTCGCGGAAGAACGCGAGCGTCGCTCCGCCGTCGTCGAACGCGGCGTTGACGAAGACGACGCCGACCGGCAGGTAGAGCATGACGGCGAGGACGCCGGCCGTCGCCACCGCCGTCAGAGCGAGCGCGTGGCGCTCGAGCCAGCGGCGAGCGCCGGCGGATCGCTTCCGGAGCCGGACGAAACGATCCGATTCTCGCGGTCGAGACACGGGCCTACCGGCCGGCGAACTCGCGCGCCCAGTCCTCGACCCAGCCGTCGAGATTGCCTCGGAGCTCGTCGTAGCCGATCGTCACCGCCTCCGGCGGAACGTGTGCGTACTGATCGAACTCCTCGTCGAGGTCGACGTGCTCTTCGGCGACGGCCGGGAACTGGACGTTGCGCTGGGCGATGACGGCCTGGGCCTCGCTCGAGAGGGCGAAGTTGAGGAATTCGTATGCGAGATCGAGTTCGGACGCGCCCTCGAAGATCCCCATCCCCTCGGGGTTGGCGTACCCCTGATCGTTCGGGAACGCGACCTGATGGCGGCTCATATCGTAGTCGTACTCGTTGGCGAACACCTGATCGGTCGAGTAGGAGACGACCATCGGCCGTTCTTCGTTCATATAGGCGCTGGTATAGGACTCGTCCCAGCTGTCGAGGACACGAACGCCGTTCTCGTCGAGAGCGCGCCAGTAGTCGAGATAGCCGTCCTCGCCGTAGGCGTCGATCGTCCACAGCAGGAAGGCCTGTCCCGAGTCCGAACTCTGGGCGTTCTGGGCGAGCAGCGCGTCCTCGTAGGCCGGTTCGGTCAGGTCGTCGAGCGTCTCGGGTTCGTCGACGACGGTCTCGTCGTAGACTAGACAGATATAGCCCGTGTCGTAGGGGAGGACGCGCCCGTGAGGGTCGCCCATGTCGAGCCCGTCGCGGATCCGCTCGGCGTTGTCGATCCGATCGACGTTGAGCTCGCGGAGGAGGCCGCCGTCGTCGAGGGTGTCGTCGATCCGGACGAGGTCGTCGACGTTCGTGCCGAGATAGACGTCAGCGTCGATATCGGCGTTTTGCCGTTCGCGATCGATGTAGTCGTTGATGGCGTTGTTCGGAACGGTCCACGTCAGTTCGGCGTCGGGGTATTCCGCCTCGAAGGCCTCCTTGAGCCACGGGCCGGCCGCACCCTCGCCGTCGACCATCGTCTCGTAGGTCGCGACCTGAAGCTCCCCCTCGAGATCGGGGGTCTCCGGTTCGGGATCGATCTCGTCGGTCCCGTTCCCCTGATCGCCGGTCCCGTTCCCCTGATCGTCATTCTCGCCCCCTTCCCGAGTCAGACAGCCAGCGACGCCGGCGACCGCGCTTCCACCGACTGCGCCCACGAACGTTCGTCGTTTCATTACCCGGTGGTTGCACTGGGTAGTCTTAAGGCCCGTGATCGAGTCATTTCGTTCCCGCACCGCTCTCAGAGCCGAAAGACTTTATTCTCCGGCTGATACTCACCGATGTGACACGATCATCGAGCGGGACGGCGAGTTCGAACGGGCGGCGGCGATACGTCCTCGCGGTGATCGTCGTCGCGCTCGGCGTCCTCACGGCTGGCATCCTGCTCGATGTGCTCGGAACGATTCTCTTCGCGCTCACCGTCGCCTACGTCCTCATGCCCGTTCAGGGTTGGCTCGTCAGGCGCGGCCTCACCGAGTGGACGGGGACGCTCGCCGCGACCGTCATCGGCTTCGTGACCGCGGTCGCGGTCTTTTCGCCGATCGTCGTTGCGCTTTACTTCCGCATCGAGCAGGTCGAAGACGCCGTCCAACGGCTCCCGCGGGAGCTCTCCGTGACGGTGCTCGAGGCGACGCACACCGTCGAAGCCGGGGAGGTACAGGCGCTCGCGGTCGGCTATCTCAGCGACGCCGCGACCTCGTTCGCGCTGGCGCTGCCGGTGCTCGCGATCAAGTTCGCGCTGTTTATCGTCCTGATGTTCGGCCTCCTGCTCAAGGGTGAGGAAGCGGGTCGAGCCGCCGTCGCGCCGATCCCACATGGCTATCGGGACATCGTCTACGCGCTCGCCCAGCGGGCCCGCGAGACGCTGTACGCGATCTACGTCCTGCAGGTTGCGACCTCGATCGCGACGCTCGCCATCGCGTACCCGCTGTTCCGGATTCTCGGCTACGAGGCCGCGCTGACGCTCTCGATCGTTGCCGCCGTCCTGCAGTTCGTCCCCATCATCGGGCCGAGCATGCTCATCGCTCCGATCTCGCTCTATCACGTCGCCGCCGGCGACCTCGTCGCGGCGACCCTGATCGGCGTCCTCGGACTCGTCCTCGTGGCGTGGCTCCCCGATATCGCCGTCAGACCGCGACTCTCCCGCCGGTCGGCCGGTCTGCCCGGCAGCCTCTACTTCGTCGGCTTCACCGGCGGACTCTTTACGCTCGGCCCGATCGGCGTCGTCGTCGGCCCGCTGATCGTCGCGGTCTTCGTCGAAGCCGTCGACCTGCTCGCCGACGAGGTCAACGGCGACGCCACGTTCGCGGAACTCATCGAGTCCGACCTCGAGGAGCCGCCCGCCGAGTCTGCCGACACAGAGACGACCTTCGAGGAGTCGAGTTCGCGGGCCGCCAACGACTGACCGCGTCGACGTCTCTCCCGCGACACGGCGCGCAGTCAGACACCACGAACCACCGACACTTTTCACCGCGCCCGCCGTTCGTCGAGTATGGTCCGGACCCGAACGCTCATCAACGCGGTCATCGGTGCCGTCATCGGCGTCGCCCTCTCGTTTATCCCCGGCTCGACCGTTCTCGGGGGAGCCGTCGCGGGCTTTCTTGAGGGGCCCGACGAACGGACGGGGACGATCGCGGGCGCGATCGCCGGGCTCATTACGTTCCTCCCGATCGCGGCCGGCGGAGCCCTGATCTTCGGCTTCCTCGGGCTGGGACTCGTCGGCGGCGCTCCGGGCGGTGGCATCGCCTTCATCTCGATTCTCATCGTCGGTGCCCTCCTGCTCGTTCTCGCCTACACCGTCGGGCTATCGGCGCTGGGCGGCTATCTGGGTGCCTACCTCGCACACGAGTATCCCGATAAACGACGGCGGACGCGGGAGACGGTCGGATTCTCGACGGCGGATCGGCCGTCTCACGCCACCGACGTGCCGTCGTCCCGGGATCGCGACGTCGACTCGACGTCGACTCGAGACCGCGATACCGAGACGGTGCCGAGCCGAGATCGTGACAGTCAGGCGGATCGATTCCCGTCGGACGGGCTCGAGGGGGATCGCTACGGGGACCGGGACCGAGATCGCGAGTCCGACCGATGATCGCGACTGCGAGCGATACCGACCGATCCGGCGGTCGCGTCACTCGTACCTGAGCGCATCGATCGGATCCGTTCGCGCGGCCCGCCAGGCCGGATACAGCCCGGCGAGGATCCCGACGAGAATCCCGACGGCGATCGCGAGCGCGACGTACTCGAGGGGGTAGACCAGCGGCAGGTCGACGTACTGCGCACCGAGATAGCCGCCGAGGAGTCCCAGCCCCGTTCCCAGGATCGCGCCGATGACGCCGAGGATCACCGCCTCGGTCAGGAACAGGCCGAGCACGTCGCGGTTCTGTGCGCCGACGGCTTTCATGATGCCGATCTCGCGGGTCCGCTCGGTGACGCTGACGAGCATGATGTTCGCGATGCCGATCGAGCCGACCAGCAGGGAGATGGCCGCGATGCCCACGATGAAGTTCCGGAGGAGATCCAGTACGTCCTGGAGCTGCTGGAGCAGTTCCGTGCTCGTCTGGAAGGTGATCTCGAGGTCGTCACCCAGCAGGTCGCTCGCGTCGGACTGGTCGCTCTCGAGGTAGGCGGTCGCGCTCTCGCGGGCGGCGTCGATATCGGACTGGTCGGTCGATTCGGCTTCGATGATGATCGCCAGGAAGCGGGCGTCATCGCCGTCGTTCTCGTTTCCACCGCCGCTCTCGGTATCGCTCTCGCCGCTCCCGTTACCACCACCGCCGATCCCCAGTCCGGCCGCCTGCTCCGCGTAGTAGGGATCCGTCGGCACGTAGATGCGCGGCGAGGATTCGAAGCCCTCGAACGGGCTCTGTCCCTCGCTGGTGTCGGTGATGCCGACCACCTCGAGTGTCGTTCGCTCGCCGCCGAGGATCGTCACCGCGAGTTCGTCGCCGACGGTGACGTTTTCTTCGAACTGATTCGCCGCTGCGGGGTTTATCACTGCCTCGCGTTCGCCCCGCTCGAATTGCCTGCCCTCGGCCAGCCTGTCCTCGCGGATGTACGACGGTCCCGACGCGATCAGTCCGTTCCCCTGTGCGACCGTCTCGTTCCCGTTCGAGATCGCCTGGGTCTGAATCGTCGCGTAGCCGTAGGCCGCCTCGACGTCCTCGAGGTCCTCGACTGCCTCGAGGTCGTCCGGCGTGAAGACTGGTTGAGCGCCCGCTAGCGGGCCGCCTTCGGTGTCGGGGTCGGCGGCCCACCCGTAGACGTTGCGCTGGTCGTCCGGGCTGATGTCGCCGATGATCCCTGCCTGCAGACTGGCACCCAGCGTGACGAACGCGATCACCGCCGCGATGCCGATCACGATTCCCAGCGTCGTCAGCGCCGACCGGAGCTTGTGACCGCGAATGGAACGCCAGGACAGCCGCAGGCTCTCGAGGGGGTTCATTCGGAATCGACCCCCTGGCCCCCCGACTCCGCTCCCGCTCCCGAATCCGTCGTCGTCACGCCGCCATCACTGGATCCGTCGAGCGCCTCGATCCGCTCGATCTTCCCGTCGAGCAGGTGGACGATCCGGTCGGCTCGCTCGGCGACGTGGCGCTCGTGAGTGACGACGAGCATCGTCGTCCCGGCCGCGTGAAACTCGTCGAAGAGGTCCAGAATGTCCGCCTCAGTGTCGGTGTCGAGGTTTCCCGACGGCTCGTCGGCCAGCACGATCGCCGGATCGTTGACCAGCGCCCGCGCGAGCGCGACCCGCTGGCGCTGGCCGCCCGACAGCTCGTTCGGCAGGTGGTCCGCCCGGTCGGCGAGGCCGACCCGCTCGAGCAGGTCCCGGGCCCGCTCTCGGCGCTCCGTCCGATCGATGCCCTGGAACAGCTGCGGCAGGGCCACGTTCTCGAGGGCCCGCAGCCGCGGCATCAGGTTGAACGTCTGGAAGACGAACCCGACCTCCGTCCCCCGGAGTCGGGTCCGCTCGCGGTCCCCGAGATCGCCGACCGTCCGCCCGCCGACGACGACCTCGCCAGCCGTCGGCGTGTCCAGACAGCCCACGAGGTTCATCAGGGTCGACTTGCCGGAGCCGCTCGGTCCCATGATCGCAGTGTAGGATCCCCGCGGCACCGCGAGGGAGACGCCGTCGAGCGCGTGGACGGGTTCGCCGATTCGATAGGTCTTGCGGACGTTCTCGAGGGATACTGCCGTCTCCCGTGCCATGAAGGGTCGTCCACGGACGGTTCAAAAAAAGTTCGGCGCAACAGTGTGGTTCGCGGGCGAAGCGGAGTTCGAACCCGTCCAACCCTCGTCGCGGACCGATCGGCGTCGATCGGATCGGCGGCTACCAGTCGCCGCCGGCGGTTCCCTCCTGCATCGGTTCCGCTGCCGTCTCGTCGCCGCGAACGATTATATACGCGATCAGGACGATGATTCCGATCGGGAACACGAGGAACAGCGACGCCGCGACGCCGATTCCCCACAGGAGTTCGTTGTCCTCGCGCTTCGAGGCGTCCTTGTACACCCAGTAGCCGGCACCGGCCGCGATCAGCACGCCGACGATGAACCCGATCACCATCCCGATGAGGACCACCGTGGGATCGACTTCGGCCGCTTCGCCGCCGGCTTGCAGCGGAAGGAGGGCGAGTTGCAACATTACGCCACCTCGCTCGAGCCGCCACTCGATCGAACGCCGGGCCGTCGGTATCGATCGATATCGCTCCGATCGACGGGCTGCGACGTGAATTCGCTCATGGTTTCGTTCACAAGTGATAGTAATCGAACAGATTTTATATTTCTTTCCCTCGAGTTCTATCAGTGATATTCTAGGATGCCGCGAGACAGCGACTAATCGACCGATAGAAACACTGAAACCCCTCTCTCGGCGCTCGACGATCGGCCGCGTCCCGTCGGTGAATCATCGATTCGTTCGAACGCCGCTTGGCATGCAATACCAAGCAAACTATTTATATACTAACCGTAACTACTTAGATAATTAACGTGACGACCATTGATATCTCCGGCGTGACGAAACGGTACGGCAGCGAACTGGCGCTCGACGGGCTAGATCTCACGGTCGAGAGCGGGGAAATATACGGCTTCCTCGGCCCCAACGGCGCGGGTAAGTCCACGACGATCAACCTCGTGCTCGATTTCATCCGCCCGACTCGAGGCGAGGTCCGCGTCTTCGATCTGGACGCCCAGTCGGACAGCCTCGCGATCCGTAATCGGACCGGCATCCTTCCGGAGGGCGCTGAACTGTACGACCGACTGACCGGTCGCCAGCACGTCGAGTTCGCGATCGAGTCGAAGGACGCCGACGACGACCCCGACGAGCTCTTGGAGCGGGTCGGGATCGGTGACGCCGCCGAGAAGAAAGCCGGCGGCTACTCGAAGGGGATGGCCCAGCGGCTCATGCTCGCGACGGCGCTGGTCGGCGAGCCCGATCTGTTGATCCTCGACGAACCGTCGACCGGGCTCGATCCCAACGGGGCCCGCGAGATGCGGGAAATCATCCGCGAGGAGAACGCCCGCGGCGCGACGATCTTCTTCTCCTCGCACGTCCTCGGCCAGGTCGAGGCGGTCTGCGATCGCGTCGGCATCCTGCGCGACGGCCACCTGATCGCGGAGGACACCGTCGACGGCCTCCGCGACTCCATGCCGTCCCAGACCCGGCTCCGCGTGACGCTCGATCGCGTCCCCGACGACTCCGCGGCCGCGCTCGAGGCCCTCGAGTCGATCGACGGCGTCTCGTCGGTGACGCCGGAGGGGAGAACCCTCGTCGTCGCCTGCGACGACCGCGCGAAGACGACCGTGCTGCGACGGATCGAGGACTACGACGTGTCCGTCGAGGACTTCGAAACCGACGAGTCCTCGCTCGAGGACCTGTTCGTGGCCTACACCTCGGACTCGGTCGGCAGTACGGGGGTGGTACAATGAGTGCGATCACCGTCGCGAAGAAGGACTTCCGGGACGCCGTTCGCTCGCGCGTGTTGATCGCACTGACCGTGCTGTTCGCCCTGTTCACCGTCGGCGGCGCGGCCCTCGCGTCGTGGATCTCGGAGCTGTTCGAGGAGGGCGGCGCGGAGTCGACGATCGATCTGATCTTCGCGCTTCAGGCCCCCGCGAGCTTTCTCGTGCCCGTCATCGCGCTGGTCGTCGGCTACGGCGCGATCGCCGGCGAGCGAGAGAGCGGGAGCCTGAAGTTCCTGCTCGGATTGCCCCACACGCGTCAGGATGTCGTTCTCGGCAAGGTGATCGGCCGGACGGGCGTCGTGGCCGTGTCGATCCTCATCGGTTTCGCCGTCGGCCTGTTGGGTCTCATCGCGTTCGTCGGCTCGGTCTCGATCGGCCACTACATCGCCTTTACTCTGGTGACGATCCTGTTCGGGTTCGTCTACGTCTGTATCGGCGTCGGTCTCTCCTCGATGACGCGCTCGACGACCAGAGCGGCGATTGGCGCGTTCGGGCTGATCGTCTTCTTCTGGATCGTCTGGGGAATCATCGGCCAGGTCCTGCTCTTCACGACCACGGATTTCACCGCTCTCGAATCCTTCCCCGACTGGTATCACGTCTACAGTGCCGTGCCGCCGGACAACGCCTACGGCTCCGCGATCCAGGCCGTTATCGGCCAGACGCAGCCGACGATGGGCACCGACGCGGCGGACCTACCGTTCGTCGCCAAGCCGTGGTTCGGATTCGTTATTCTCGCCATCTGGGCGCTCGTCCCGCTCTCGCTCGGCCGCTGGCGGTTCGAGCGCGTCGACCTCTGACCGCGCCGCGAGATGTAACGTTTTTCCCGTCGCCGCTCGCTTGACGAACCATGAAGACGGAGGGCGGCTCCACCGCAGCGAAGCGCCGCGCCGGCGACCGCGCGGCCGAGGACGTCGAGGACGGGTTCGTCGTCGGACTCGGAACCGGGTCGACGACCGCCCACGCGATCCGTGCGATCGGCCGAGCCGTCGACGACGGCCTCGACGTCCGGGGTATTCCGACCTCGTTTCAATCTCGACAGCTGGCGCTGGAGGTCGGGATTCCCCTGACCGATCTCGACGCCGTCGACGGCGTCGACCTCGCGATCGACGGTGCCGATCGGGTCGTCGACGATCCGGACGCCACCGCTCACGGGGCGCTCATCAAGGGCGGCGGCGCGGCCCACGCGCGCGAGAAACTCGTCGACACCGCGGCCGACCGCTTCGTCGTCGTCGCCGACCCCTCGAAGCTGACCGACCGCCTCGAGCGCTCGGTTCCAGTGGAAGTGCTCCCCGACGCACACACCGTCGTGGCCGATCGGCTCGCAGAGCTGGGCGGCGAACCGACGCTCAGAGACGCCGAGCGAAAGGACGGGCCGGTCGTGACCGACAACGGCAATCTGGTGCTCGACTGCGAGTTCGGGCCGATCGACGACCCCGACGGGCTGGCGACGCGACTCTCTCGAATTCCTGGCGTAGTGGAACACGGCCTGTTCGTCGGGGTGACCGACGCGACGTACGTCGGCACCGACGACGGTGTCGACGTTCGCCGGTACTGAGCCGCCTGCATCCCGTTCCCTACTCCGACCGGTCGGTCGCTTCCGCTCCGCCGCGTCGGGCCGCGTCCGAGTCCGTCGGCGCATCGACCGGCGTCGCGACCAGGCCGGCGAGCAGGTAGACCGCCCCCAGCAGGCGGGTCAGCGGGATCACCCATCGTTTCACCTCGAGTTCGTCCGCGTTCTCGTAGGCCAGGCGAAGGTTCGTCTCGACGATCGTTCGCGGGACCAGCGCCATGACGAGCCCGGCGGCCGCGAGGACGGCCTCACTGCCGGCCGGCAGACCCTCCTTACGACCGACCAGCCAGACGAACGCGATCCCCTCGAGCCGAGCGATCGGGATCGTCCGGGACCGCAGCCGTCCGGCGTCGGGGTTCGCGAACGCGAGCCGCTCGCCGAACCGGATGACCCGTTTCGGGGCGAGTAGTTCGACGAGGCCGACGCCGACGATCAGTGCTCGTCGCATCTCAGGGCTCGTCACCGCGAGCGGAGCGGGAGTCGGCTCGACGACTGCGCCGAGTCGTCCGCGCTCTCGGCCGCTCCGCCGTCGCCCGCCGATTCGTCGCCCGTACTCCGCGAGAGCAGGGTTACGGTCAGGTAGAGCACGCCCAGCAGCCGCGCCGCGGGCACCACCCACGGCTGTAACTCGAGTCGATCGGTGTCGGCGTAGACCAGGTGCTGGCTGAGTTCGATGATCGGTCGGGGAACGAGGACGAGCGTCAGACCGGCGATCCCCAGCAGGGCGGAGACGAGCGTCGATCCCTGGCGGCCGCGGACGAGTAGCCAGACGAAGACGAGTCCCTCGAGCCGCGCACCCGTCAACGCCAGCGGCCGTCGCTCGGTCTCGCCGGGGTTTCGTAGCCCGATCCGTTCGCACAGTCCGATGATCGGCTCCGGTTTGAGGATCTCGACGATCCCGAAGCCGATCAGGAGCTTGCGCAACATGTGTCCCACACCTCCCACGGCGAAGGGCAAAAAACTCGAGCCGGCAACCGGCCGTCCGACGGGGGACTGGACGGTCGAGCGGACAACGGGCCGGTGAGCGGGCAGCCGGCGGGAGACTGGTCGGTGAGCGGGCAGCCGGTCAGATTGCGAGGGGAGCCGCGCCGCTACCGAAGCTCGATATCGGGTCGTCACGGGGCCGGTCGCACCGCTATGTACCGTAGCGTCCGAAAAAATCGCGTTACAGTCGTGCCTTACAGGTCGCGGGGCTGGACCGTCTTCCGGTCGTTGGCCTCTGCGCGTCGGGCGGCGTCCTCGAGGAGCTCGTCGACTTCCTCGTCGAGTGCGTCGTAGAAGTCCGAGGCGACGTTTTTGTCATCGAGCGCTTCCTTGACGGCGGCTTTGACGATAAGATCTGCCATACGATCTACTCGTTTCGCGTTACCTCATATAACGGTTTTGGTTAGTCGTGGAAATACGGGGGTTGCAGCGGTTCATTCGCCCGTTTCGACGCCCCACCCCACCGGAAAGTATATGTTTGATGAGTGGCGATCCGAGATTTCGCGGCTCTCGAAGCCCGGCATTCGGCTCGCGCGCGGGCCTCCGGGGCTCGCGCGCACGTTCAGCGATTGGGGATTCGTCTCATTCCCGCCGTGCCGGGTCGACGGATTCGAGTATCTCGGTCGCCGAGTGCGAGTATGCGCGAACTCCTCGAGGCCGTCGCCGACGGCTCGCTGTCGCCGACAGAGGCCGAAGCCGAACTCAGGGGATACGTGACCGGCGAGGCGGGCCGGTTCGATGCGGCCCGCGACCAGCGCCGCGGGATTCCGGAGGCCATTTTCGCGGAGGGGAAGTCGGCCGAACAGGTCGTTGCACTCGCCGAGACCGCCCTCGAGACCACGGGCCGGGCACTGGCGACCCGCGTCTCCGACTCGCAGGTCGCGGCGCTCGAGACGCACCTCGCTGAGACGGCTCCCGACGCCGCGATCGAGCGCCGGAGTACGACGGTCCGCGTGACGACGGCCGACTACGAGCAGCCGTCGCTCGACGCGACGGTGGGCATCGCCACCGGCGGGACGGTCGACGGACCGGTCGCCGACGAGGCGGCGGCCGTCTGTCTGGACGCGGGCGCGACGGTCGATCGGGTCGACGACATCGGCGTCGCGGCGCTGGACCGAACACTCGACCAGCTCGATCGGCTCCGCGACGCGGACGTCTTGATCGTCGCCGCCGGTCGCGAGGGCGCCCTGCCGACCGTCGTCGCGGGCCTCGTCGACACGCCGGTTATCGGCGTCCCCGTCTCGAGCGGGTACGGGCACGGCGGCGACGGGGAGGCGGCGCTGGCCGGGATGCTCCAGTCCTGTACCGTCCTCTCCGTCGTCAACGTCGATGCGGGGTTCGTCGCCGGGGGACAGGCGACATTGATCGCCCGAGCGATCGACGCCGCTCGTTCCTGATTCGGGCGGTTATTTTCTCAAAAACTCTTTACGAAAGCCAAAAGCCAAACAGTGTTTGGAGAAGGTTATTTACATGCACACCCAGTATATCCGGGTACCGGCTCTGGCCGGTGTGACCATGCCCAAGTGTGACCACTGCGGCGCGCACGTCTCCGAACGGTTCGCACGCGTTTTCGCCGACGAACACGGCGAAATCCACGCGTGTGTCAGCTGTTCGGCCAACGCTGGAATCGCTGAAGCCGCGAAAGAGCGCGCTCGCGGCACCTGATATCGGACCGCTACGGACCAACAACCACGCGCCCCCACGGACGAGACGCTTTTTACGGTCCCGCACCTGGCCACGAGCGATGGCCGATCACGTCGTCTACGTCCTCGAGTGCGCCGACGGGTCGCTGTACACCGGCTACACGACCGATCTCGAGCGACGCGTTGCCGAACACGACGCCGGCGAGGGAGCGAAGTACACGCGCGGGCGAACGCCGGTCGAACTCCGCTATCACGAGGCGTTCGACTCGAAATCGGCCGCCATGTCTCGCGAGTACGAGATCAAACAGCTGAGTCGCACCGAAAAGGAGCGACTCATCAGCCTCGAATGAGCGATCGGTCGCCCGACGAGTCCTCCGCCCGTCGACTATTATCCCGTCACCGACGTCCGAAAAATAGATGCATATCGAGCGTGACAGTCGTCTCGAGATGCAACTCGACGTCGTCGACGATCTGAAACAGCCCGAGTACACCGGTGAGAACCGATGTGAGCCCTGTACCGTGTTGAACCTCCTCATCGCGGCGGTGGTCGGCTCCGTCATCGCGCGGAAGTCCCGCCTCGGCGGCGCGCTCGCCGTGGGGGCGTCGATCGCGCTGATCTATCTCCGCGGCTATCTCGTTCCCGGCACGCCGACGCTGACTAAGCGATACCTCCCGCCGGCAGTGCTGCGCTGGTTCGGGAAGGAGCCCGACCCGGCGATCGCGAGCGGCCTCGGCGCTGTCGACTCGACCGACCGCTCAGCGTCCGGTCACGAGACCACCTTCGACGAGGCCGATGCCGTCGAGAGCGACGCCGCCGCTGGAGGCGACGCTGACGCCGGTACCGCCGCTGCGGCCAACGTCGACGACGATCCCGCCGGCGACGAGTCGACCGCCACCGGCGATGAGCCCGCGACGGTCGACCTCGAGGCGTTCTTCCTCGAGCACGACGTCCTCGAGCCCTGCGCGGATCGAGACGACCTCTGTCTCACTAACGCGTTCGAGGCCGCCTGGTTCGACGAGATCGACCCGCTCTCCGAGTCGGGCGTCGACGTCGCCGCGGCCGTCGACGCCTTCGGCTTCGAGGCCGATCCCGACGAGTTCGAACTCGAGACGCGGGGCGAAGGGCGCGCCCTGCTGTCACGCGGTGGCGGCGCCGGTCGCTGGCCCTCTCGGGCCGCCCTGATCGCGGACGTCGCTGCAAGCCGGGCCCTCGAGACGTGGGTCGACGACTGGGACGCCTTCGACCCCGAGACGAAAGGCGAGGTGCTCAACGGCCTCCGGATGTTCCTCGAGACGTGTCCGTCCGGCGGCGACGTTCAGATGGGCGAGGAGGTCGTCGAGTCCTGCTGTACCTCCCACGAGGTCGTCGCCGTCACCTGCGAGGAGACGGGCGAACGGCTCTTCGAACAGCGTCTCAGCAACGTCGATACCTGAGTGAGTCGTCGGCCCTCGTGCCGGCCGACCGCCGACTCGAGTCGCCTCAGTCGTCGGCCGCCGCGGATCGAGACGACGTGACGCTGGGATCGATGAACGCGTACTCGGTGATCATCCGGCCGAGTTTCTCGACGCGCTCCCGGAGGGCGGGATCGCGGAACCGGCGGCCGTCGATCGCATCGGGATCGGCCTCGAACTTCTCGGACGCGTTCCGGAGTCCGACCTGATGGGGGAGGACCCAGCCGTGGACGCCGCGAACGGTGATCCGCAGGTGATCGAGCGTCGACCCGTAGCTCCCCCCGCCGGCGGTCGCCAGCAGACCGACGGTCGTCTCTTCGTACTCGTCGAAGCCGCAGTAGTCGTGGAAGTTCTTCAGCGCGCCCGAGTACGAGCCGTGATAGACCGGCGTCCCGAGGACGACAGCGTCGGCCTCGCGAACGAGGCGCGTTACAGTCTCGGCATCTCCCTGCCCGTCGACGTCGGGATCGTAGACGGGGAGGTCGTACTTGCGGAGGTCGAGCATCGTCGTCTCGGCACCGGCCTCGTCGGCCGCTCGGAGGACGTACTGCAGGGCCGTGCGAGTGTAACTCTTCTCACGGAGGCTACCGCTGACGGCGACGACGGAGGGTGCGGGGGTCATACCCGCCGTACGCGGTCGATTCTGAAAATGTTATCGCCCGCACAAGATGCGTCGCATCGATGGATCCCTCGCGTCGCCGCCCCTTCTGCGCCGTCCGTCAGCGTCGCTTTTTTCGCGGCCGGCGATGACCACCGCGTATGGAGACGATCAGCTTCGGTACCGACGGCTGGCGGGCGACGCTCGAGGAGTTTACCGTCCCCCGCGTTCGGATGGTCGGGCAGGCGGTCGCGACGTATCTCGCGGACCAAGGGCTCGAGGGACCGGTCGCGGTGGGGTACGACGCCCGCGAGAGTTCGCGCGGGTTCGCCGAGGAACTGGCGCGAGTGCTGTGTTCGAACGGTGTCGACGTGTTGCTCTCCGATCGGGACCGGCCGACGCCGCTGATCGCCCACGCGATCGTCGAGCGCGACCTCGCCGGCGGCCTCGTCATCACCGCCTCCCACAACCCGCCGGAGTACAACGGCGTGAAGTTCATCCCCGAGGACGGCGCGCCGGCCCTGCCGGCCGTCACCGACGCCATCGCGGATCGCCTCGCCGAACCCGACCCGCTCCCCGAGAGCGAGCACGGGACCGCTCGCGAGGTCGACTTCGCCGCCCCGCACGCCGACGCCGCCCTCGAACTGGCCGAGTCGATAACCGGAAGCACCGATCTCTCCAGTCTGACCGTCGCCTACGACGCCATGCACGGCAGCGGTCGCGACACGACCGACGCGCTCCTCGAGCACGCCGGTGCCGGCCTCGAGCGCTATCGCTGCGAGCGGGACCCCGAGTTCGGCGGCGGCTCGCCCGAACCCGCCGCCGAGAACCTCGCGGCCCTCATCGAGACCGTCACGGACGACGGGAGCGACGTCGATCTCGGGATCGCCAACGACGGCGACGCCGACCGGATCGCGATCGTCACGCCCGAACGCGGCTATCTCGACGAAAACCTGTTCTTCGCCGCACTGTACGATTTCCTGCTCGAGGACGCGTCGGGCGCGGCGGTCCGGACCGTCTCCACGACGTACCTGATCGACCGGGTCGCCGAGGCCCACGGCGAGACCGTCCGCGAGGTTCCGGTCGGCTTCAAGTGGGTCGCCGAGGCGATGGCCGAGGGCGACGCGCTGGTCGGCGGCGAGGAGTCGGGCGGCTTCACCGTCCGGGGCCACGTCCGGGAGAAGGACGGCGTTCTGATGGCGCTGCTCGCGGCCCTGATGCACGCCGAAGCGCCGCTCGACGAGCGGGTCGATCGACTGCTCGACGAACACGGCACCGTCGTGCAGGACAAGATCAGCGTCGACTGCCCCGACAGCGAGAAATCGCGGGTGCTCGCGGACCTCGAGGACGTGATCCCCGAGACCGTCGCCGGAACGGCGGTCGAGGACGTCAACACCGCCGACGGGTTCAAACTGCTGCTGGCCGACGGCTCGTGGCTGCTGGTTCGACCGAGCGGAACTGAGCCCGTGCTACGGATCTACGCCGAAGCGTCGGACGAGGAGCGGGTTGGGGAGTTGCTCGAGGCAGGGCGGGAACTTGTCGAACCGCTCGTGTGAGTGACCGGCCGCTCGCGTCACGGTCAGTCCGTGACCGGAACCGTCAGAATCGATCGGCGATCGGTCTGTCAGTAGACGCCATATCGACCGACGAGACGTGGAGCACCGAAACTCACCGGGTAGCGACAGCGCGCGCTACCATTCGGTGAGTACTCGGTCTCGAGCGATCCGTAGTACTGAGCGTCCAATGAAACACTTCGAGAGGTGGCGAACTGCGGTTCCGACTGTCTTCTCGATCAGTCGACTCGCTCTGCGGGCACGCCGACGACGGTCGCGCCCGGTTCGACGTCGCTCGTGACGACCGAGCCAGCACCGACGGCCGCGTCCGCGCCGATCGTGATATCGCCCAACAGCGTCGCGTTCGCGCCGAGTTGTGCGCCCGTCTCGACCGTGGGATGGCGCTTGACCGGTTCGTTCGTATCGCCGCCGAGCGTGACGCCGTGGTACATGTGGACGTCGTCGCCTATCTCGGCCGTCTCGCCGATGACGACGCCCATGCCGTGGTCGATCGTCACCCGGCGACCGAGTTCGGCGGCCGGATGGATCTCGACGCCGGTCAGCCAGCGGACGACGTGGGAGAACAGCCGCGCGAGCAGGCGACAGCCAGCTCCGCGGGACCAGCAGCAGTGGGCGAGCCGATGCGCCCAGATCGCGTGGAGGCCCGGGTAGCACAGCAGGACCTCGAGCCACCCCGTCGCGGCGGGGTCGCGCTCTCGCATCGCCCGGACGTCCTCACGCACGCGTCCGAACATCGCTCTCCGTCGTGGTCCTCGCGGGAACGGTCGCAGATCGACGCCGGCCTCGAGTCGACGGACGAGTCGCCGAGCGACAACACCGGCCCGCGGCGTGCCGAGGATAGTTCCGGACGGTACACGCGGTGGAGCCGGTGAATACCATGCCCGAACGTAGCAGCGGGGTGAGTGTAAAAAGGTTCGTTTCGGGCGTCGGCGTCACTGCCCGCGAGCGAGCCGCGTGCCGATGCGTTTCGGGAGTCCAGCGTCCTCGACCGCGTTCCGGACGGCGTCGATATCGTACTCGACGCGGTGGGTGTCGACCGTCAGCGCGTCGAGATCGAGGACCGCGTAGCCCGCTCGCGGATCTCCGTCTCGCGGCTGGCCGACGCTGCCGGGGTTGACGACGATCCCCTCCGCGAACTGCCGCGCGCCCTGATCGTGGGTGTGGCCGAGCACCAGCACGTCCTCATCGTCCAGCATCCGGGGCGAGAACTCCTCGGGATACGTGTACCGGGTGTACCGGTCCGGATCGTCCGGATGCCCGTGGACCAGCTTGACGCGGCCGTCGCACTCGAGTCGCTCTCCCGGGAGGTCGGCGAGCCACTCGAGTTGCTCGTCCGAGAGCTGCCGTTTGGCGTGGTCGACGCCCGCTTTGGCCATCCCGTTGAACCGGAAGGGAGCGTCCTCGACGACGGCGGCGTCGTGGTTTCCCATCACCGTCGGCACGTCCCGCGCTCGCAACTCGTCGACGCAGTCGCCGGGCCAGGGGTTGTAGCCGACGACATCCCCCGCACAGAGGATCTCGTCGACCGGCGGCATGTCCTCGAGGACGGCCTCGAGAGCGACCCGGTTCCCGTGGATGTCAGAAACGAGTCCGACCTTCATACCTGACAGTAACAGTCGCGGGGGTTTGTAGGTTGTCCGACCCGACGTCACGCGTCACGCGCCACGTGCGAGTGCCCCGCTCTGACGACGATGACCGCGACGACGCCGAGCATCCCGCCGAGCCCGAAGCTGCTCACTCGTGCGGCCGAGACGCCCAGCAGCGGGACGGCGCCCCAGATCCCGACCGCGAAGCCGGCGATGACGAGCGCTCGACCGGTGTATCCGACCTCTCGGAACCGCGCGCCGACTCGAGTCCCGACCGACGAGGCGGCGATCGGCCCCGAGGCGATCGCGAAGGCGACGAAGCCGGCGGCCGTCGCGCCCCACGTGGCTGTCTCGATGGTGGCGAGGTTCCAGATCGCCCACGTCGCGACTACTATCGAGAGTGCGAGATGCCATCGGTCCGGCGAGCCCTCGGGCGACCAGCGCGAGGACGTGTCCGCGGCCATGGTCGAACACTGTCGGCCGAGTGAATAAATATTCGCGTCGTCCGACGCGTCATCGCATCGATCGGGGAAGATTCAGACGGCATCGTCCGGTGACCCCCTCGGCTGCCGTCCTCAGTCTCCGTTTTCGATCGCCGTCTCGAACCCGTCGTCGGTCCGCGCCACGCCGGCCGCACAGACCGCGTGTTCGAACTCGAGGTCGTAGACCTCCCCCGCGGCCGCTTCGGCGCTGTCGGCCGCGAGATCGATCGCTTCGGGCGAGTCCTTCTCGTAGGTCGCGACCAGCGTCGGCTCGTCGACGGTCTCGACGAGCAGGGCGTCCTTGCGCACCGTCCCGATCAGGGCCTCGCCGTCCCCGCCGATCGTCGCCGCGATCCGCGGCGTGTCGTAGTCGTCTTTCTCGTAGTCCAGCGCCAGCAGACTCTCCGCCAGCGCGTCGCGGGCCGGATAGCCGAGCTCGAGTTTCTCCGCGATCGGATCGACGTGCGAGCCGTTGCCGAAGGCGGCCGTCTCGCCCGTCGGCGTCTCGACGACCCGCAGGCAGTTGTAGGAGACGTAGGGGTTGTCCGTTTCCGGGGCGTCCTCGGTGGGACCCACCGTGAGCGCCTCGTCTCGAGCGGTGATCTCTCGGTTCGGGAACGATCGCGAGGAGACGCGGTACGCTCCGACTTCGGGGCCGACGACGACGAATCGTCCGACGTACATACTCAGGGGTGTGCGAGAGAACGGAAAAGGGGTATCGGTTCGCGCTCGAGCGGCGGTATTCGCCGCCATCGCCCGAGCGTTTATATCGGATCGCGCGGCGAACGGCGGTGTGGCTACGGAGGACGATTGTCTCGAGGCGCTGCGAGCGGCCGCCGAGCGACTCGGCGAGTCGCCGACGAAGGCACAGTACGAGGAGTTGGGGCTGACGCCCGCCTCTGCGACGATCATTCGGACGTGTGGCGGGTGGAACGACGCGAAGGAGAAGGCGGGACTCGAGATATCGTACTCGAGGGGGTCTCGAGTCGGGCCGAAACCGGATGATGTCGAACTGCCCGAGGGGACATCCTGGGGGGAGCTTTCCGTCGACCAGCGGTGGCACTATAAAAATGCTGATTGGAATACCGAGCGCTCGCTCGAACGACGGGAATCACACAGAGCCTGGGCGAACGAACTTCAGCGAGCGCGTGGCGGCTGTGATCGCTGTAGCGAGATGAATCCTGTCTGCCTCGACTTCCACCATGTCAACGAAGACGAAAAAGAGATGGCTGTCGGGAAGATGATCGCCTTCGGATATGCGAAGGACCGGATTCGAAACGAGATCGAGAAGTGTATCGTTCTCTGTGCAAACTGCCATCGGAAGGAACACTATGACCCACTATCACCCTAATTACGGATGTATCCGGATCCGCTACTCGAATTCGTCTACCGGTTTCGAATCGCGACCGAGTTCGTAACACTCTAATACGGAACCCAACTATGGTGTAGTACACCGTCGGAAGCGGGACCGACGAAACATGTCAGTCCATTGGGGTAGCGGCCAATCCTGAAGCCTTCTGGGGGCTTCGACCCTGGTTCGAATCCAGGATGGACTACTTCTCTTCCGTTTCGACTCGAGTATTTCCCTAACCCCGTCTCTCGGTTTCCAGTTGAAACGAAGGGGTCTTGGGGCGACGGTCACATCACCAGAAGCCATATCTCTCTGTCCTCGTTAGCTATTCGTATGAACCGACGGAGATTCCTCGCTGTTGGGGGAACGGCGGCACTCGGTGGGGTCGCCGGGTGTCTCGGTGGCAATAGCGGGACGCCAGCGAACGAGTACGGGTACGAGACGACGACGACCGACGGGACTGAGGTTCCGCTCGCCCCAGTCGACGATGTCTTCGGGTGGTACGAGAACGACGAGGCGCACTTTGCCGACGCACGCAAACAGGATCAGTACGACCAACTTCGAATTGCAGGTGCCGTCTTTTCGCCTGCGCCGGACGGGACCGAGAACGATCCCATCGAGGAGTTGTCGACGGATACGCAGATCGTCACCTACTGTCGATGTCCGCATCACCTGTCTTCGATGCGTGCCGCGGCGCTGATCGACGCGGGGTACGAACATACGTACGCAATCGACGAGGGGCTCGGCGGCTGGGCTTCCCGCGGCTATCCGCTGGCGGGCTCGGCAGTTGAGTCCCAATCCGACGGGAGCGACGGGAACGCCAGCAACGAGTCGGACGCGAACTCGAGCGTCAATGCCGACTTCCGTCACTACGAGATCCAGGGTACGAGCAGTCCGGACTACGCCAATCAAATGGTCATGCTCGAGCAACTCGATGCAGACCGCGCCGAAGCCGCACCGATTGCCAACGACGGCTCGTACACGTTGCAGCTCCACTACGCGGGCTCGATCGACTCTCGGTTCAGAGTCGAAGCTCCTGATTACACGGTCGAGGGAACGCTCGAGGAACTGACGAGCGACACTCTCACGGCCTGAATCACTCGCTCTCGGGTCGTTCGTAGGCACCCCTCCGATCGAGTTCGCCCCGCTTTCGAAGTACGTCCGGCGTCCGGCAGATCCCCGGCGCACCCGTCACCTGCGGTACCGTACAGTTGTTGCAACTCTCGCAGAGGACCTGCGGGTTTTCGTCTCCGGACTTGGTCTCGAGCAGCCGCGCTCCCAACCGCGGTTCGGCGTAGAATGGCCGGGCCATGCCGACCATGTCGCAGGCTGGCTCGGCGGCGCTCGGACCGTCGCGCTCCCCGCTCGAGTCGCCGAGCAGTCGGTCCATCTCGTCTCGCCCGCGGATTCCGCCCTCCCCGAGGACGGGGATCGATACCTGTTCGCGTACGCGGCGGCAGAAGTCCGCGTTCCACGCGGGTTCGAAGTCGTACTGCAGCGACTGGAGTCGGTTCGCTGCAGCGACGAACTGCCTGCGCGTCGCGCCGCCGAACGCCGCGTCGTACTCATCGCGCAGGGCCTCGTTGCTCCACGCCCGCTCGGGGTACTCCCCGCGGACGATGCTCATGTCCCAGACGACCGACGTCTGGACGGGGACGACCGCGTCGTACCCGATTCGCTCGAGCCGGCGGGCGATCTCGACCCCGTCACTGAGCGAGAGTTTTCGGCGAACGACGGGCGACGGTGGCGCTGGCGTCTCGGCCGGTACCTTGGTCATGAGGGGCACGTCGCCGACCCGCTCGCGGATCTCGTCGCGGACGACCGCGAGAAAGTGCAGGCGGGCCTCGGGCGAGCCGCCGAACTCGTCGTCCCGGCGGTTGTAGAAGGGCGAGAGGAACTGCTGGACGATCCCCATGTTCGCGCCGGCGAGGTGGATTCCGTCGTAGCCCGCCTCGGTGGCTCGGGCCGCCGCGCGGCCGAAATCCGCAGCGAGGTCGTACACCTCCGCCGTGGTGAGGACGTGCGGGTCGTACTCGAGGAAACCCAGTCGATCGAGCAGTCGCAACTGCCAGGGTGGCTCCGAGACGGCGAGTTGCTCGAGGGCCGGGTTCGACTCGCGGTACTCGGCGTGCCAGGTCTCCATGCTCCGGAGCCCGCCGTGCTCGAGTTGGACGACGATCCGGCTCCCGTGATCGTGGATCCGGTCGGTCAGCCGGGAGAGTCGAGACACGAAGTCGGGGTCGTGGACCCGTGTCATCCCCGGGGCGGCACAGCCCCCCTCGCCGCGGACGATCGTCGCGCCCTGACAGAGGAGTCCGACACCCGACGCGGCTGCGGGCTCGAGATCGTCGATCAGCGCGTCGACCGCGTTGGGGCCGTTGCCTGCACACTCGAGCAGCGGTGCGCGGTAGAGCCGGTTCGGGATCGTGACGCCGCCGATATCGATGGGGTCCTCGAGGGTGACCATGCAGGGACTATCGTGTGACTCCACAAGAGCGTAGTGCTGGTGCGGACCCGACCGGACCTGCCACAGGTACTGCAGACGATCGGACCACGACACCATTGTGCTACCGCTGGCAACTGGGATCCACACCCACCCCAACCGATTCGCTCGCTCCGGGAGTCGCTCACTCATCCCTCGCGCGAATTGAAACGGCAGTTCGCTGTCCGCTCACTGCCGTTCGGCACGCGCCACCGCGATGGCCGATCCGGAGGGGACCGAAGAACCACTGCGAGCGGTCGCGTCAGGGCGGCAGGACGACCGCCCGCCCCTCGATCTCGTTGTGCTCGAGCCGTTCGGCGACCGTGTTGATCTCGTCTAAGTCGTGGCGTTCGGTGCGCAGTTCGACCTCGCCGCGGTCGACGAGCGCGACGAGTTCCTGGAGTTCGGCGTACTTGCCGACCAGAGTCCCCCGGAACGAGAACTCGCCGTTGACCAGTGCCTGGCTGGGTTCGTGGACGTGGCCGCCGTAGCCGACGACGTGGTGGTCGCCGCCGGCGGCGACGATCTCGGGTGCCAGTCCGGTCGTCTCGTCGGCCCCGACGAAGTCGACGACCTGCTGGGCTCCCTCGCCGTCGGTCAGGTCCCCGATCACGTCGGGGAGGTCCTCTTCGGTGGAGTTGACGGTGTGGCGAGCGCCGAGATCCTCGGCCAACTCGAGCGCCTCGTCCTTGATGTCGACGGCGACGATGTCTGCGGCGCTCATCGCCTCGAGGCACTGCAGTCCGATGTGGCCGAGCCCGCCGACGCCGATGACGACGGTAGTGTCGCCGGGATTGAGTTCGTCGACCGCCTTCTTGACGGCGTGGTAGGCCGTGATCCCCGCGTCGGCATGGGGTGCGATCTCGGTCGGATCGACACCGTCGGGCAGCGGAATCACTGCCCGCTCGTTCGTCTGGAGGTACTCGGCGAAGCCGCCGTCGGTGGTGAGCCCGTTGAACGCGCTGTTCTCGCAGTACATGTCCTCGCCGAGCCGGCAGGGCCGACAGATGCCGCAGGTCTGGACGGGATGGCAGATCACCGGATCGCCCTCCTCGACCAGCGTCACCTCCTCGCCGGTCTCGGCAACGATGCCCGCGTTCTCGTGGCCCAGCGTCATCGGCAGGTCCTGTGGCGCGTACTCCGCCCACATCCCCTCGATGATGTGATTGTCGGTCTGACACCATCCCGCTCCCTCGACTTCGACCAGTACCTGATCGGACCGCTCGAGGGCGGGTCGGTCGACGTCCTCGATTCGCAGCGCGTCGCTCATCTCCTCGGTGTACTCGTGGAGTCTGGCCGCTTGCATGGGACTGCGTCACAGTTCACCGGCATCCGTGATAACGTTCCCCTCGAGTATCGCCCTGCGCGAATATTTGAATATTGATACTAATACGCTGAAACGCTAATTTTGAGCGGAGAGAGTCACGCCGTTGGGATAGTCAAACGTGTCTGAAAAAGAGTAATGTGGTGTGGTATCGATGTGCACTGTGCGATGTATCAGCACAACGGAGAGGAAATCTTCGTCATCGACGGTCACGTGCACCTCTGGGACGCGACGGAGGAGAACATCAAACACGAGGGGGGTGAGGAGTTCATCCAATGTTTCTACGACTATCACACGACGTTCACCCCGGAGGACCGGCAGTGGGATATGGACGAGTACCGCGAGTACGGCGCCGACCGGATGGTCGAGGACCTGTTCGGTAACGCCGCCGCGGACATGGCCGTCTTCCAGCCGACGTACCTCACGGATTTCTACGAGGACGGCTTCAACACGGCCGAACAGAACGCCGAACTCGCGGAGAAACATCCCGAACGGTTCGTCCTCAACGGCACCTTCGACCCCCGCGACGGCGAGGAGGGCCTCGAGTACCTCGAGGAACTCCACGAGCGATACGACATCCCCGGGGTCAAACTCTACACCGCCGAGTGGCGCGGCGACTCGAAGGGGTGGCGACTCGACGACGAGGACGCCTTCGAGTTCCTCGAGAAGTGTTCCGAACTCGGCATCGAGAACATCCACGCGCACAAGGGGCCGACGATCCGGCCGCTCAATCGGGACGCGTTCGACGTCGCGGACGTCGACGACGCGGCCTCGTCGTTCCCGGACCTCAACTTCGTCGTCGAACACGTCGGACTACCCCGCCTCGACGACTTCTGCTGGATCGCCGCCCAGGAGAACAACGTCTACGGCGGGCTGGCGGTCGCCGCGCCGTTCGCCCAGAACCGGCCCGGCAAGTTCTCGGAGATCATGTCCGAACTCCTCTGGTGGCTCGGCGAGGACCGAGTCATCTTCGGCTCGGACTACGCGCTGTGGAACCCTGACTGGCTCGTCGAGGAAGTCATCGAGGCCGAACTCACCCAGGAACACCGCATGGAGTACGGCGTCGAGTGGGACCTCGAGACCAAGAAGAAGGTGATGGGCGAGAACATCGCCGAACTCTACGACATCGATATCGAGGCGAAGAGACGGGCCTTCCGGGACGACGAGATCAGCCAACAGTTCGACCTCGAGGATCACTACGCTGGCGAGGAACCCGCGCCGGCGGACGACTGATGAGCGGACAGATGCCCGATGGCCCCGCTCCCACCCGAGCAGCCGTCCGCGACCGACTGGATCGGGTCACCGATCCGGAACTCGATCGCTCGATCGTCGAACTCGACTACGTCGATCGGATCGAGATCGACGGCGGCCGCGTCGGCGTCGACCTCACGCTCCCGACGGCGTGGTGCTCGCCGGCGTTCGCCTGGATGATGGCCGTCGACGCCCGCGACGAGGTCGAATCCCTGCCCGCCGTCGAGAACGCTCACATCACGCTCCGCGAGCACATGCACGAGGCGGAGATTAATCGCGGCGTCAACGAGCGACTCTCCTTCGCCGAGGCGTTTCCGGACGCCGACGGCGACGTCGACGCGGTCCGCGCGGAACTCGACGACAAGGCCCGCGTCGCCCGACAGTACGATGCGGTCGAAACGCTGCTAAACGCGGGTCTCGACGCCGAGGCGATCGTCGAACTCCGACGACGAGATCTCGAGACCGACGATTCCGAATCTGACGACGAGCCGGCCGAGACGATCGCCGTCTACGTCCGCGACCGGTCCTTCGCAGTCAGCGTTCCGGCGGCACCGATCGAACGATACCTCGAGAAGGCCCGCGAGATCGACCTCGTCTCGAATCCGGACGATACCCTGTTTCGAACGCCGGAGGGCGAGCCGATCGACGTCGAATCGTTCGACCTCGTCCATCAACGAGGCCGCCTCGCACAGGTCAATATGTCGAGCCAGGGCGGCATCTGTGACGGCCTTCGAGAAGTGAGGGAAGGACGGCTCGAGGAGGCTGCGGACGACTGACGGCGCGAATAGATCCGCGGCGGTCTTCTCGTCTGCTCCGTGCCGCTCAGCCGGCGAGCGCCCGAAGCGGATCGTCGTCGGACACGTTCGCGTTCGTGTCCGCGTCGCCCGCCCACCGCTCGGGTTCGGTGGGCTCGAGTGTCCCACTGTTGTTTCAAAAGTCGCATCGTCGGGCGGGCCGCTAGAGCAATGGCTCGAACGGCGCGACCCGAATACGACCGCGAAATCCGCTACTTCTCGACCTCGAGCAGCGCGACCCGCTCGCGAACCAGCGCCGATAGCGGCGCGTCGGTAGCCCCCAACTCGGTGTCGGTGATCTCGAAAAATTCACGGAGCGTCTCGGTGTCCCGCGTTTCGAGCGTCGGCTCCCGTTCGGCGAATGCGTTCAGCGCCTCGAGTTCCTCGAGCGCGGCCGCTTCGTCCCCGTCGCTCTCGCCGTCGACGAGCACCACCGCTCGGGTCTCGCCCTCGCCGACGCCCATCTCGAGGGCGCGGTCGATCTGCCGGCGACCGGCGGCATACAGCAGGATCTCGACGGCGCGATCCCGGGCGACGTTCTCGCCGCGGTCGATCGCTCGGTCGGCGAACTCGACGGCCCGCTCGAGGTGGCGACGGTCGGCGACGTACCGCGAATCGAACGCCTGAATCGTCACGTCGTGACGGTCGCCGATCTCACCGAGATCGGCCACGAACGCGTCCAGATCGTCGATCTCGAGGCGGCAGTTCAGTAACTCCATCAGAAGTCACCCAGGCTCGCCTGACTGTCGTCTGCGTCCCCCGTCTCCGTCGCGTCCGTCGCCGGCCCGTCACCGTCCGCGTCGTCGCTCGCGTTCGCCGCGGTTCCGCTCCCGTCGCTCGATCCCGCAGATTTCGGCTCGACGCCGTCCATCGAGGAATCCTCGCGGCCCGCGTTCTCGAGGATGTTTTCCGCCGTCTTCGTCCCTTTGAGCACGTCGAGAACGACTCTCTTGTCCGCGGTCCGCAGGTCGGCGGGCTCCTCGATCCCGGCGTCGTAGAGCCGGCGGGCGCGCTTGCGGCCCACGCCGCCGACGGAGACGAGTTCGAGGAGTTCCTCGCCGACGCCGTGTTCGACACGAGCGCGGGCCTCCCGGACGGCGACGGTCCACTCGCTGTCGATTTCGGCGGCCAGCGACTCGGCCGCGCCGAGCAGCCACTCCGCGGTGTCGACCTTTCCGCGGAGGTCGCCCGGCCCGATCTTGTATCGGTCGGTCAACTGCTCCTCGTCGGTCTCCGTCGCCCAGTCCTCGAGCAGCTTGCCCGTCTTGAGCGCCGAGAGCCAGTCCTCGAAGCGCTCCTCCTCGAACTCGCTGGGAGCGTTCCCCAGCAACTCGGCCTCGCGCTCGTAGAAGAGTTCGCCGAACTTCTCGTCCTCGCCCGATCGAAGGTAGAGTTCGTACATGTCGGGCGTCCGCGAGACGAGCTGGTAGAGGCCGAGCGCGGTCGGGCGCTCGTCGGCGTCCTCGAGCCCGTGGACGATCTCGGCGGCGCTCATCGGATCCAGATAGAGCCGCGAGACGGTGTGACCGAGGCTGGTCGCCTCGAGAGTCTCGTCTCGACCGCTCTCCTCGGCGAGGTCGGCTGCGGAGGTAAACGCACCCGCGGCATCTGCATCGTTTCCGTCGTCCGTATTGCCACTGTCTCGTTCGATAAAGTCGTTCGACTCGAGGTACTCGAGTACCGTGTCGGTCACCGTCTCGAGTCGGCCCGGTTCGCTCGACTGGCTGGCGTAGAGGGTGGCCTCGAGGAACTCGAGCAGTCCCTCTCGCGTGCGAGCGAAGCCGGAGGCGATGGTCGCGAGCACGTGGGTCCGGAGGGCGGGTTCGGCCGCCAGCTTCGAGCGCACCGGCTCGGGATCGGCCCAGATATAGCGGTCGAACAGCTCCTCGCTCTCGTCGTGGCTCTTGGCGAGCAGGACGGCCTCGCCGTAGGGATCGAGGCCCGGGCGGCCGGCCCGCCCCATCATCTGGTGGACCTCGAGCACATCCAAGGGCGCCATGCCGCCGGCGCTCGGATCGAAGCGCCGCCAGTCGCGGACGATCACCCGCCGAGCCGGGGTGTTGACCCCCGCCGCGAGCGTCGGCGTCGCCGAAATCACCTTCAGGAGCCGATCGCGGAAGGCGTCCTCGACGATGGATCGCTGGGTGCTCGAGAGGCCCGCGTGGTGGAAGGCCGAGCCGTGTTCGACGGCGTCCGCGAGGTCTCTGCTCGTCTCGGTGTCGCTGTCGTCTCGAATCTCGTCGGCCAGGTCGGCCAGGTCGGTTCGCTCCTCGGCCGTCAGTTCGTTTTTCGAGACGCTGCCCAACCGTCTCGCGGCGGCCTCGGCGTTCCGGCGGGAGTTGACGAACACGAGGGAGGATCCGCCCTCCTGCAATATATCGCGGACGAGCGCGGCCTCCTGCTTCTCGCTGCCTTCGACGGGCACCTCTCGCGTCGAGCCGTCGTCGAAGTTCAGGGCGTTCCCGTAGTGGACCCCCATCTGCAGGTCGATCGGTCGCCAGTCGGTATCGACGAGCGCGGCGTCGAGCCAGTCGGCGATCTCGTCGGCGTTGCCGACCGTCGCCGAGAGCGCGACCACCTGCATGCGCGGGTTGAGCTTCCGGAGTTTCGCGAGGGTGACCTCGAGCGTCGGGCCCCGGTTCCGGTCGTCGATCAGGTGGACCTCGTCCGAGACGACGCAGGTCAGATCGGAAAGCCAGTCGGCCCCGTTGCGGACGAGCGAGTCGACCTTTTCGCTGGTGGCGACGACGATGTCCTTCGTCGCGAGCCAGTCGCTGGTGCTCTCGTAGTTGCCGGTCGTCACACCGACCGTGACGCCAAACCGTTCGTAGGCCTCGAACTCTTCCTTTTTCTCGCTGGCGAGGGCTCGCAGGGGGACGATGTAGAGCGCCTTCCCGCCGCGCTGGATCGCCGACAGCATCGAGAGGGCGGCGATCATCGTCTTCCCGCTGGCTGTCGGGACGGCGGCGACGAGGTTCTCCCCGTCGGTCGCGCCGGCCTCGACCGCCTCGGCCTGGGGCGGGTAGAGCTCCTCGATGCCCTCGCCCCGGAAGTGGTCGATGGCACCGGGCGGGAGCCCCGACAACTCCTCGATATTCATTACCCGTCCTTGGCGCGTCCCGTGGTTTAAACTGTCGTCTCGAACCCCGTCCCCGCGGGAGTCGACGCGAAACGGTGAGGCCGTCGCTCCTGCGCGACTCGGCGCTCGGTACCATAATCGTTTAGATGCACGCACGACCGTACGGTGTATGGCCGAACAGCTATCGGATATTCAGCAGGCGATCGCGACGTCGTCGGCTCCGGCAGCGGAGTTCGAACGGCTGTCGCGGAGCCGGCAGCGGGAGGTGTTCTTCCTCCTTCCGGAGACGATCCGGGAGTCGCTCGTCGCGGACATGGACCGCGAGCAGTTGCGGGAGTTCGTCCGCCGGCTGGATCCCGACGAAGTCGCGGATATCCTCGGATTCGCGGACGAAGAGACGCGGACGGACGTGCTCCGCCGACTCGACGAGGACCGCCGAGAGAAGGTCGAATACCTGCTCGAGTTCAGTGCCGAGAGCGCCGCCGGGCTGATGCACCTCGACTACGTCACCGTCGACGTCGATCGGGGCCTCGAGGCCATCGCGGACCGCGTCCAGCGCCACGAGGCCCGGACCGGCCGGATTCCGACCATCTTCGTCACCGAGAACGGGGAACTCCTCGGCGAACTCCCCGGACAGGTGCTGGCGATGAGCGACGACGGCCCGGTGGAGCTCCGCGAGCACGTCCACGAGACGCCCGCGGTCGCGTACGACGCGCCCGACGAGGACGTCATCGACGTGTTCCGGCAGAACCCCGAGAGTTCGGTGGCCGTCCTCGACGACGACGGCTCCGTTATGGGGGTCATCTACGCCGAGGACCTCCTCCGCGTCATCGAGGAGGAAGCGACCGAGACGCTCTACGAGTTCACGGGCGTCCAGGAGGAGGAGAGCATTCTCGACGGCCCGCTCTCGAAGGTGCGATACCGGTACAAGTGGCTGATCATCAATCTCGGGACGGCGTTCCTGGCGGCCGGCGCGGTCGGCTTCTTCGAGGACACCATCGCGGCGTTCACGCTCCTGGCAGTGTACATGCCGGTCGTCGCCGGGATGGGCGGCAACGCGGGTACGCAGTCGATGGCCGTCACCGTCCGCGGCATCGCACTCGACCAGATATCGCTGTCGACCGGCGGTCGCGCCGTCGTCAACGAGATCATCGCGGGCGCCGCGAACGGGCTCATCACGGGCGTCCTCGTCGCGCTCATCGCGTCCGTGTTCAACCAGAGCCCGATGCTGGGGCTCGTGCTCGGCGTGTCGATGGTGTTGAACCTCGTCATCGCTGGCTTCTTCGGGACGATCATCCCGCTGCTGCTGGACAAGATCGGGAAGGATCCGGCGACGTCGGCGACGATCTTCATCACCACGATGACCGACGTCCTCGGCTTCTTCATCTTCCTCGGACTGGCGAAGTCCGTCCTCTAAGGCGGCGTTTTCGCCCCGTCTCGGCGTCCTTCTTCTCGAATTCGCCGAGCCGATTCGACCGACGGCGAGTCACTCGAGGCGGTGACCGACCGCCGATCGCGGATCGGCTGAGCGGACGTAACGTCGTCTACGTCGGAGAGGAGCGACCGGCTGCCGGCGATAGACCGATGGCCGTGGCGACCGAACCCCCGCGTATGGTCGATCCCGACCGCGTCCTCGTCCCGACGCTCGGCCGTCCGCGGGAGGACGAGGCCCTCTCCTATGCCCTCGAGACGTTTCCAGACGCCGAAATCACCCTGCTCGCGGTCGTGACGCCGCTGGATGCCCCGCTCAGCGAGGGCGGGATCCTGGAGCGAGACGAGGAACGGACGGAACAGGCGCGGACCAGCGCGACCGAGTTGCTCGAATCGGTCGCCGGTTCGACGGTGGTGGACCGCGTCAGGATCGAGACGGTCGAGGGACGACCCGGAAACGTCGTCCCCAAATACGCCGCCGACGAGGGGACGGATCACGTCGTCATGTACGGATCTCGAACGGGATCGACGGGTTTCTTCAGACGCTTTCTCGGTCGCGGCATCGCCGCCACGGTGGTCGAACGCACCGCCGAGCCGGTGACGGTGCTCGACTGAGGCCGCGCGAGCGCCGCGCTCCCTCGACGAGTTCATCCGCCGATGACCGTCGCGAACAGTCGGTACAGGCCGTAGCTGACGACGACCGAACTCGAGAGCGTCACCAGCCAGAAGGTGATCGTGACGCCGATCTTGCGCCGGGAGACGCCCGCCGAACCGCCGGCCAGCCCGCCGCCGATGACCCCCGAGAGGATGATGTTGTTCAGCGAGATCGGGATTCCGAGCGCGATGGCCAGCTGGGCGATGATGAAGCCCGGGACCAGCGCCGCGATCGACCGCCGGACGCCGAGCTGGGCGTACTCCCGGGAGGTCGCCTGCAACAGCCGCGGCGCGCCCATCCAGGCGCCAGCGAGGATGCCGGTCGCACCGATCGCGAGCAGGAGGATTCCCGGCAGGCCGAGTTCGACGCGAAAGAGGTTCTCGAGCGGGCCGGTCGCGAGGCCGACCTGCGAGCCGCCCGAGGAGAAGGCGACGATGCCGCCGAGGACGAGCAGGAACGAGCGGATCCCCTTCTCGACGGAGACGCGAACGCGCTCGCGGACCCAGTGGAACGCGAGGACGCCGGCCGCGACGGTCACGAGAACGGTTCCGAGATCGACGCCGGCGGCCAGCGTCGGACCGCCGCCGATCAGCCGGGACCCGAAGCCGGCCAGGGTGCCCTGCTCGGCGGTCGGATCGGGGATCACGCCGAGGCGGACGTTGGCGACGATCGCGCCGACGACGCCGGCCAGCAGCGGAACGCCGACCGTCTCGGGGACGTCGTCGCGTCGCAGAACCGTGGCCGTCGCGTACGCCAGCCCGCCGGACATGATCGGGACCAGTAGCCAGAAGATCCCGAGCCGTCGGTAGGTGGCTATCGCCGGATCGCCGCCCAGCGAGAGGCCGACGCCGACCATCGCGCCCGTCGTCGCGAACGCCGCGGGGATCGGATACCGCGTGTAGATGCCGATCGCCATGAACCCCGCCGCCGTTAGCAGGCCCGCGGTGGCCGCAAGCGGCGTGATCGTGACCCCGTTGATCAGATCCGCACCGACGGTCTCGGAGATGCTGCCGCCCTGCATGAGCGCTCCCAGGGCCGCGAGCAGCCCGATGACGAACGCCGCCTGCATCGTCGAGATGGCGTTCGCGCCGATCGCGGGGGCAAAGGGCGGCGAGTTGCTGTTCGCCCCGAGCACCCACGCCATGAACAGACAGGTCAGGATGGCGGCTCCGACGAGGATCCCGAAGGAGAGTGCGACCATTCCGTCTCGTACGCCGTCGTTCCACGACCCCGTGGAAAAGCGTTGGCTCGGCGGACGGTCCGGAGAGCGGGGCCCCGCGCTACCCGACCGTAGCGCTGTCGCCTTCGCTCTCCCGCTTTTCCAGGACCGCCCTGTAATGGGCCGTCCCGTCGGTTCGGCGGACGTCGCAGACGGACCACGGCGTCGAGTTCGTCGCCTCGCGGAGCCGTGCGGGCGAACACAGCAGGAACTGTAGCGTTCGCCCGACCTCGCGGTATCGCTCGCCCTCGTCCGTCTCGCGTTCGAACTCGAGGTGGAAACACCGGTGGGCGATCCCCTCGCGCGGATCGGGTCGGTAACCGAAGAGGTCCCCGTCCAGCCGCGTCGGGTCGTTGTTGTCGACGACGGTGACGCCCCCGTCGGCGGTGACGCGAGCGAATTCGGCGAGCAACGCGCGGATCCCGGCCAGCGAGCGGCCGAGCCCGATCTGCGTCCCGACGGCGTGGACGGCTCCGACCGACCCCGTTTCGATCGGCAGGTCGAACATGTCGCCGACGAGGACGCCCTCGAGGCCGCGCTCCGCGGCTTCGCCGTCTTCTCGCGAGCTGGGGGACGGCGAAGCCGTCGTCTCACGGGCTTTGCCCGTTCGACTGCTCGCGGAGCTTCGCTCCGCGCCCGTCCCGTTCGAGGCGGCATCGCCGCCTCGTAGCCCGCTCGAACGGTACGTGGAGCGTTGCTCCACGCAACTCCGTCTCGAGGTCCTGCGGACCTCGCACCGCTCGCGGGCCGTCAGGACGGCGTTCGGACTCACGTCGACGCCGACGGCGTCGACCCCGCGCTCGGCCCACCACAGGAGGTGTTTCCCCGCTCCGCAGCCGACGTCGAGGATCGGTTCGTGATCGCACAGTCGATCGAGCGCCTCGATCGTTTCCGACGCCCACGACTCGGGGCTCGAGAAGTAGAACTCGGAAACGTTCCCGTCCTGCACGTCCGCGCCGTCGCGATAGGTCAGACGACCCGCGGTGTCGCGGTGGTGAGTGAGCATCGCGCGTCCCAACGGGTCCGCCGGTCGCGGTTCGGCTGCTCCCGAGTCGGCACGTCCCATGCTCGAGACGACGAGTCGCCGGATAATAAAACCAATCCGAAATTTGTTATAGTGTAACACATCACAAGCAGCGACCGACGTTCGCGTACATCGATGCCGACGCCGGCCGCAATCGACGTCGTCAGTGCTTTACGCCGGCCAAGCGAACCGTCGTCCATGAAGGTCGAATTCGACGAGGACACCTGTATCGGGATGTTCCAGTGCGTCGCGGAGTGGGACGCGTTCGAGAAAGACAAATCGAAAGGGAAGGCAATCCTCAAGGACAGCGAAGAGGTTGAGGATGGCATCTTCGTCCGCGAGATTCCAGAGGACGCGGAACTCGACGCGAAGTTCGCTGCTCGAACCTGTCCTGTCGACGCGATCGTGATTTACGACGACGACGGCGAGCAGTTGATTCCCTGAACGTCCCTGTCGCTCCGTTCTCCGTCGGCCTCTCTTACCTCCTCTTCTACCCTCCGTATCCGCTCCCCTCCCCTCTCTCTCTCAGCGGCCCCGGCCCAGCGCCGCGTCGACTAACGCCGATTCCACCGTTCGGAGCAGCGTCGACGCTGCGCTCTCCGAGCACTCGAGCGCCGCCGCGACCTCGGCCAGCGACCCCGTCCGCGGCACGTCGTAGTAGCCCAGTTCGCGCGCCGTTTCCATGGCCTCGAACTGGCGGGCGGTCAGTCTGCCGGCCAGCGTCTCGGCCCTGTGTCGGTGGTCGCTGACTCGTTCCACGTCGATCTCGACGCCGTCGGGGAACGCCTCGAGCAGGCCCGCCAGCGCGTCGGGCTCGCCGAGGACGGTCACGTGGACCGTTTCCGAACTGGTGTAGACGATCGGCGGGACGATCACCAGCCCCGGCTCGTCGAACGCTCCCATCAGGCTCGCGTCGGCGGCGCGGACGTCCATCACGGCGTAGGCGTAGAACGCGTCCTCGTCGATCGGCGTGATATCGAACCGGTGGACCGCGTCCAGCTCCGTCGCGACCGCTCGAGCGGCCTCGCGGTCGCCGGCGATCACCGAGAGGAATCGCACGCGCTCCGTCTCGGGATCGACGTGCCACGAGAGCACCTCCTCGCGGTGTATCTCGAGGCCGTCCCGGGATCGGGGAACCGGGAGTTCCATCCACTCGGGCAGGCAGAGCGTCAGATCGGTCGACTGCATACCGGAGCCATCGCAGGCTGGTATAAAGAAGTTCACAGCTTCGGGCGAACGCCGATTTTCGTTCTCGCACTACGATCGCATATGTCCGAGACCCATTCGCGACGGTCCGATGGGGCTGCGTCGGAGACCGAACACTTGAGCAATGACCAGCCCCCGGGACCGCGGGGTCTTCCGTTTCTCGGAAGCACGCTGTCCGTCGCCCGCGATCCGCTCGGGTTCGTCGAGTCGGCCCGGGAGTACGGCGATGTCGTCGCCTACGAGGCCTTCGGTACCGAGTTCGCGGCCGTCTTCGATCCCGCGATCGTCGAGACGATCCTCGTCTCGAGCGCCGACGAGTTTCGAAAGGGGGAGTTCGAGACCGGCTTCGGCGAACTCATCGCCCCCGACGGCGTGGCGTTCACCGAGGGCGAGCGCTGGCGTCGCCAGCGACAGTTGCTGCAGTCGTCGTTCACGCCAGACCGCATCCGATCGTACGCCGACGACATGGCTGCGGAGGCGTCGGCGCTCGCCGATCAGTGGGACGACGGCGAGACGGTCGCCCTCGGAGACGACCTGTCGCGCTACACGCTCCGTGTGCTCACGCGGACGCTGTTCGATCTTGAACTCGACGAGGGCCGCGCCGCGACCGTCAGGCGAGCGACCCGGGCGCTGTCAACGTACGCCGCTCCCCAGCAGTTCGCCGTCCAGTCCGTACTGCCCTCGTGGCTCTCGACGCCCACCGAACGCGAGTACGAGGCCGCGATGGCCGACCTCGAGTCCCTCGTCACCGAACTGGTCGCGGCCCGCCGCGGGGGAGCGGGGGCGGCGGACGCGGCGGGTGACGATCTCCTATCCGTACTGGCTCGCGCGGAGTATTCGGACGGGTCCCGGCTCTCCTCCGAGGAAGTCCGGGACCAGCTCGTCACGTTCCTGTTCGCCGGCCACGAGACGACCGCGACGGCGCTAACGGTCACCTGCTGGCTGCTCGCCGGCGAACCCGACGTTCGGAACGATCTCGAGCGCGAACTCGCGACCGTCCTCGGGGACCGGGATCCGCAGTTCGCCGACCTCCCCGACCTCGCGTACACCGAGGCCGTCGTCAGGGAGGCGATGCGCCTCTACCCGCCGGTGGTCGCACTCTACCGCGAGCCGCTCGAGGCGACGATGCTGGGCGGCTATCGCGTCCCCGCTGGGACGACGCTACAGCTCTCGACCTACGGAATCCATCGCGACGACCGGTGGTGGGCCGACCCGGGGGCGTTCCGACCCGAGCGCTGGCTCGCGGACGAGAGCGAGAACGGGAACGAGGACGGCGGCCGGACGATCGCGTCCGATACCGACCGACCCGAGTACGCCTACTTCCCGTTCGGCGGCGGTCCGCGTCACTGTCTCGGGATGCGATTTGCGATGATGGAACTCAAACTCGCACTCGCGACTATCGCTCGGGGCGTCGAATTCGAACGGGTAACCGAACGCCTCGAGCCGTCCGTCGAAATCACGCTTGATCCCGGGGACGTCGACGTCCGCGTCCGAAAACGGTCGGCCGGACTCTGAAGACGTCCTCGAGCGCCAAACCTACCGTTCTGCGTTTGATCGCGAAAAAAACCGGACGGGCGAGCGCCGCCTACGAGATCTCGTCGTACTGCTCGGAGAGCTTCTCGGCGGCCTCGCCGAGCTGGTTGCGCTCGTACTCGGTCAGATCCCACTCGACGACCTCCTCGACGCCGTCGGAGCCGAGCTTCGCCGGCACACCGAAGGCAGTGTCCTCGTGGCCGAACTCGCCCTCGAGCGCGACGCTGCAGGGCAGCACCTCCCCGGTATCCCGGAGGATGGCTTCGACCGTGTGACCGACGCCGGTCGCCGGCCCCCACTCGGTCGCCCCCTTCTTCTCGATGACGTTCATCGCCGAGGTCTGGAGCTCCTCTAAGAGGTCTTCCTTCTCGTCCTCGTCGAACTCGGGGTCCCGTCCGTCGACTCGCACCTTGGAGAAGACGGGGACCTGTGCGTCGCCGTGCTCGCCGAGGATGGTCGCCTCGACGTTCTGTACGGGCGCATCGAACCGCTGGGAGATGACGTACCGGAACCGAGCGGAGTCGAGCCGCCCGCCGAAGCCGATCACCTTCTCCCGGGCGCGGTCGCCCGTCTCGTAGAGGTGGCGGTTCAGCAGATCGACGGGGTTCGACGTGGTGACGGTGATGAAGTCGTCGTTGTGCTCGGCCAGCGAGGAGCCGATGTCCTCCATGATCGGTGCGTTGTCGCCCGCCAGATCGATCCGGGTCTGACCCGGCTGGCGCGGGATGCCCGCCGTGATCACGATGACGTCCGATCCCGCGGTGTCCTCGTAGCCGCCCTGCCGGATCGTCGTGTTCGAGTCGTAGGCTACCCCGTGGTTGGTGTCGGCGGCCTGTCCGATCGTGTCGTCTTCCTTGTCCGGAATATCGACGAAGACGAGTTCGTCTGCGATGTCCCGAAGCGCGATGTTGTAGCCTGCGGCGGCCCCGACGGTCCCGGCCGCGCCGACCACGCTCACTTTCGTCATACCACGTAATGCTTCCCCATCACACACGTTAAATCCGTCGAAACCTCTGAGTTCGAACCAGTTCGGCGTGAAATATTTCGACGACTGTCGTATCGGGTACCGCTCTCGGCGGACCGAAGCGCTGACTCGACCGCTCGGTTCGACTCGAGCCCGTCGATCCTCGAGAGCGGTTGACGGCTTCCTCTCGACCCGCCGCGACTCGAGACCGAACCGATCATGACCGGCGCTCACACCTACCCGTGTATGCGCGTCAGCGTCATCGGTGGCGGAACGATTACGGACGAACAGGCGGCCCGCGCGAAAGCGGTGGGACGCGAACTCGCCGCACGCGGCCACGTGGTCGTCTGCGGCGGTCGCGGCGGGACGATGGAAGCGGTCTGTCGTGGCGCGAAATCCGAGGGCGGAACCACGATCGGCATCCTCCCCGGCGAGCGCCGCGAGGCCGCGAACGACTCCGTCGATATCCCCATCGCGACCGGTCTCGGCCACGCCAGAAACGCGCTCGTCCCGCTGAACGGCGACGCGGTCATCGCGCTGGCCGGCAGCGTCGGGACCCTCTCCGAAATCGGCTTTGCCGGGATCTACGACCGGCCCGTCGTCGGCCTCGAAACCCACGACGTCTCCGGTCTGGGGATCGATCTCGAGACCGTCGACACCCCCGCTGAGGCCGTCGACGCCGTCGAAGCCGCGCTCGAGCGCACCTCGTAACTCGAGAGCGGCTCCGCCCGGCCGGCGTCGTCCGTTCGGGCGTCCGTTCCTTCGCAGCTTTTTCGACGGTCCGCCGCCTCTAGACGAATATGAGCGACTTCGACAAGGAAGCCGAGCGCGAGAAGCTTCGAGAGAAGTACGAACAGGACAAAGAAGAGCGCGAGGCGACCCAGCGGATGAGCGACCTGCTGCTCAAGGGCGCGACGATGACCAACGCCCACTGCGGGACCTGCGGCGACCCCCTCTTTCAAGAGAACGGGACGACCTTCTGTCCCAGCTGCCACGGCAACCCCGACGCCGTTCAGGGAACCGATCTCGAGGCCCAGTCGGCCGCGGCGGACCCGGCCGACGGTGACGCCACCAGCGGGAACGCCGACCGAACTGACGCCGCTGACGCGTCCACGCCCGACACCGGTGACGACGCCACCACATCGCCCGAAGCGGCTCCCGATACCGATGCGACGCCGGCGACCGACCAGCGCGGCACCGAACGCGGCCGGGAGCCGAACGCGTCGACCGCGGACCGGCGACCGCAGTCGTCGACATCGTCATCCCGAGACGACCACTCGTTGCCGTCCCGCTCCGAGTCACCGTCCGCCGATCGCACCCCCTCGAGTTCGCGCGCCGACGACCGTCCGTCCGGATCCGACCGCAGTCGACCGCTCCCCGCGACGGGGTCGGCCGCGGCCGACGGCGACCTCGAGGCCGCCCGCGACGCGCTCGCCCGAACCCTCGAGAAATTCGCCGAAGCGGCCGCTGCCACGGACGATCCCCGCTACGCGAAGGACTGCCTCGAGGCGGCTCGCGAGGCCAGCGAGGCGTTGGCGACGCTGCGCTGACGAGGTTCGACGCTCGCGCACGGAACGGTAGCGTTGTCCGTTGCCGTCGTCTCTTCCCGCGGTGTTCTCCGACCCTGATCGCATTGCATATCAGTAGATATAAATTAAATGGGATTTTACCTACGGATAGGAATTCGCTGCGCTGGGTCGTCACGGAACGCGTTTCCGGTGATCGGGCACGTTCGGTGACGCTCAGACCGAAGCCAGTCCGACCGTCCGGCACGATTCACCGCCCTCCCTCGTGCCGGATGCTCGTCGGCCCGCGGCCCGCGATCGCTTGCCATCCCCGACCACGGAGGAGAGCTACCGATGTCGTTAGGATACGTCACGCTCATCACGATCGCAGTCGTCTGCATCGGTGTTACAGCCACCTGTGCGTTCTGTGTCCGCTCTTCGACGCTCCCGCGAACGGTCGCCGAACTCGAGCGTCGAGGCCGGAGTATCGCGCCCTATCTCGGCGCCACGATGCTGATTTTGCTGGCGAAACGATGGACACATCACCGCAGACTGGAACTCTCGTACGCGCTCGACTGGGACATCACCGCGGAGATCTACGCCGTCGAAGGGTCGTTCGTCGCCGTCCTCCAGAATATCGTCCCCGACGCGCTGATCGGATTCTTCTCCGCGATGTACATGTTCGGGTTTCCGTACCTGCTGGTGACTGCCCTCGCCCTCTACTTCCTCTCGCCGACCCAGCGCCGCTTCAACGAACTGCTCGTCGCGTACGCGCTCAACACGCTGGTCGGATCGTTGTTCTATACGCTGTTTATCGCCTACGGACCGCGCAATCACCTGTCGACCGTCAGCGGGCTGATGTACGAGTTCTATCCCCAGACCCAGGAACTCACGGCAGAGGTTTCGGCGAACACGAACGTCTTTCCGTCGCTCCACACGTCGCTGGCGGTCATCGTCGCGTTGTTCGCCTGGCGGTCGCGCCGAGAGTACCCCAGATGGTTCTCGATTGCGTCGGTCGTCGCTACCCTCGTCGTCTTCTCGACGATGTATCTCGGCATTCACTGGTTGATCGACGTCGTCGCGGGCGTCGCACTCGGGGTCTGGTGTGTCCTCACCGCCGAGCGACTCGTCGCTCGCGCAGAGGGTGAGACCGATCGCGTTTCGGTTTCGGACGACCGCGAGACGGGCATCGCGTCGGAGACGAACGACTGAGCGACTCGTCCGTTCGATCGCCCGACGGATCAGCCCGCGTAGTCGCTCCCGACGACCTCCCGAATCCGCTCGGCGGTCACCTTCCCGACGCCGTCCGCTTCCTGTAACTCGTCTTCCGTCGCGATCATCACCGCCTCGACGGTGCCGAACTCCTCGAGCAGCGACCGGGCCGTGACGGGGCCGATTTCGGCGATCGAGGAGACCACGTACTCCTGTTGTTCGCTCAGGGTCTTGGCCCCTTTTTCGCCGTGGACCGACACCTCCCGGTCGGCGGTCTCCTGTTCCCGACCGGCGATTACCGCGAGCAGGTCCGTCGTATCGTCCTCGCCGTCGGTCCGCAGGACGCTCGCACCGAAGTCGACGGCGAGACTCGAGAGCGCGCCCCGGACCGCGTTCGGGTGGACGTCCCGCTGTTCGTACAGCCCCTCGCCCTCGACGATTACGATCGGCCGCGAGTAGTGGCGGGCCATCGCGCCGACCTGCTCGAAGACCGAGCGGTCGCCGCCGACCAGCGAGTCGACGAAGTCCGCGACGGACTTCCGTTCGACGACGACCCGGTCCGACAGGACGTAGTCGCCGACGTCGAGCGTCTCGAGGGAGACCTCGTAGGCCTCCCGTCGCGAGAGTTCGCGGGCGATGTTCGCGTCCATCTCCCGCTGGTCGGCGACGACCGCGACGGCGTCGCCCTCGGCGTGGGGCTCGTGGGTTTCGACGTCCTCGTCGATCTCGTCCGTCCCCTCTCGCTCGTCACTACCCGTTTCCGAGTTCTTTTCGTCGAATTCCTGCAGTCCCGGGCTCGCTGTGACCCCTTCGCTTCCGCTGGAAGAATCGCCGACAGCGTCGGCTTCACTGCCGTCCTCGTCTACTTTCACTCCACTCTCGCCTGCCCCTCCGAAATCGGTCAGCGACTGCTGTGAATCGTCGAGTTCCTCGGCGATTTCGGGGGCCAGTCCTTTCAGCTCACGCAGTTCGTTTTCCATCTCCTTCTCCCGGCGCTGCGAGATCCAGAAGTAGGCCTCGTCGCGGGTGTCCTCGGCCATGAGGACGACGACGCGGCCCTCGGACTGGCGACCGGTTCGGCCCTTCCGCTGGATCGACCGGATCGCCGTCGGCACGGGCTCGTAGAAGAGCACGAGGTCGACCTCCGGGACGTCCAGCCCCTCCTCGGCGACCGACGTCGAGACGAGCACCTCGAACTCGCCGGCACGGAACTCGTCTAACACCTCCTGCTGTTGGTTCTGGGTCATCCCGTCGGACCCCTCGCGGTCGCCCTGTCCGACGAATCGCTTCGCGTCGAAGCTCTCCGAGAGGAAGTCAGTCAGCGCCTCCGCCGTGTCGCGGGACTCGGTGAAGACGATCACTCGTTCGCCGCCCTCGAGGCCCAGCGTCTCGGCGAGCAGCATCCGAGCCTTGCTGTACTTGGGGTGGATCTCGTCGAAACTCTCGGCTTTCCGCATGGCCTCGCGCACCCGCGGATCGGAGACCATCCGCTGGCTCGCCTTCGACGCCCCCGACGAGCGGGCCTGATTGCGCTGGCGCTCGAAGTAGCGACGCAGCGCCTCGACGCTCTGGGTCTCGACCAGCGTGACGGCCTGCCGGAGCTTCATCACTTCCGCATGAATGGACATCCCCTCGAACCCCTCGGACTGGTCGTTGTTGATCAGCTCCTGGAGTTCGGCCCGCATCCGATTCAGATCCTTCTGGGACTGGTCGGGCTGGGTCGAACTCGCGACGCCGAGTTCTTTGAGCTTCTCGAGGCGCTCTTTGATGACCTCGTTCAGCGCGTCCCGGATCTCGAGGACCTCGTCGGGGAGGTCGATGCGCTCCCACTCGACGTCGGTGTCGTGGGTGAACTCGTCGACGTCGGCGTCCTCTTCGGTCATCACCTCGACCTCGTCCAGCCCGAGGTTTTCACAGACCTCGAGGATGGCCTCCTCGTCGCCGCCGGGCGAGGCCGACATCCCGGTGACGAGCGGCCGTTCGGCGTCGGCGTGGTAGCGCTCGGCGATGTAGTTGTAGGCGTAGTCGCCGGTCGCACGGTGACACTCGTCGAAGGTGATGTGTGTCACGTCGGAAAGCGAGATCCGGCTCCCGACGAGGTCGTTCTCGATCACCTGCGGGGTCGCCATCACGACCGTCGCCGACTCCCACATCTCGGCGCGGTCCTCGGGACTCACGTCGCCCGTGAAGACGACGATCTCCTCGTCGGGAATCCGGAGCGCTTCGCGGTAGAAATCCGCGTGCTGCTGGACGAGGGGTTTCGTCGGTGCGAGCATCAGCGACTTCCCGCCGACCTCGTCGAGGCGACGCGCTGTGACGAGCAGACTCACCGTCGTCTTCCCCAGCCCGGTCGGGAGGCAGACGAGCGTGTGGTGGTTCGCGGCCGTCCCCGCGAGCTTCAGCTGGTAGAGTCGCCGTTCTAAGAAGTCGGGCTCGAGGAGCGGATGCTCGATAGAAGCGATTTCCTCGTCCGTCGTAGCCATTACCTGCCGTTCATCGCCGCCGCGAATAAGGGTTCCCGTACCGCGGTGAAAGTGAAACGCGGCTCACTGCTCCGACAGCGGCGGCAGCCACCACGTTATCGCCACCGCGACGGCGACGAACCCGGCAAGTAGCAGATACGCCTCGTCGAAGTAGCCCCGGTCGGCGAGCGCGCCGAACAGGACCGGACTCAACGCGCCGATGGTCATGTAAACGGTCCGCAGGAAGCCCAGGCCGGTTCCCTGCATGTCCGCCGGGAACGCCGCGGTCATGTACGGCAGCGTGATCGTGCCGTAGCCGAGGATGCTCGAGAGGAAGACGGTCCCGACGACGACGGGCCAGAACCCCTCGAGGAAGGGGAGCGCGACTAACGAGAGGACGACGATGCCGAGGACGGGCGGCAGCGATTTCCGGATACCGAACCGGTCGTACAGCCGTCCCGTCAGCGGTTGGACGACGATTCCGGCCGCGAAGAACGCGCTGAAGAGACCGGTCGCGACCCCCTCGGAGAACCCCTTGATCTGGATCAGATAGGTCGGATAGAAGCCCGTAAACGCCTGCCAGACGCAGTAGGTCAGGATCTGGATCGCCGCCACGGTGACGATTTCGGGCCGGCGCAGTTCCGACAGGACGTAGCGAGCCGTCTCGAGGGAGACGCTGTCGACGGCGCTCTCCGCGCTCGAGGTGCGCGCGGGGACGACGAGCCGGAGCCCGATCGCGACGAGGGCGAACGCGGGGACCGCGAGGCCGAAGCCGTACTGCCAGGCGAACGCAGACGCGATTCCGCCGGCCGCGAGCGGCAGGAGGGTGTTGCCGGCCTGACCGGCGGCCATCGTCACGCCGATCGCGGTACCGTCGTTGTCGGGATAGATGTCGGACAGCGTCGTAAATCGGGCGACGCCGTACAGCGCCGTCCCGAAGCCGAACGCGGCCGTGGCGAGGTAAACCACCGGCGCGGAGCCGGCGACGGCGACGAGCCCGAGCGTCACCGCGGAGATAACCGTGCTCGCGACGAGGACGTTCCCCTCGCCGAATCGGTCGGCGAGCAGTCCGCCCGGGAGCTGTCCCAGCGCGTAGCAGAGCCAGAGGGCGGTCAACAGGAAGCCGGCCGTCGTCAGATCGAGGCCGTAGGCCCGTCGGAGGTACGGCAGTAAGACGGGATAGGCGAGTCGGACGCCGATCGAGAGAAACCAGCCGGCGGCGACCGCGAGCAGGATTTCGCCGCGGCCGTCCGTCAGGAAGGCCCGCACGGTCGACAGTCGACGCCTCGTTCCGAACAGGGACACGGATGGATTCCCACTTCGCCGGCGACGGTCTTGAGCGGTCCAGAACGGTACGGCCTTGCCGATATCGGAACCCGGCGACGTCTCGACGCGTCACCGGCCGGCCGGGCGACCAGTCGCGGGCCGTCCGCCCGTTCCTACAGCGATACCGGCGTGAACTCGAGGACGAGGAAGGCCAGACAGGCGGCGTAGATCGGGATCGTCAGGTTGTCGTCGATGATGTAGGTGCGGATCTCGAGGGTCACGCCGTCGGCGAGCGTCGCTCCGATCGCGGCGACCAGCGCCGCCGTGATCGGCAGAAACGGAATCGCGATGATCGTCGAGACGAGAAACATCGTCCCGAGCACTTTCGGCGGCTTGACCCGCTGGAGGGTGTTGTCCGATACCATCCCGCTGATCGGATCTCCGAGTGCGAGCATCAACATCGCGGGCAGGGCGATATCCGGCTCGAAGACCACCACGACGGCGGCCATGCTGAGCAGGTACAGTGCGTAGGCGGCGGGATTGTCCTGCTCGTACTCGCGGGTGAGCACGTCGTAGAGCCGCCAGTCGAGCCCGATCTGGAGCCGCAGGAACTCGAGGACGAGCGCGCCGGCCGCGAGGACGACCATGAGGACCTGAAATCGGGTCCAGGTAAGCCCGAGTTCGAGATAGTTGGCGAGCAGATAGAGGGCGACTAGCCCCGAGCCGCTGGCGTGGACGAGTCGCCGCTTCAGTTCGTCGGCCATCATATCCTGCCTCGAGAGAGGTGACCTTCAGTCCGTCGGTTAGTTCTCCCCAGTACTATATACTATATAAATGGCTCCCGCGCCCGAACGACAGCAACCGATAGTGCGCAGTGCCGTCACCCGCCCGGTGTCGCTTACTCCTCGAGTTCGTCGAACGCGAGGTCGCCGGCGCGAATCGCCGCCAGCGTCTCGGCGAGGTCGTCGACCGGCAGCCGCTTCTGGTCGGTCGTGTCCCGCTCGCGGACCGTGGCGGTCGTCTCCTCGTTCTCGATGGTCTCGTAGTCGACGGTCACGCAGAACGGCGTGCCGACCTCGTCCTGACGGCGGTAGCGCCGACCGATGTTGCCTGAATCGTCGTAGGTCACGGAGAGGCCGGCCGCGCGCAGGTCGTCGACGATCTCGTTCGCCTGCGCCTCGAGTTCGTCGTCGTTCTGCAGCGGGAAGACGCCGACGAAGGTCGGCGCGACCTCGGGCTCGAGGTCGAGGAAGGTCCGCTCCTCGCCGGCGACCTCGTCCTCGCGGTATGCGTGGTGGAGCACGGTGTAGACCGTCCGGTCCACGCCGAAGGAGGGTTCGACGACGTGGGGCGTGACGTGCTCGCCGGACTCCGTCTGCTCCTCGACCGCGAAACCGGTCTTTTCGACGGGGATCTCGTGGGTCTCGCCCTCGAGCTCGATCTCGACCGCGTCGCCGTCGAACGCGGAGCGATCGCGGGCCGCGAGGTCCTCGAGCTTCCCGACCACTGCCTGTGCGTCGCCGCCGAACTCCGGCCCCAGATAGCTCATGTCGGGGTCGACGGTGGCGCGCTCGACGGTCTTCGGTTCGTCGTACTGCTTGAAGACCGTGAACCGATCGCCGGAGTGTTCGGCGTGCTTCGAGAGGTCGTAGTTTCCGCGGTGGGCGAAGCCAGCCATCTCGATCCAGTTGCCGTCGATCTCGCTTTCGGCGTCCCAGCAGTCGCTGGCGTAGTGGGCCCGCTCGCCCGAGAGGTGCTGGCGGTAGCGGAATCGATCCATGTCGACGCCGACCGATTCGTACCACGGTTTCGCGACGCCGAGGAAGTAGGCCACCCACGGGTCCGTGATGATGCCCTCCTCGACCGCCTCGCCGATCGTCGTCTCGACGGCCTCGCCGTCCTCGGCGTTCTGTTCGCTGGCCGGGTACAGCGTGACATCGACGTCTTCGACGCCGGAGAGGTCCGGCTCGTCGGCCTCCGGATCGATGAAGTACTCGAGTTCGGCCTGGGTGAACTCGCGCGTGCGGATGATCGAGCGGCGGGGGCTGATCTCGTTGCGATAGGCCCGGCCGATCTGGGTCACGCCGAAGGGGAGCTGATTGCGCGCGTACTCCTTGAGTCGCGGGAACTCGACGAAGATGCCCTGTGCCGTCTCGGGGCGCAGGTAGCCGGGATCGGAGTCGCCGGGGCCGATGTTCGTCGCGAACATGAGGTTGAACGAGTCGACGGCCTGTCCCGCGAGTCCGGCCCCGCAGGTCGGGCAGACGAGTTCGTACTCGGCGATGACCTCCTCGACCTCGGGAATGGGGAGGCTCTCGGCGTCCTCGTACTCGGTGTTGTCCTCGACGACGTGGTCCGCGCGGTGGCTCTCGCCGCACTCCGGACACTCGACGAGCATGTCGTCGAAGCCGTCCAGGTGGCCCGACGCCTCGAAGACGGGCTCGGGCATGATCGTCGGCGCGTCGATCTCCATGTTGCCCTCCGCGACCGCGAAGCGATCGCGCCAGGCGTCCTCGACGTTGCCCTTCAGCGCCGCGCCCTGCGGGCCGAAGGTGTAGAAGCCGCCGACGCCGCCGTAGGCCCCGGAAGACTGGAAGAAGTAGCCTCGCCGCTTGGCCAGTTCGACCAGTTTCTCGCTCGTCGCCGCCGGCTCGCTCTCGGTCGCGTCCGCGTGTTCGTGCTCACTCATAGAGTACCTCCAGCAGGTCGACGTCGCAGACGATGCCGACGAGTTCCTCGCCCGTGACCAGCGGGATCTGTTCGATGTCGTTCGTGATCATCCGCTGTGCGGCCTCCTGAATCGACGTCTGGCCCGAGACCGTCACGACGTCGTCGCTCATGAACTCCCGGATCGGTCCCGCCGGAATCTCGATGTCCCGCGTGGGGAGATAGCGGCTACCGACCGCCTTGATCCCCTCCCAGGACCACTCGTCGTCCTGATCCCCGAAGTTGTCGCCCGTCTCCTCCTCGCCCTCGACGATCCGGGCGACCTCGAGAATGTCGACCTCGGTCAGGACGCCGCTCATCCGCCCGTCGTCGTCCAGCGCGACGGTGTAGGGGACGTTCGCGTAGGAGAGTTCCCGTTCGGCGACCGGCAGCGGTGCGCCCTCGTAGGTCGTGTTCACGTCCTCGCTGGCGTAGGACTCGACGGTGCCCTCGGTCTCCTGATCGCCCGTCGCGATCGCGTGGATGACGTCCGTGACGGTGACGATCCCCTCGAACTCGCCGTCGACGACCGGCACGCGGCGCGCGCCCGCTTCGACCATCGTCCGCGCGACGTCTTCGAGGCTCGTCTCGGCGGTCGTCGTCGGGACGCCTTCTTCCATCAGCATCACGAGCTGGTCCTCGTCCGGCTCCTCGATGAGCGTCTCTCGCGAAATGAGACCGCGGTACTCCGGGCCGTCGTCGGTCGGTTTGACGACCGGCACGGACGAGAACGACCGTTCTTGCAGGTACTCGAGCACGTCCGAGCGAGTACCCGGCAGGTCGGCGGTGACCACGTCCTCGCGGGGCGTCATCGCGTCGGCTACGTTCATATCCCCAGGGTACGGCGAAAATGAGTATAAACCCAGTGTTTCACACCCGGTATCGGTTCGATTTCCGATCGGTATCGCGACCGGACAGTCTGATTCGATGAGTTTATATGTGAGTGGGTGTCACTCACTCACATGGCGACGAACCCCCACGCCATGGCGTCCGATGATACGATCGTCGGTTCGATCGACTCGACGGCCGCGAGCGACGAGTACGTCATCGCGGATATCTCCGCGGACGGTGCCTGGCTGTCGATGCAGGCAGACGACGCACCGACGCTTCCGGCCTGGCGATAACCGGGGGTGGGAATGGGATTGTTCTGTCACGAGTCCGGTCGCGACACCCGTCGCGGCCGACAGCGGCATGCCGACAGTCGCTACTGCACGAGACGCGGACTCTCAGCGAGCGACCGGCCGCCCGTACCGTTTAGTGCACTGCGCTGGTCGCTGGCTCTATGGGGCGCTCTCGACCGCGACGCGATGCGGGACCGGACTCGAGCGACGAGCTCGGGCTCCGACGCGATGACTCCCGCCCGTCCGTCGGCACCGTCCTTTCGGCGCTGGTCCCGCGAGCCGTCGCCCGGCGCGCGATCTCCGTCTCCGTCACGACCGACCGGGACGTCTACGAGCGCGACACGCCTGTCGAGATCACCGTCGATTTCAAAAACCGGCTCCCGGTTGCCGTCGAACTCCCGACGCCCGGTCAGCGCCGCTGGGGCTGGACCGTCGACGGCCACCTCGAGGCCAGCGACGAACGGCTCTACACCCGAGAGCGGCCCGCCACGTTCGACTTCCGCGGCGGCGAACGAAAGCACGTCTCGGTGACGTGGCACGGCCGCCTCGAGCGAGTGCGGACCGGAACCCGTCGCGAATCCGTGGTCCCGGCACCCGGCGAGTACGAGATTCGGGCGTTCGTCGCGACGGATGAGACCGGTAGCCGCCCGAGCGATTCGACGACGATTATCCTTCGGTAGGAGGAGCCAATCCGTCACCGGTAACAGTTTGGTCGTCTGTCCCGTGGTACCACACATGTCCCTCGAGCAGGTGTTCGCGCAGCTCCCGGCACCCGGTTCGCACACGTTCCCCGACTACTCGCTCCCGCGGGGCGATCCGGTCTCGCCGATCGCGGTCACCCGGGACGAACTCTCGCAGTTGCTCGAGCTGTACGAGACGTTCCGGGCCGTCGATCCGACCGGGTGGGACTCGAACTCGGTGCTCGGGGCGGCGACGACGTACATGCAACGGACGTTCGGACTGCCGCAGTATCGGCCGGACGAGCAGTTACACGACGATATCGCGGCGATGCTCAACGACTTCTCCGACGGGCTCGGCGACCGATCGATCGGCGTCGTCGACGCGACGCCCGATCATCACCGGACGCTGTACTTCTTCCTCGTCAGTTGCCGCGGCTATCACGCCGCGCCCCACATTCGGTTCGACCCCGACGAGGCGGCGGTAGAGGCGCTCTACGACGTCTACCAGCGGGTGATCGAACAAGATTTCTACGTCAAGCACCCGTCGTCGGCGTTCGGCTGAATCGGAGCGATAGCGCCGTCGGTTCGAACTCGAAAACGCGGCAGTTCCGGCGCTGAACGCGTGCTGATTTCGGATTGTGTTCTCACTGAGCCACTGCGCTCTCACTGCCGAAGTACTGCGTCTCGATTACGGGTGGGAGAAAAGGGGCCGCGTCCGCGGCGTCCGTTCATCGGTTCGCCTCACCCGGTGAGGAAGCCGCCGGGGGGAATGCGCGTCGCGGGGCGACCGTCGTCGTCCGTCGGTCGGTCGTCTCCGAACGCCGGGGAGTGGGCGATCGTTCGTCGAGCCTTCGCGATTCGCTGCGTGCCTGCCGTAACGGTGGTGAAGAGTTTACTCATACACGAGTAACAACGCACGGCACGCGTATAAGTATTTTCGAGATGAAAGATCATGTCGGTCCGATAGCGGCGATCGCGTCTTTTCGCCTCATTCGAACAGGGGATTCGAACCTCTCAGCGCCGAAATTCGTCCAGTTATCCGACGCGAAATCTCGAGGAGAGCGGACACGGATAAAATATACAAAATCAGATACTATCGGTCCGGTCGATCACCGATGCGGGCGGCAGGGAGCGGATCGCTCACCCGGATCGTACTCGACTCGAGCACAACCGCTGTCGGAACGCGGAGAATATCGAGAGCAGCGGTGGCCCGCTCTCGGAGCGCAGAAGTCAGGTGTCGTCCGCAACTCGCCGTATCGTCGGGGTCCCCGTTCGAGGGGAACCGGACCGGGCGGTGCATGCGCGGTGTGTCTCGGTCCGCTTACCCGGTCAGGAACCCGCCGGGCGAGACCTGCGTCTCGGGGCGGCCGTTTTCGCTCGTCTGAACGCCCGAGAACGACGGCGAGTGCTCGATCGTTCGCTGTACCTTCGCGCCGATTTTCGTGTGCGTTGCCAGGATGGCGAGTATCTTACTCATACACGAGTTAATAATTGCGTCAGCGCCTTAAGCATTTTTACGATGATCGATCGTGTTATATAATATTGGACCGGGCCATTAGCGAATGACTCTCACGGTCCCGTTGCTTCTCGGTCCTCGCTCCCTGAACGGCCGACAGAAACGTCTGGAGAAAAAACTCGAGCGTGCGCCCGGCCGTCACCGGTGCAGGTGACAGGCCGCGAAGTGATCGCCGTCGCCGTACTCGGACTCGAGTTCGTACGCTGGCCGTTCGCGCGCACAGACGCTCTGCTCGGCGAAGGACTCGAGCAACAGGTCGGTCGCCGCCTCCCACCGTTCGGATTCGTCGTCCCCGCTGTCCCCGCCGGCTCCGCCGTCGGTCGCGACGAGGTCGATCGCCTCCTCGACGATCGATCCCGCCTCGCCCCGCGGCAGGGCTCCGTCGAAGAACTCGGTCTCGATCCGGGCGGCCGGCATCGGTTCGAACGTCCGCCGCTTGACCGCTCGCATGAACGCTCGCGTCCGCACCCACTCCTCACCGGTCCAGTCGTACGCGTCGGGAGCGATCAGCCGTGGACACCGCGTCCGGAACCGACAGCCCGAGGGCGGATCGACCGGGCTCGGCACCTCACCCTCGAGCACGCCGCGCGAGCCGCCTTCCCGCGGATCGGGGACGGGAATCGACTCGAGCAGGGCGCGCGTGTACGGGTGCTGTGGGTTCTCGAACAGCTCCTCCTTCGCCGCGACCTCGACGATGTGACCGAGGTACATCACCGCTACGCGGTCGCTGATATGCCGAATGACCGAGAGGTCGTGAGCGATGAAGAGGTAGGTGAGTCCGAACTCGTCCTGGAGCCGTTCCATCGTGTTCAGCACCTGCGCCTGAATGGAGACGTCCAGCGCGGAGACGGGCTCGTCACAGACCACAAAGTCGGGATCGACCGACAGCGCCCGCGCGAGGTTGATCCGCTGGCGCTGTCCGCCGGAGAAGGCATGGGGATGGCGGTTGTAGTGGCGCGGATCGAGCCCCACCCGCTCGAGGAGGTCCTTCGCCCGCGCTTCCCGCCCTTCGTCGTCTAACATGTCGTGGGCCCGCATCGGCTCCTCGATGATCTGGCCGACCTTCATCCGCGGATCGAGCGAGGACTGGGGGTCCTGGAAGATCATCTGCATGTCCGAGCGCGTCCGTCGCAGGGCCTCGCCGCCGAGGTCGGCCAGGTTCTCTCCCTTGAAGTAGATGTCTCCCTCCGTCGGCTCGAGCAGACGCAGGATCGTCCGCCCGAGGGTGCTCTTCCCGCAGCCGGACTCGCCGACGAGCCCGAGCGTCTCGCCGGGCTGAATCTCGAGGGAGACGTCGTCGACGGCTCTGACGGTCTCCCGGTCGATCCTGATCGGCGGGAACCGGCTCGAATCGAACTGCAGGCCCGCGAAGAGCCCCGACTCCTGATCGAAGTACTTCGCGACACCGTCGAGTTCGAGCAGCGCTTCGTCGCTGTCGTAGCCGCTGTCCTCGTCTAATCGAATCCCGCTACTCACGGCCCTCACCTCCGCTCTCGTCGCCCGTCGGATTCGGCGCGAGTTCGGACTCCGGCTCCTCGGTCGCCGCGGCTCTCTCGTTGCCCGCCGCTCCCTCGAGCGACGGGCTCTCGTCGTAGCCGACGTCGAACGCGTCGTGTTTCACGCAGGCCGCCCGGTGGGGCTCGCCGCCGGCGTCGTCGACGACTTTCGCTTCGGGATGGACGCGCTTGCACACCTCGCGCGCGTCGGGACAGCGCGGATGGAACCGACAGCCCGGCGGTGGGTCGATCGCTTCGGGCATCACGCCCTCGATCGCCTCGAGGTCCATGACGGTCCGGTCGGGGCGGGGAATCGAGTTCAGCAGGGCGTTCGTGTAGGGATGCTTAGTGTCGTAGAACAGCTCGTCGACGGGCGCTTGCTCGACGATCTCGCCGAGGTACATGACGTTCACCCGGTCGCAGATCTCGGCGACGACGCCCAGATCGTGGGTGACCCAGATGAAACTCGTCCCGTACTTCGCCTGGAGGTCGTCGACGAGGTCGAGGATCTGCCCCTCGACGGTGACGTCCAGGGCCGTCGTCGGCTCGTCGGCGATGATGAGGCTCGGCTCGCAGGCCAGTGCCATCGCGATCAGCACGCGCTGGCGCATCCCGCCGGAGAACTGGTGGGGGTACTCCTCGTAGCGCTCTTCCGGATCGGGAATGCCGACCTCCCGAAGCATGTCGATCGCTTCCGCTTTGGCCTCGTCTTCGGGCAGCCCGCGGTTGAGTTCGATGAACTCCCGCAGTTGGCCCCCGACCGTGAAGACGGGGTTGAGCGACTCCATCGGATCCTGGAAGATCACCGCGATCTCGTTGCCCCGGATTCTGGTGCGGATCTCCTCGTTCGAGAGGGCGTCGTCGCGCTTTCGCAACTCGCCGTTCGGGCCCTCCTCGAGGCCGAAGATCGTCTCGCCCTTGTAGGTGATCTCGCCGGCGACGATCTCGCCGGGGCTCTCGACCAGCCCCATAATACTCATCGAGGCGACGCTCTTCCCGGCGCCGCTCTCGCCGACGAGGCCGACGATCTCGCCCTCGCGGACCTCGAAGGAGATGCCGTCGACTGCGCGCACTGTGCCTGCCTCGGTGAAGAACTGGGTCTTGAGGTTCTCGACGCGGAGTAGTGGTTCGGAGCTCATTGTCAGTCGTCGATTCGGGGGTCGAGGGCGTCCTGCAGGCCGTCGCCGAACAGGTTGAAGCCCATGATGGTGATCATGATCGCGATGCCCGGCCAGATCGAGAGCCAGACGTTCGAGTGCATGTAGCCGTGGGCGATGTTGAGCATCTGGCCCCAGTCGGGGGTCGGCGGCTGTGCGCCGTAGCCGAGGAAGGAGAGCCCGGCGACGATGAGGATCGTCACGCCGATCTGGAGCGTCGCGTACACAAGCACCGGCGCGAAGCTGTTGGGCACGACGTGTCGCATGATGATGTCCCGATCCTTCACGCCGGCCGCTCGCGCCGCTTCGATGTAGTCCATTTCGCGGACGCTCAGGACCCGGCTCCGGATGATCCGGGCGAAGACGGGGACGAACGCGATGCCGACGCCGAGCACTGCGTACCAGATGTTCGCCCCGCCGATGAAGACGGTGAAGACGATGATGAGGATCAGCGGGGGGATCGCGTACACCGTCTCGACCATCCGCATCAGGACGTCGTCGACTCGGCCGCCGTAGTAGCCGGCGACGGCACCGACGACCGTTCCGCCGGCGAGTCCGATGAACGTCGAGACGATCCCGACGAACACCGACACCTGCGTCCCGTAGACGATCCTCGTGAAGTAGTCCCGCCCGGTGTGGTCGGTCCCCAGCGGGTGTTCGACGGTACCGCCCGCCGGCAGCGGGTTCCACGACTGCTCGGCCAGCGGGAAGTACGGCGGCATATGCTGCGTGCCCTCGCCCGGCGGGGGGATGTGCGTCGGATGGTCGAAGATGGGCAACAGCCGCGCGAACGTGTAATCCGACGCGCGGCCGAACGTGAGCGTCGAGAGGTTGCTGTCCACGACGGCATAGATCGCGACGAGTAACACGACGGTCACGACGTACAGCCCCCAGCGGGCCGTCGTGTCGCGTTTGATCCGCGCGACGGTGTATCGCCAGCCGACGCGGGCCTCGACCTCTTCCTCCTCGGCCGCCGATTCCGTCCCGCTCTCGAGTTGTGATTCGCCGACTGCCATGATTACTCCCTCTCACCGTAGGTGACTCGCGGGTCGACGTACGCGTACGAGATATCGGTAATGACGACGCCCACGACGAATAACACGCCGAGCATCATCGTGACGCCCATGACCAGTTGGTAGTCGTTCTGCTGAATCGCCTCGACGAACAGCTGTCCCATCCCGTTGATGTTGAACACCGTCTCGACCAGCACCGCGCCGCCGATCGCCGTCGACAGGTTGAGACCGACGATCGTGATGATCGGTAGCTGCGCCACTTGGAAGGCGTGCTTTCGCAGGATCGTCCGCTCGGGCACGCCGTACGCGCGAGCCAGTTTGACGTACTCGCCCTGCAGCGACTCGATCATCTGCGTGCGCTCGACGCGCATGATCGTCGCCATCTGCAACGTTCCGAGCGCGATCATCGGCAACAGCAGGTGTCTGGCCGACTCGTAGTAGAGCTCGAGGTGACCGTCGATCCCCGGATAGGACTCCGGCGGTCGCCACGGGTAGTAGAGCCCGCTCGAGGGGAGCCAGCCGAGCTTGACGGCGAAGATCAGGATCAGGACGATCCCGATCCAGAACGACGGGGTGCTGACGCCGACGAGCGCCGCGATCCGCGAGGCGTGATCGGTCGGTTCGTTGCGTCGGTCGGCGGCCACGATACCGAGCGGAATCGCCGTCACCAGCGCGAACGCGTACGCCGACAGGACCAACAGGAGGGTCGGCCCGATCCGGTCCATCATCAGGGCGGCAACCGGCCGCTGGTAGTGGATGCTCCGGCCGAGATCCCCCTGTAGCAGGCCGGCCATGTAGGTCACGTATCGCTCGTGGAGCGGTCTGTCGAGACCGTATCGCCGTTCGATCGCTCTGACCAGTTCCTCGCTGTGCTCCTGTCCCTGGAGCATGAGGCTGACCGGATCGCCCGGGCCCAAGTTGGCGAGCAGGAACGTGATGACGGAGATCCCGATCAGGACGGGGACCGCCTGTAGGAGCCGGTATATGGTGTATTTGAGCAGTTTCATTGGTTCGCGAATCGGTCCGTTCGCTCGTCGGTCGCGGACTGCGTCGGCGTCGCGACGACCGGATCGATGGGCGATCTCCGTTCCCACCGATCGCGGTCGAATACCGTCGGTTCCGCCGACTCACTCCATCGACACGTTCGCGTGGTCCGCGATGAGGTCCGGGTTCCTCGTGACCTCCGGGTGGGCCTGGAGGTCCTGGACGTAGTCCCGCGAGGCCATCGTGTTGTCCTGCGTGAACGCGGGCAGCGCGGGCAGCTGTTCGACGATTTCCCGAATGACGGGTTCGTAGAGGTCGTATCGCTCCTGCTGATCCGCCGAGTTACGCCCGTCGGCGATCGCCTGGTGGAAGCCGTCACTGCCGCCGTAGTAGTGGCCCTGGTTCGTCCCCGCCTGACTCTCGTGGAACAGCGGGTAGAGGTAGAAGTCGGGGTCGGGGCCGCCGGTCCAGCCCAGCAGGTACATCTGGTAGTCGTCGGCGTTCCCGCTGGTGTAGGTGTCGACCAGCGTCGCGAAGTCGAGCACCTGTACGTCGGCTCCGTAGCCGATCTCGTCGAGTCGGGTCGCGATCCGTTCCGCCAGTTGCGCGCGGATCCCCTCCGGCGTGATGATCGTCGGCGTGAAGCCGTCCGGCGCGTGTTCGTCGAGCAGCGACTGGGCCTGATCCGGATCGTACGACGGCAGCATCTCCTGGTACTCGTCCTGGGGAAACTCCCAGACCTCGTTGACCACCGGCGGAATCGGGCTGTACATCGGCGAGGTCACGTTCGCCGCGTTGGACTCGATGAAGTCCTGCATCGAGAACGAGTGGGCGATGGCCCGTCGCACCTCGGGGTTCGTCGTCGGCCCCTCGTTACAGTTGAAGGCCATGTACATGAACGTCGGACTCTCCGCCGAGTGGAGGTTCACGCCGTCCTCGTTCTCGAGGACGTCCCAGTCGTCGTTCGGAATGCCCGCGATGGCGTCCGTGTTCTCCGCTCGGATGTCCGAGACCCGCCCAGCCTCGTCGTCGTGGGCGACGAAGCGGACCTGCTCTAAGTTCGGCTCGAGGTCGTCCCAGTAGTCGTCCCACCGTTCGATCTCGACGTACTCGTTCTCCTGGAGGTCGGCGAACGTGAACGGACCGGAGCCGACCGGATCCGTGTTGAACGCCTCGCGGTCCTCGGTCCGAACCGACTCGGGGACCACCGTCACGCCCATCGTCTGGAGTTCGAACGGACCGTAGGGGTCCTCACCGAGATCGACCTGTAACTGGTAGTCGTCGATGACCTCAGTGCTCTCGATCATGTTGTACTCAGAGGCGTTCTCCGTCTCCTCTTCGACGGGTGCGGTAAACGAGTGGGCGACGTCCGCGGCGGTCACGTCGTCGCCGTTGTGGAACTCCGCGGCCTCCTCGATCTCGAAGATGTACCGGGTGCCGTCGCGCTCGACGGTCGGCTCGCCCGTCGCGAGTTTGGGCTGCAACTCGAGTCCCTCACCGAACTCGTAGAGCCCGTCGAAGACGAGGTTGATCACCTGAAAGCTGTACGCGTCGTTCGAGACGACGGGGTCGAACTGCTCCTCGCGCGACTGTTCCTGCGTGAAGTGAAACTGCTCCCCGTTACCGCCACCACCGCCACCGATGCACCCTGCGATAACTGCCGCCGAGACGGCGGCCCCCGAACCGAGGAGTCGCCGTCGCGTCGTTGATTGATTCGGCACCATCTTGGTAGGTGATATCAACCCACCTATTTTGGTATCTACAGGGTAAGATATGCAAACCGGCCGTTACTGACGGATAATACACTAGTACCGGACCGAATGGTTCCAATTCTTGTACACTGATGCGGTTCATTGCACATCGCTGCTGATTTTTTCTACGGGCGAAACGTATATCATATATTTCACTATAGTGTACAGGTTGTAACGCTTACAATTCACTAGATCCCCGATTGTCTGCTATGGTATCGAGCGGGGACGGTCCACGTCCCACATTCGAGGCCGGTCACCGACCGCGGCGCGACCGGTGGGCTTTTTCTGCCGGCCGTCACAGTAGATCAGTATGAACTACCGAGCCGTCGAAACCACGGGTGAGTACGTCGCCCGCCTCGAGACGGGTGCCGACTGGCGGGCCGAGATCGAGTCGCTCGCGGACGACGTCGAGGCCGACGCCGCCTGGTTCACCGCGCTCGGCGCGGTCCAGGACGCCGAACTGTGGTTCTACGATCAGGACGAGTGCGAGTACTATCCGATCGAATTCGACGAGCCGCTCGAGGTCGCCGGCTGTACCGGGAACGTCTCCTGGTTGGATGACGAACGGTTCGCCCACACGCACGCGGTCCTCTCGGACGACGAGGGAACCACCTACGCCGGCCACCTGAACGAGGCCACCGTCTGGGCCGGCGAGGTCCACATGCGCGTCTTCGAGGACCCCCTCGAGCGCGAGTACGACGAGACCACCGAACTGGACCTCTGGCTCTGACATGCGACCGGAAGACGAACGGTACTTCGAGGGGCTCGAGGACCAGCTCGACGAGGCCCTCGCGGTCGCCGAGCGGGCTAAAGAACGGGGCGGCGATCCGAAACCCGAAGTCGAGATTCCGGTCGCCAAGGACATGGCCGACCGTGTCGAGAACATTCTCGGGATCGACGGCGTCGCCGAGCGGGTCCGCGAACTCGAGGGCCGGATGAGCAGGGAGGAGGCCGCACTCGAACTCGCCGAAGACTTCGCCGAGGGGCGCGTCGGCGACTACGAGACGAGAGCGGGCAAGGTCGAGGGAGCGGTCCGCACCGCGGTCGCCCTGCTGACCGAGGGGGTCGTCGCCGCCCCCATCGAGGGGATCGACAAGGTCGAAATCTTAGAGAACGACGACGGCACGGAGTTCGTCAACGTCTACTACGCCGGCCCGATCCGCTCGGCGGGCGGGACCGCACAGGCGCTGTCGGTTCTCGTAGCCGACTACACACGCGCGCTCGTCGGCATCGAGCAGTACGGCGCGCGCGAGGAGGAGGTCGAACGCTACGCCGAGGAGATCGCCCTCTACGACAAGGAGACCGGCCTCCAGTACACCCCGAAGGCCAAGGAGGCGAAATTCATCGCCAAACACCTCCCGATCATGTTGGACGGGGAGGCCACCGGCGACGAGGAAGTCTCGGGATTCCGAGACCTCGAGCGGGTCGACACCAACAGCGCCCGGGGCGGGATGTGTCTCGTCCTCGGTGAGGGGATCGCGCTGAAGGCCCCGAAGATCCAGCGCTACACCCGCAACTTGGACGAGGTCGACTGGCCGTGGCTGCAGGACCTCATCGACGGCAACTACTACGACGACGGAGACGCGGCCGACGATGACGACTCCGACGGCGAGGCCGACGACGAAGCGACGACCGAGGACGATGGCGACGAGGCGGCGACGGAGGACGAATCCGACGACGAGGCGGGCCCGCCCCGCGTCGAGACCTCCGAGAAGTACCTCCGAGACCTGATCGCCGGCCGCCCCGTCTTCTCTCACCCCTGTGCGAAGGGGGGCTTTCGACTGCGCTACGGCCGCGCGCGTAACCACGGCTTCGCGACCGCCGGCGTCCACCCCGCCGCGATGCACCTCGTCGACGACTTCCTCGCGACGGGCACCCAGATCAAGACCGAACGCCCCGGGAAGGCCGCCGGCGTCGTCCCCGTCGACTCCCTCGAGGGGCCGACCGTCAAACTCGCGAACGGCGATATCCGCCGGATCGACGACCCCGAGGACGCCCTCGAGATCAGAAACGGCGTCGAGGCCATCCTCGATCTCGGTGAGTACCTCGTCAACTACGGCGAGTTCGTCGAGAACAACCACCCGCTCGCGCCGGCCTCCTACACCTACGAGTGGTGGGTCCAGGACCTCGCGGCCGCGGGCGTCGACACCCAGGCGCTCGAGGACGACCCCCGTATCGACCTCGAGTTCCCCGACCCCGAGGACGCCCTCGAGTGGGCGCTGGAGTACGACGCGCCGCTCCATCCCGAGTACACCTACCTCTGGCACGACATCTCGGTCGAGACGTTCAGCGATCTCGCGGCGACCGTCGCAGACGGTCGAATCGAGCGAGACGGCGACGGCAGCGTGAACGGAAACGGGGACGATAGCATCCTCGTCCTCCCGTACGACGATACCGTCCGCGAAGCGCTCGAGACGATCGTCATCGAACACCGCCAGCGCCCCGACGCGGACCGCATCGAGATCGACGACTGGCGGCCGTTCGTCCGGACGCTCGGCTGCGAGCCCCGGCGCACCGCCGCCGACGGTGCCGCCCTCGAGCCCGAGATGGAAGACGGAGACCGGGCGACGACCGTCGAACTCGAGCGAACGTGGACGGACGACGACCTCTCCGAACGCGCTCGGACGTGGGGGCGCGACGAGGACGGCGATAACGCCATCGAGGCGGTCAACGAGGTCGCGCCGTTTCGGGTGCGCGAGCGAGCGCCGACCCGGATCGGCAACCGAATGGGCCGCCCCGAAAAGTCGGAGAGCCGCGACCTCAGCCCACCCGTTCACACGCTGTTCCCGATCGGCGAGGCCGGCGGCGCACAGCGCAACGTCGCCGACGCCGCCAAACACGCCGAGACGATGTCGGACACGCCCGGCATCGTCGAACTGCAGGTCGGCCGCCAGCGCTGTGAGTCCTGTGGCACGGAGACGTTCAAGAACCGCTGTCCAGACTGTAACGCTCGAACGACGCCGGACTACCGCTGTCCCGACTGCGACGAACGCCTCGAGCCAGACGAGGCCGGTCGCGTCGAGTGCGATCACTGCGAACGCGAGGGCACCTGCGTCGAGCCCCGCGAGATCGACGTCAACGAGGAGTTCCGGGACGCCCTCGAGTCCGTCGGCGAACGCGAGAACGCCTTCGAGATCCTGAAGGGCGTCAAGGGACTCTCCTCGCAGAACAAGATCCCCGAACCGATCGAGAAGGGCATCCTCCGGGCGAAACACGACGTCTCCTCGTTCAAGGACGGCACCGTCCGCTACGACATGACCGACCTCCCCGTGACGTCGGTCCGCGCGAGCGAACTCGATATCGACGTCGGCCAGCTCCAGGCGCTGGGCTACGAGGAGGACATTCACGGCGAACCGCTCACTCACGAGGACCAACTGGTCGAGCTCAAGGTCCAAGACATCGTCCTCTCGGACGGCGCGGCCGAGCACATGCTGCAGACGGCCGACTTCATCGACGACCTGCTGGAGCAGTACTACGGCCTCGAGCGGTTCTACGAGTTCGACGACCGGCAGGACCTCGTCGGCGAACTCGTCTTCGGGATGGCACCCCACACCTCTGCCGCAACTGTCGGGAGAGTGATCGGTTTCACGAGCGCGGCGGTTGGATACGCTCATCCGTACTTTCACGCCGCGAAGCGTCGCAACTGTGACGGGGACGAAGATTGCGTGATGCTTCTTCTCGACGGACTCCTCAACTTCAGTAAGTCTTTTCTGCCCGACCAGCGCGGGGGGAAGATGGACGCCCCCCTCGTCATGTCCTCCCGCATCGACCCCTCCGAGATCGACGACGAGGCCCACAACATGGACGTCGTCACGCAGTACCCCCGCGACTTCTACCTCGCGACCCGCGAGCAGGCCGACCCCGGCGAGGTCGACGTCGAGATCGCCGAGGACACGCTGGGCACCGATACGGAGTACACCGGCTTCGAACACACGCACGACACCACCGACATCGCGATGGGGCCCGACCTCTCCGCGTACAAAACGTTGGGCTCGATGATGGACAAGATGGACGCCCAGCTCGAGCTCTCGCGCAAACTCGCGGCCGTCGACGAGACGGACGTGGCCGAGCGGGTCATCGAGTACCACTTCCTGCCGGACCTGATCGGGAACCTGCGGGCGTTCTCCCGGCAGGAAACGCGGTGTCTCGACTGCGGCGAGAAGTTCCGGCGGATGCCCCTGACCGGCGACTGTCGGGAGTGTGGCGGCCGCGTCAACCTCACCGTCCACAAGGGCTCGGTCAACAAGTACATGCAGACCGCGATCCAGGTCGCCGAGGAGTACGACTGCCGGAATTACACGAAACAGCGGTTAGAGGTGCTCGAGCGCTCGCTCGAGAGCATCTTCGAGAACGACAAGAACAAACAGAGCGGGATCGAAGACTTCATGTAGGAAATTTTGCTCTGCGGGCGCGCCTGCGGCGCGCCCTCGGCAAAATCCTCAAAAGAGCGCGTAGCGTTCTTTTGGACTGAGCGATTCCGAAGGAATCGCTTGCAGTCGGCGCGAAGCGCCGACGACCTTGCGGAGCTTCGCTCCGCTCAGTTTCCATCAAAAGCACTCCTCCTTCCGTTCCGCTCACTCGACTCGCGGCTTGCGCCGCTCGTCTATACGCGGCGCGTAGCGCCGTGCTCTCGTTCGCTCCACGTCAGTCGTCGGCCCGCTCGCTCACCCTTCGGGTTCGCTCGCGGCGGATTTCGGTGAACTGCCTGCCCTCCCCCGGGTCACGCGGTTCGCCGCGAGTGCGGCGAACGCGCGTTCCCGGCCACGTACGACTCGATTAATCGCCGCTGACGCGAGTCACGCCGGGCATCCCTTCCTTGGTGTACTGCGGCGTCGGCGAATACCGGGGGTCCGGCAGCCAGTTCCGGAGGCTCTCGTTGAACCGGTCGGGGCGCTCGCGAGGCGTCCAGTGGCCGCAGTCGTCGATTAGGTCCAGTTCGGCGTCCGGAATCAGCTCCGCCGCCCGCTTCGACCACCCGACGGGGACGAGGGGGTCTTCCCTCCCGTGGATCAGGAGCGTTGGGACGGACAGGGACTCGAGGTCGTCGACGAAGTTCGTTTCGACGCGGCCGTTGAAGGAGAGCTCGTTGTCCTGGAACGCCTCGAACGCCCGTATCGAGCCCGGCTCCATCAGTTTCCGCCTGACATCGTCGACGAAGCGATCCGGCAATCCGCCGGCGTCCGCGACGAGGCTATCGAGGACCATGCGGACGCTCTTGGTGGAGGCACTGGCCGCGATCTTCCCGAACTCGGTCGCGCCGGGAACCTGTGAGAGGACCTTCCACTGGAGCGCGTTCGGCAGTTTGTCACCGAGTCCGTAGCTGTCGACGAGCGCCAGTCGCTCGACGCGGTCGGGATTCTCGAGCGCGTAACCGAGCGCGACGCCCCCGCCCATCGAGATCCCGGCCAGCGAGACGCGCTCGAAGGGGAGCGTCTCGAGGAACCCCTCGAGGACGTCGACGTAGGTCTCGACGGTGTGTTCGACGTCGCCCGTGCTGTTCCCGTATTCGGGCCAGTCGAGCGCGTAGACGCGGTAGTCGTCCGCGAGGGCATCGATCGCGTGTCGCCACGACACGGTCGCGTCGTCGATCCCAGCGCCGTGACAGAGGACGACCGGTGGGCCGCTCGTCCCCGCGCGCCGGTAGGCGATCCGGCAGTCACCGATCGTGGCGACACCGGTCCCGCTCATGATCGAATCACATCGCGAACGTGAGGGGACGAGGCCGTATTAGCAACCGGATTGCGTCTGATGGCCGCACCGATCGGACGCGACGACGGGCCGCCGTCCGCCGGTACCGTCCACCCGTTTCCCGATCCCGGGACGCCGAACGATACTCTTCCCGTTCCGCGTGACTTGAGAGGGCGCGTTCCGGCCGAAAAGGTCTCGTTAAAAGAAGCAAGCATGAGATGACTTATCATACCTCGTGTCTCTATCCTGGGGGTGTATATCGTTTTCTATTACCGTGTTATGTTTTAGCATGGATAGTCGGACCGCAGCCGTCGCCGCTGTTCTCTCCGTTTCGGGCGTATCACGCCCTCCATCGGCCGCTCGCACAATGCGCGCTGTGTCTTTATCGCCATCGCGGGCGTACTCGCGTCCATGGTCGAAACTGGCGAGACACCGGCGAAAGAAGGGGAGGAAGAGGCCGTCGAGGAGGTAGAGAAGCTCAATTTCGGGCAGACGGTCTACGACGAGGACGGCAACCAACTCGGTCGCATTCGGGGCTTCGAACAGAGCGGGTTCTTCGTCACGACCCGCGACGGTGCCGAGGCGATGAGCGTCGAACACGCCCGCTCGGGCCACGAGTTCGGCGAGGCCGAGCTCATGTGGCGCTGCATGGAGTGCGGTGAGATGGGCGAAATCGACGACGGGCTTCCCGACGAGTGTCCGAACTGCAACACCGAACGGGAGGATCTGATGTACTGGACCGAGGACTGACGACGATACTGCCCGGGAGATCGCTGGCGACACCGGACGACGAGTTCAGATTTCGTATAGCGCTTTAGGATTTATTTCCGTTCGCAGCGTAGGATCATGCTAGTGGTTCACATGTATAGCGAACAGCCGCGACTGGGGTTCGGAACCACGGTCTACACCGAGGACGGCACGGAAATCGGCCGAATTCGGGGGATCGACGAGAACGGACTCTACATCACGCTCCGGGACGGAATCGAGGGGATGAGCGTCGAACACGTCCGCTCGGGCCAGACGTTCGGTGAGGCCGAGCTCATGTGGCGCTGCTGGGAGTGCGGCGAGCTGGGACGACTCGATTGCGACGTCCCCGACGCCTGTCCCTCCTGCGGTGCCGACCGAGAAGACCTGTACTACTGGACGGAAGACTGAACGCGACCGTCCGACGGACGGGGTGAGCGCGGGCGGACGAAAACCGTTTTCACCCCGCTCGGTTCACCTCGAGTCATGGAGATCGTCGTCTTCGGTGCCGGCAGCCTCGGTAGTCTCATCGGCGGACTGCTCGCCCGCGAGCACGACGTCACGCTCGTCGCTCGCGAGGCCCACGCCCGTGCCGTCCGCGAGTCGGGACTGCGTCTCGAGGGGGCGATATTTGACTCCCCCGCCCGCGTGTTTCCGGCGGCGACGGACGACGGAACCGGACTCGAGGCCGAGCTGGCCGTCGTGACGGTCAAGTCGTTCGATACCGCGTCGGCGGCCGATCGGCTCGCGACGGGCGCCATCGACGGCGTTCTCTCGCTCCAGAACGGCATGGGCAACGAAGCGACGCTCGCGGCGCGACTCGATGTCCCGGTTCTCGCCGGAACAGCGACCTACGGAGCGATCTTGCAGGAGCCGGGCGTCGTCGAATGCACCGGCATCGGCGAGGTCGTCCTTGGGGCTCGAGACGGTGGCCCCTCTCCGCTCGCGGATCGGGTCGGCGAGGCCTTCGCGACGGCCGGACTCGAGACCGCCATCGCCGAGGACATGCCCCGACGCCTGTGGGAGAAACTCGCGGTCAACGCCGGCATCAATCCGGTGACGGCGCTGACCGCGACCGAAAACGGAGCCGTGCTCGAGGAGCCCGCTACCGACCGCTCTCGGGCGGCCGTTCGGGAGACCGCTCGCGTCGCTCGGGCCTGCGACGTCTCCCTCTCGAACCGCGAGGCGCTGGCCGCGATGGAAGCCGTCGCCTCGGCGACGGCCGCGAACACGTCCTCGATGCGCCAGGACGTGCTGGCCGACCGCCGCACCGAGATCGACGCGATCAACGGCTACGTCGTCGATCAGGCGACCGAATTGGGACTCGAGGTGCCGACGAACCGGACGCTGACCGCGTTGATCAGAACGTGGGAATGCGGCCGGAAACTGCGGTGAGCGCCGGGGCGTCCCACCGCAATTTCGATCGGTCTCATCCGTTCGTCCGTCTAACCTGATTTCACCGAGAACGAAGCCGCTACGCGGTCAAAAATAGCAAAAACATCGAGTCGGATCCGCGTGGGACGACCGACGGATTAGAACGGTGCTTCCGGGCCTTCGTCGACCTCGCCGCCCTCGTCGTCGTCGACGGTCTCGCCGGGGAAGGACGGACTCATGCCGCCCATCTCCTCTTCGCCGCCGTCCATGCCGGTGGAGGCGTTGACTTTCTCGATCTCGGGAATCTCCTTGACCATCCGGCTCTTGATCGCCTGGATCGTCATCGGCGAGATCCCGCAGCCACTGCAGGCGCCACCGAGGGCGATGCTGACTTCGCCGCTCTCGCGATCGATGTCCTGAATCGCTGCGCTGCCGCCGTGCATCTGAATCTGCGGGAAGTTCCGTCGCAGGAAGTTCGTGACGCGGTCTTCGAGGTCGTCCCCGTCGTTCTGGGTCTCGGTGCTCATAGAAATCCATTGGGTATCAGCCCCCCTAAACCTTCCGTCCTCCATGTTCGCCTGCCGGCGTCGGCGACGGGTGGACGCGCTACTTGAATCCGAAGACTCGCTGCAGTTCGGTCTCGATCTCCTCGACGTGCGTCTCCAGAATTTCCTCGAATCGCTCTTCCTCGACGAGCACGCCCGAGAGTCGGCCGTGCGGATCGTCGGGGAGTTCGATACGGAACTCGCCGTCTCCCTCGTAGAAGGGCTCGCTCTCGTTGAGGACTTGCTGGTCGATCGCGTGGACGAGTTCGGAGTCGTAGCGGTCGTTCATCCGGTTGAACGCGTTCTTGTACGCCTGTTGGAGTTCGGGGAAGTAGTTGGCGTACTTGTCCTCGAACTTCTCGGGATCGAAGTCGGCCATACTCTATCCCAGCGCTAGCGGAGACAAAAGTCGGACGATCGACCTCGCGTCGCGAGTCCGCGACGACCCGAATCGGCCGGACCGGCTCACACTGCCGACGATGATCGAACGTCGACCGGAAACACACCAATCCAGTGACGTGGTAGGGGTTCCCTATATAGGAACGCGCGCTCGCAAGCGGAACGGACACCCCCGTTCTCGGTGATATCGATGTACATGGCTGCTGATCAGGACCCCATCCCTCGGGAGGCGCTTCCCCCGAGATGGGGGCTCGCCGAACTCCGCGATGATCGGTTCATCTACCGCCACAGCCGCCCCCCAATCGAACTGATCGCGGAGACCACGATCGCCGATCGCTCGCATCCCGGCCTAGGTATCTGTCGGTGCTGGGAGCTTCGCTACCGGTTCTTCCTCGCCGACCGGGCGATCACCGAGTCGATCGGCCGCGTCTCGACCCAGCGGGCCGCCGTCGACGGGTTGCTCGAGTGTATGCATCGCATTCACGACACCGTCTCGGCGGCCGACGACGCGCTCGAGGTCGGTCAAGTCCTCGATAGCGTCTCGCTCTCCGATCTCGTTCCCGACGGCCTGCCCGCGTCCTCGGAGTAACCCGCTCGGATGCCGGGCGTCCGGTCCGCCTACACGCGCCGCGACAGGTGCGCTCGAACCGTTCGCTGACAGTCACCGCAGATCCCGTACAGTCGCGTTGCGCTCGAGAGGAGCGGATATCGGACCGAACAGTCCGAGTAAACGGACTCGACCAGCGTTCGATACCGGGTCCCGCCCGGTCCGTAGCGGTTCGTCGAGCGGGTGAACTGCGCCTGTCGGTCCGCCGTGAGCGTCTCGAGGCGATCCCGATAGGTCGCGAGTCGGTCGTGTTTCTCCCGCAGCGTCTCGAAGTCACACTGCAGGAGTGACTCGTCGGCCGTCCGCTGGAGCCACGCGAGGATCTCGTCGAGCTCGTCGATCGCGTCCTCGACGGTTTCTCGTTCGTTCCGAAGGGTTTCCTTGACCACCTCGACTTCCCGCTGTCTGGTCTCGATCTCCTCGAGAACGGCCCGCTTGAGCGCTGGCGTCCAGCCGGTTTCCGACGCGAGCGCGACCGCGATGTCCTCGCTCAGCTCCGCCGCCATCGTCTCGGTGAGCGGTTCGTCCCCCTCGCGGTCGGCGATGCTGTGGGGACGGACGATTTCGGCGAACGCTTCTCGAACGGTGACACACCGATCCGCCGTCGTCGATGGGGCCGATCGCTGGGACTGAACCGTCGTCGCCATCGCCGTCGGCGTCGCTGCGGTCGCTTGTCGGGTCCGTCCCGCCGCGGGACGCTCTACTGGGACGTCGCGAACGCGCTGCGCGAACGTCTCGAACGCCTCCCCTCGCTTCGTGACGGCCTCTCGTTCCTCGTCGATACACTCGAGCGCCCGATGGACGGCCGTCCCGGTCATCGGCTCTCACCCCGCGTACAGACGAGTCCGCTCGCCGCGGCGTCGCTTCGCAGGACGAACTGCCAGTCGCCGTCGCCGAGCGCGGTGACGTCGGTGACGCCGAGCGGATCGCTCGACGTTGCCGACCGGCGCAGAATGTCGATTCCGATCGGCAGCGTGGGAAATCGGGACTCGCCACACTCGATGGCGTACCCCCGCAGGGAGACGGTCCAGACGTCGCTGCCGGTCCCGTCAGTCTCGTCGATTCCATCGCGCGTCACGCCGTACTCCCGGACTAACGACAGCGAGTCCAGGAAGGCGAGGCTCGCTTCGACCGGATCGTCCGCCGGTTCGACCGGCGAGAGGTTCGCCGCCGCGGCCCGCAGTACCTGCATCCGTTCGGCCGCCTCGAGGTGGGCTTCGAGTTCCGACGCCATGGTCTCGAGCAACACCAGACAGAGCGTGTTCCGGTCGGTCGTCGCTTCGGCTGCGGCCAGATACGTCTCCATGATCGCCCGCTCGGCGGCCGCGTGGTCGCGAGCCGAGAGCGACTCGAAGACAGCCCCTGAAACGTCGTGACAGAAACTGATCAGCGGGCTGTCGTCCCAGGGGTTCCGATCGGGGTCGGCCGCCGGCCGATCCTCGTCGTCCGCGATCGTTCGCGCGGCACCACACTGATCCTCGTCCGACTCCGTCCTGCCCGCGTCCACCGGTCGCTCCTGGCAGGCGACCGGATCGTAAAACGGCAATTGCGGATCGTATCGCCTGAGCGCGGCGCGATACTGTTCGGTCGCCTGTGCGGCGTCCGCCGCGTCCGCTCGGGTCGCGAATCGCTGTCCGGCGACCGGAACGGGCCGTTCGCCGGAGCGCGCACAGACGACGTAGTACTCCCCGTCGTCGCTGGCCAGTCGTTCGATGTGTTGGCGAATCTCTCGGAGTGTCGTTCCGACCATGTGTGTTCCTCCAGTCGTATTCGGCGTCGTGGCCGTCCCTGACTGCTCGCGCGGACGATCGAACCGCGCTACGGCAGGTTCGTCACCGTTCTGTCCCCCTCGGTACTACCGGGGACCGTTCTTACCATTTAGGCCAACCTAAACCGTGATAAGTCCATCGTATTTTAGGCCGGCCTAATTGCGGCCTGGCGCGACCGCCGATTCGCCGGCCGACGAGATTTAGTATATCTATATGCACTTTATTATTTACGTGGTCGTCGGTTGCGATCCGCTCTCCCGTCTGTACACCTCGAGCCGGCGGAGCGTTCGATACGGTGACGGCTCTCGAACAACCGCTGCCGTTCGCGCGATCAGGTACCGTGATCGGTCGCGAGTCCCCACGTCCGCCGAATCCGCGTCCGAACGCTCTTTTCTCCGGTGCGAGCGGATGACGGATCACAGCAGACATTCACCAGGGGTTACACGTCGACAGAACCATCGAGCACGGCCGCGCCGCCACCGGCAGCTCGCAACGCAGCGCGAGCAATCGGCGGTATCGATCGGCTCGATTTCGCGGCCGTCACCGGCGCGACCGATTCAGAGACGGAGCGATACTCATCGCGGGTCACGACGCCGCGTGTCGACGCTCGACGGGGCGAAGACAACGACGTCGACGTACTCACGGACCCGGCCACCGGTCTCCTCGAAGCGTTCGGGACGTCGATCCTCCGCTCCGCGTCGGCGTGCGAGCGCGCTCTCGGTCGAGTCGGGCACGATACTGATCGAGACTGACCAGTTCCCCGAACGAACTCGGTCCCTGCCCAGGGCCACCGACGCGTTCGAACTCAGTTGCGAGGCCGATGTTCTCGAGCGATCCGTTCTCGCACCCGCGGTCATCGAACCCGGAGCGAAACGAGCGAGTGCGGAACTGCCGAGGGCGAACTCGTCGTCGAGAAGACGGGGGAGAGCGCCATCTCGTGGGACGACGCAATTGCGTTCGTCGACGACCTCGAGTATGGAGGCCGTCCAGACGCGATCCGGTTTCGGCCACCGATCGGGTCGGTATCGAGCGTCGCTCCCACCGTTCTCGACCGTCGGAGCCCACCGGCCGGCTTTTCGCTCGATTTCGGCCGCGCTGATCGCCGCTCGAGCCCTCGAGTGTCAACTCTCCGTAGCGGGCAATTCGCGGTGTAAATCACATAATGATATATTGAAAGTCGATCGAGCTACCACTGCCGGGCGGCAGCACAGTGTTTATGCGCGATAACGAGCTATTGGTGGTAGCGACCCCGCTGTACCCGCTCTTGGACCCCATGACCACTCAGATTCCGTTCGCAATCGACTTTCACGTCCACTCCGACGACTCCTACGACGGGCACGAACCGATCGAACTCATCCTCGAGCACGCCGCCGATATCGGACTCGACGGCGTGGTCATCACCGATCACGACGAGATCGAGGAATCGCGGCGCGCCGCCGATCTCGCGCCCGACTACGGGCTGATCGGCATTCCCGGCGTCGAGGTCTCGACGCAACACGGCCATCTGCTGGCGATCGGCGTCGAGACGCGGCCCGATCCCGGTCAGCCGTTCATGGACACCGTCGAGACCGTCCGCGAACGCGGCGGCGTGGCGATCGTTCCCCATCCGTTCCAGCGCAGCCGTCACGGCGTCCGGAAAGGCACCATCGACGACGCCGACGCGATCGAGACCTACAACTCGATGGTCTTTACGGGCTACCGCAATCGCCGCGCCCGGACGTTCGCCGAGCGTCGCGACTATCCACAGATCGGTGCCAGCGACGCCCACTACCTGCCGAACGTCGGCAAGGCCTACACTGAGGTCGTCGTGACGCCCGACGCGGCGAACCCGACGAAGGCCGATATCGACGGGGAGCACCTCGTCGAGGCCATCCTCGAGGGCCGGACTCAGATCCGGGGTAAGCGCACGCCGATCCGCAAGAGTGCCGTCCAGTACGGGAAGGGCGCAGTGCGGAAGGCGACGTACATGTTCACTTCGCGCGCGCCGCTCCTCCCGACGATGCCGGCCTCGATGGACAGATCGACCTGACGACGAGAAGACGGAGATGAGCATCCGAGGCCCTCACTCTGTTCGCGCCTCGGACCGCTCGCTCATCCACTCTAGGACAGCTGTTCGCCGACAATCTCGTCTGCGCGTTTGATAAACGACTCTTCTTCTCCCTTCGGAACCGTCGCCCCCGCCGCGACGTCGTGACCGCCGCCGTCGCCGCCGACAGCGCGGGAGGCCTCGCCCATTACGACCGAGAGATCCAGTCCGTTCCGGACGAGCGAGTGGGTGCCCCGCGAAGAGACCTTGACTTCGTCCTCGTTCTTTTCAGCGAAGGCGATGATCGGCTTCGAGCGGCTGATTCCCTGGTTCCCCATCGCCATTCCCGCGACGATGCCGACGATGGTCTCGCGGATCTCGTCGCTCGCGTGGAACCACTGCACGTGGTCCTCCTGGGTCGCTCCCTCGCTCGTGACGAGATCGATGCCCTCCGAGAGGTTTCGACGGTGTTCCCGTAGGAGCTGTCGTGCGCGCTCGAGCGCGCCGTCCCGGTCACCGAGGCAGACGCCCAGCCCGACGTCCGACCGCTCGTAGCGCGCAGTGGCGTTGAGGAGCGTCGAGAACTCGCTCACGTCCCTGAGTTCGGTTCCGACGGGCTCATCGCTCAGGACGTAGGCCGTGCTCACGAGCCCGTCGATCTTTTTCGCGGGGACGCCGCTCGAGACGGCCCGCCGGACGAGCGCGCTGGCGACCGTCTGTTTCTCCTCGTTCGTCAAGCCGGCCCAGCGCCGCCACTCGCCGTCGCGTTTCAACTCGAGGTCGAGCCCGTCGAGGAATCGGAGCGCGCCGTTCTCGTCGTTCGAGATGCCGGGGATGTGGACGTCCGTGGCGTACTCGAGCAGCTTTGGGAGCGGTCGGGTCTGTTTGCCGTACAGCGCGAGGTCCTTGCCCGTCTCGAGGACGCCGGCCGCGACGCCCTCTTCGACGATGCCCTCGTTCGCGCCGTGGAGTTCGCCGCCGGAGGCCTGCATGTCGCCGACCGCGCCGACGACGGCGAGAGCCGCGAGGTCGCAGTTGTCGGCGCGAGCGTTCGCGGCTCCCGATGCGGTAACGGTGCCACCATCAGAGCAGAGCTCTGACGAGGTTTGCCTCGTTTGACTCGGCTCACCACCGTCGGAGCGCGGTTCCGACGGATCCGGGTCGCTGTCGGAGACGTCCGCCAGCGCCCGAGCGAGGACGTAACTCGCGCCCGCACCGGAGAGTTCGGAGGCCCCGTTGATCCCGAACAGCAGGGGATTGAGGTGGTACTCGGTGTCTCGGTCCGCGGGCTGGTGGTGGTCCGCGATGATCGGCGTGAAATCGCCCGCGTCCTCGCGGTCGCCGATGCGATCGAGTTGGCCGCTCCCGAAGTCGGTAAAGAGGACGGTCTCGTAGTCGGTCGCCGCGATGTCCGCTATCGCGTCCTCGTCGAGTTGCTTCTCGAAGACCGTCTCGAACGGAATTCCCGCCCGCTCGAGCGCAGTCGCCGCGATCGCGGCGCTGGTGAGTCCGTCGGCGTCGATGTGCGACGCGAGCAGTACGCGATCGGCCTCGCACAGCCGCTGTGCACACGCTATCGCGCGATCCTCGAGTTCGGGAACCGGCCCTGCCATGGAGGGATTGTGGGGCGGCTTCGCTCATAAACCCGCGGATCGTCCCGGCCGACCGTGCGAGCGGTGTCGGTGGCTCACAGCGAGAGAACGAGATCGTCGCCGTCCCGCTCGTAGGGCGTCTCGAACGGGCTCGAGCGGTCGCGCATCGTCTCCCGGAGCCAGGCCGCCGCGTCCTCGTCGGCCCGAGAGACGGCTCGATCGTCGATCGCGACGGGAACGAGCCGGAGCTCCTCGAGGCTCTCTCCCTCGAGTCCGACTTCGAAGAGGAAGCTCCGGTCGTTGCGCAGCTCTTCCTTGGTGATGTAGTCGTCGACGATATCGCCGGTGTCGTGGAGAATGAGACCGTCACCGTAGCGTTCGACGCCCTGGACGACGTGGGCGCTGTGGCCGTGGACGAGGTCGATCCCCTGATCGACGAGCCAGTGAGCGAACGCGACGTACTCCTCGTCGGGGTACTCGACCCAGTTCGGTCCCCAGTGGACCGAGGCGACGAGCAGATCGGGCTCGCTCGCTTTCGCGCGATCGATCGCCCCGCCGACGATCCGGCGGCTCTCGGGCGACTCCGAATCGAACTCGACGTAGGCCGTCCCGGGTCGGTCGTCGGTCGCGCCGTACTCCGCGTAGTGGTCCGCAAAGGAGACGACCGCGACGTCGACGTCGCCGACGGAGACCGTTGCGGGTTCGCGGGCCGCCGCCGGGCTCTCGCCGGCACCCGCATATCCGATGCCCCCGTCCGCGAGGGCGTCGACGGTATCGCGAAGCGCCGCCGGCCCGTAATCCAGCATGTGATTGTTTGCCAGCGACGCGAACCGAATGTTTCCGGCCTCGAGAGCGGGGACGGCCCACTCGGGATCGGCTCGGAAGTAGTACGCCCGGTCGGGGAACCGCTCGCCCCGCGTCGACAGGCAACACTCGAGGTTACAGCAGACGCCGTCCAGCGACTGCAGTCGGGTCCCGAGGTCGCCCCAGACGGCGGCGGGGTCGGCGCCGGCGCGCCCGTAGCGGCCGTCGACGTTTCGGCCGAGCATGGCGTCGCCGGCGAAGCCGATCGTCGTCTCGTGGCGCACGTGGTCCTCGAACGCGGTCGGCTCGGCCGCGGGCGCGGTACAGCCGCCGAGCACTGCCGTCCCCGCCGCTGCCAGAAACCGTCGCCGACTCCCGCTCATCGGTCGGCCGGCCCTGCCCGCGTGTCCCCGCGAGCGTCTCGGTTCGCGATCGCTTGAGTCCGTTCGGGTCGGCTCATCGATTCCCCGTTCGAATTCGAGGTTCAAATAGCCCGTCGACCCATCGGTTCCATTCTATCGTACTTGTCATTGCCTCTGTTCAACGGACAATACAGTTAAGATTACGTAATAGAAGAATCCGGTATGGACGTCTTGATCGCGGGCGGCTCGGGATTCATCGGGCAGTCCCTGTGTCGCGTCCTGCTCGACCGCGGGCACGCGGTGACGGTCGCCTCGCGGACGCCCGACGCGGCCGGAGTACCGGCGGCCGTCGACACGGTCGCCGTCGACGTGACCGTCCCGGGGCTCGACGACGTCGTCGACGGCCGCGATGCCGTCGTCAATCTCGTCGCGCTCCCGTCGCACGTTCAGCCGCGAGGACGAAGCCACGAGGCGGTCCACTTCGACGGGACCCGTCACCTCGTGGCGGCGAGCGAGCGGGCCGGGGTCGACCGGTTCGTCCAACTGAGCGGGCTGGGCGTCGACTCGGGCGTCGAAACGGCCTACTTCCGGGCGAAGCGGCGGGCCGAACGCGTCGTCCGCGAGTCCGAGCTGGCGTGGGTGATCTACCGCCCATCGGTCGTCTTCGGCGACGGCTGTGCGTTTCTCCCGTTCGTCGAGCGACTGTCGCTGCCGCTGGTCACGCCGCTGCCGGGCGGCGACCGAACGCGGCTCCAGCCGATCTGGGTCGAGGATCTCGCGCCGCTGCTCGCGGACGGCGTCGAGGACGACCGTCACGTCGGCCGGTGCTACGAGATCGGCGGGCCCGAACGACTCACCCTCGCCGAAACGGTCCGGCGGATTCGCGGCGGGGGCGTCGTCGTGCCGATTCCGATGGGGCTCGCCGCGGTCGCGGCGATGATCGTCGATCCCCTCCCCTGGATTCCGTTCGGTCGCGACCAGTATCGCGTGCTGGGACTGGACAATACGATCGCGGACAACGACGTCACGGCGTTCGGGGTGTCGCCGGACTCGCTCCGGACGCTGTCGGCGTACCTCGCCGACGACCGCGGATAGCCACACGGAACTAATCGAACCATGAGACCGATACGTACCGGAGCCCGGCGAGTCGCAGCGTTCGCCCACCGACCGGAGGGTCCGCCGTGACCGGCCCGTTCGAGCGCGAGGTCGGCGACGCGTGGGAGACGCTCCACCCTCGCGTCCGCGACCGGTACGGGCTCGAGTCGGCCGAGGACCGCGAAGCGGTCGGCGTCGGCCGAATGCAGACCCTCGATCGGAGCCCCCTCGCAGCGCCGACGCTCCGGCTCGGTACGCTCGACGACTTCCTCTTTCCGGAGCGTGGGACCGACGTTCCGTTCACGATTATCACGGAGCCGTTCGTCGACGACGACGGAAACGAGGCGCTCGTCCTCCGCCGGCGCTTCAAGACCTCGCCGCCGCGGACGTTCGTGGACACGCTGCGGTGGAACCCCGATCGAGGCTGTCTCACCGACCTCTTCGGCAGGCACGGATACGTCGCCGCCGACGTCCATATCGACGCCGAGGACGGCGCGCTGGCACTCTCGATCGGCGCGCAGTGGCTCCGGGTCGGCGGTCGGTACCTCGAGTTTCCCTCTCCGCTCTCGGTCGACGGACGGCTTCGCGACTGGTACGACGACGATGACGGCCGGTTTCGGGTCTCGGCCGCGATCATCAACCCCCTCCTCGGCACTGTCTTCGAGTACGAGGGTACGTTCGAGAACGAGTTCCGACCGCGCGAGGCTGACACCGATACCGCGCCGCCGTCGGCCCTCGGCGGCGTCGACCTGCCGGGTGAAAATGCGTGACTGATCCCGAGATGACCGCCGCTCGAGCGTCGGGTCCGCCGACGGCTTCACACCCCTGCCCCCGATTCGCCGGTCGACGCGTCACCGATCTGAGCGCGGCGACCGGCGGGACTCTCTGGCTGGGTCTCGCCGCCGGGACGATCGGCGGGGCAGTTCCGCTCGCCCCTGTAGCGCTGTACGTGGCACTCGCCGCGCTCGTCGTCGTGCCGCTCGGTCTCGGCGCGGTCGAGACGCCTCGAGACGCGACGACTGCGACGGTCGCTTATCGGGCCGCCGCCGTCGGACAGGCCCCGGCCGCGCTGGCGCTCGTCGCCGCGCTCGCCGCGCCGCAGGGATCGCCGGTCGCGGTCGCGCTCGTCCTCCCGTGGCTCGGCGTCACCGGTGCGATCGCGCTGTGTGGGGTCGGTCGGCTCGCGGCCCGCGGCGGCGGTCCGCTGCCGGAACTCGCCGTCGACGCCGGACTGCTGTACGTGCCGATCGCCGCCGCGTTTCTCTGCCTGCACGCGGCCGGGATCAGCCTCCGGTTCGCACCGATAATCGTCCTCCTGACGGGCGTCCACTTCCACTACGCCGGATTCGCATTGCCGCTCGTCGTCGGCCTGACCGGTCGAATCCTGACGGGTACAGATGGAACGTTCCCGGCGACGATCGCGGGACGCGCGACGGCCGCGGCGACGGTCGTCATCGTCGCCGGTATCCTCCTGATCGCGATCGGCATCACCTTCTCACCACTGGTCGAGGTCGTCGCTGTCGTCGCCTTCACGGTCGCCGTCGTCGGGTTCGCGATCCGAATGCTCCGCGACGCCGTTCCCGCGGTCCCGCGACTGGCGGGACTGCTGCTCGCCGTCGCCGCGCTGTCGGTCTGCTGGACGATGGCGCTGGCGCTCGCCTTCGCGTCCGCCTCGCTTCCCGGGACGCCATCGCTCGTGACGATCCCCGAGATGATCCGCTGGCACGGGAGCGTCAACGCCTTCGGATTCGCGCTTCCCGCTCTGGTCGCGTTCCGGTTGCTCGAGGATTGATTCCGTCGAAATGAACAGGTCGGCGAATCCCCTTACGACTCGTGCGCCGAGATCGCCGCCACCGTCTCTCGAGCGAGCGCATCGAACGTCGCTTCCTCGGGAACCACGTCGACCTCGATCCCTCGCTCCGCCGCGGTTTCAGCCGTCGGCTCGCCGATGACGCCGACAGTGGCGTGCTCGAGTCCGTCGAGCGCTGCCTCCCGAATCCCGCGCTCGGCGGCGGCCTCGAGGAAGTGCTCGACCGTCAGCGACGAGGTGAAGCAGGCGGCGTCGAGTTCGCCCTCGGCGGCCAGCTCGGCCGACTCGCCGCTGTCGGCGGGCCGCACCAGTCGGTAGAGGATCGTCTCGTGGACGTACGCGCCCGCGCCCTCGAGCCCCTCGAGCAACACCGGGCTGCCGTGATCGCTGCGGGCGACCTCGACGCGCGCGCCGTCGACCCGACTTTCCAAGGCCGCGACCAGCCCGCTCGAGGTGAACTCCTCGGGGACGAGGTCGACGTCGTACCCCTCCGCGCGGAGCGCGTCGGCCGTCGCGGGGCCGATGGCACAGACGGTCTCGCCGTTCGGTTCCCAGCCCGCCGCGGAGACGAGTTCCGCGCCGGTCTTGCTCGTGAAGACGACGTAGTCGGCGTCTGTCCGCGGCGTCGCGTCGGTCGCCTCGACGGCGAGCATCGGGTCCGGGACCGGCTCGACGCCGAGATCCGCGAGTAGTTCCGCGGCTCGCTCGAGGCGGTCGTCGTCGGGGCGGAAGACGGCGACGGTGGGTGCGTCGCTCATTCGGTCACCCCTCGAGCCCGCCGTCGTTGTCGTCGGCCGCGCCGTAGTCGTTTCGGAGAAAGTCGACGACCGACTCGCGCGTGCCCGCGACGTCGCCGATCACCGTCACCGCGGGCGGCGAGATGTCTTCCTCGTCGCGGGCCTCGACGATCGTCTCGAGGGTGCCCGTCGCGACCTGCTGACCGGGCCAGGTGCCGCGTTCGACGAGCGCGACCGGCGTTTCGGGGGCCATCCCGGCCTCGAGCAGCGCTTTCGTGTAATCCGGGAGCCGACCGACGCCCATCAGGACGACGATGGTGCCGCCGGTCGCGGCCAGGGCGTCCCAGTCGACCGCCGACTCCTCCTTCGTGGGATCCTCGTGACCCGTGACGAACGAGACCGAGGAGGCGTGATCGCGGTGCGTGACCGGGATGCCGGCCACGGCTGGCGCGGCGATGGCCGAAGTGACCGCGGGGACGACCTCGAACGGCACCTCGCGGGCCGCGAGGTACTCCGCTTCCTCGCCGCCGCGGCCGAAGACGAAGGAGTCGCCGCCCTTGAGTCGGACGACGGACTTCCCCTCGCGGGCGAGTTCGACCAGTCGCTCGTTGATCTCGGACTGGGGCGTGCGCTCGCCGCCGGCGCGCTTGCCGACGTCCTCGCGGCGATCCTCGGGCAGCATCTCGATGATCTCCGGGCCGGGTAGCTTGTCGTGGAGGACGACGTCCGCGGCCTCGAGCAGCCGCTTTGCCTTGACGGTCAGGAGCTCGGGATCGCCGGGACCGCTGCCGACGAGGTAGACGGTGCCCGGATCGACGTCGATAGCGTTGTCTGACATTCGGTACTCGCTAGCTATTTCCCCTCGGGCTTATCTTCCGCGGAGACGCCCTCGTCGCCGTCGTCGCCGTCGGCCGCCTCGCGGGCCCGCTCGATCAGCTCCGCCGCGCCGCGGTCCGCGAGGTCCCGCGCGAACTCTCGGGCAGCGTCGGCGTGGGTCTCGACCGGCAGGTCCCGGCTGGCGGTCACCGACTCCTCGCCGTCGCGGTCGAAGACGCTGACGTTCGCGTGGACGTACTCGCCCTGGACGACCGCGTAGATGCCGATCGGCGCGATACAGCCGCCGCCGAGTTCCGCCAGGATCGTCCGCTCGACGGTCGTCTCGACGCGGCTCCGCGGGTGATCGATGTGCGTCTGAATGTCCCGAGCCGTCTCCCCGTCGGGCGCGGTCACCGCGAGCGCTCCCTGTCCCGGTGCGGGAACGAACGTCGACGTCGGCAGCTCCTGATAGTCGACGTAGTGGGCGAGCCCGCTGCGCTCGAGGCCCGCCTGCGCGAGGACGATCGCGTCGTACTCGGTCTCGATCTCGCGGCCGAGCGCGCCCTTCTCGAGTTCCGAGAGGTCGTCGAACCACTCGTCGGTGGTGCGGTCGAACTCGGCCTCGAAGTCTTCGTTCCCGGTGTTACCCTTGCGCTCTTTGTCCGCTTCCGTCCGCCGCTGGTGTTCCGCCTGCAGCGCGGGCGCGAGCAGTTTCTCGATGCGCGTGTCGACGTTCCCGCGCAGGGGCTCGACCGCGAGGTCGGCCCGCTCCGAGAGCAGTTGTGCGCGCCGGCGGAGGCTCGAGGTGCCGACGGTCGCGCCGTCGGACAGCTCCTCGAGCGTCGCGCCGTCGGGCGTGATGAGGACGTCCCCCGGCCGTCCCCGTTCGGGAACCGCGGCGGTCACGAGCTTCTCGGGTTGCTCGGTCGGCATGTCCTTCATCGAGTGGATCGCGGCGTCGAGGTCTCCCTCGAGAACCCGCTCGTCCAGTTCGCGGACGAACGCGCCGGTCTTCCCGAGTCGATGGATCAACTCGTCTCTGATCTGGTCCCCCGTCGTCTCGACGGTGACGAGTTCGACCTCGTACCGGCGTTCCTCCAAGGCCTCTTGTACCAGGGCGGCCTGTCGCCGGGCGAGTGCGGACCCCCTCGTCGCCAATCGCAGCGTCCCGCGCGTTCTCATAGGGAGCAGTCGGGTCCTCGAGTATGAAAAGCGCACGCTTGTCCGACGCGAGAGGAAAGCGCGCGCCACCTACATCGCGTAACTCTCCCAAGAACAGATACTCGCCGGTAGAGCGACCGATTCGAGTGGTAGTGGATTTGTGTGTCTTTCACACACAATATTTTCGCAAAACACGTTCGGGATACTATTTATATTACTTGAGGGGGGTAGATCCGATCGAATGGCAGACACCCTCTACGAGCGACTCGGTGGCGAAGACGCGATTACGGCCGTCGTCGACGAGTTCTACGACCGCGTCATGGCGGACGAACAGGTCGCGGGCTACTTCGACGACGTCGACATGCAGAAACAGCGCGCACATCAGGCGCAGTTCATCAGTTCGGTCACCGGCGGACCGGTCGAGTACGCCGGCGGGGAGATGGAAGCCGTTCACGCTGACATGGGCATCACCCCGTCGGACTTTCAGGCGATCGCGACCCACCTCGACGACGCGCTCGCGGCGTTCGACGTCGACGAAGCCGACCGCGAGGCGGTCCTCGAGGAGATCGCGAGCTATCAGGACGCGATCGTCACGGCCGCGGACTGACTCCTTTCGACCCTTCGGGTTCCGAGAGCGGGCCGGATTTCGGTGCCCGCCGTCGGTCGGCGGACGAGTTGCGGGGAGTGCTACGAACTCCCTTCCCCTAATCGCTGTCGCGAACCGGTTCGCCCCTTTTTCCAGATCGTAGGAACTCCCGGGTTATTTGAGGGTGAATTAGGGTCGAGTTACGCTCGTCATGCAGATATCCAGAAAGCAACTCGCCACGTTCCTCGCGGCGATCTTCGTCCTCAATCTCGTCGTCATGGGCGGCGGGGCGTGGCTCTCATACGAGAACGAACCGGAGATTCCGGAGACGATCGTCGGTCCGGACGGCGAAACGGTCGCCACGAGCGACGACGTCCAGTCCGGGAAGGCGGTCTTCCAGGAGAACGGCCTGATGAATCAGGGCTCGATGCTCGGCCGCGGTAGTTACTACGACGTCGACTACACGGCCGACGCCCTCGAGTTGAAGACAGAGTACATGCGCGACTATTACGCGCAAGAGGAGTACGACACGGCCTACGAGGACCTCGAGACGTCCGAACGGGCCGGCATCGACGAGACGGTCCGGCAGGAACTCCAGTCGAGTGAGTACACCGACGGCGAGCGGGTCGAGTACTCCGCGGCGGAAGCGTACGCCCACGAGCAGGTTCGGCAGGACTACGTCGAGACGTACCACGAGGGCGACCGCGAGCGCGGGGTTCAGGAGGGGCTGATTCCGACCGAGGAGGAGGCCGAGCAGTTCGCTGACTTCGCGCTGTGGACCGCCTGGATCTCCCACACCGACCGTCCGGGAACCGACGTCTCGTTCACGAACGACTTCCCGTACTCGCCGGCCGCGGGCAACGACGCCGGCGGGGCCGTGATGACCTGGAGCGTCATCGCGATGGTGTTGCTGGTCGCCGGCGCCGGGATCGCGATCTGGCTCTACCAGGCCGTCGAACTCCCCGAACCGGAGGCCGCGGGCGTCTCGATCCCCCATCCGAAGGAGATCGACCTCACCCCGAGTCAGCTACTGAGTACCAGATTTATCCTCATCGGGGCGCTGCTGTTCGTCCTCCAGACGTTCCTGGGCGGTCTGCTCGCCCACTACTACATCGAGCGCGACGGCTTCTTCGGCCTCAACGAGCTGATCGGCTTCGACATCCTCCAGTGGCTCCCGTGGACGATCGCCCGCACGTGGCACGTCGACCTGGGGGTCCTCTGGATCGCCACGATGTGGCTCGGCGCGGGCCTGTTCCTCGCGCCGCTGCTGACGGGCCACGAACCGCGCAAGCAGGCCCTCTACATCAAGGGCCTGATCGGTGCGCTGCTCGTCGTCGCCGTCGGCGGCCTCGCCGGTATCTGGCTCGGCATCAACAACGTCTTCGACGGCCAGCTCTGGTGGCTGCTGGGCAACGAGGGGCTGGAGTACGTCGAGATCGGTCGCGTCTGGCAGGCCGGGCTGCTGGTCGGCTTCCTCGGCTGGACCGCTCTCGTCGCGCGCGGTTTCAAGCCGCTGCTGGATCGCGAGCCCCGCTACGGGCTGGCCCACATGATCGTCTACGCGGGCGGCTCGATCGGTCTGCTGTTCATGGCCGGCTTCCTCTACACGCCCGAGACGAACTTCGTCATGACGGAGTTCTGGCGCTGGTGGGTCGTCCACATGTGGGTCGAGGGCGTCTTCGAGTTCTTCATCATCGTCGTCATCGCCCTGACGCTGGTCTCGATGAACCTCCTGACCAAGAAGTCCGCCGAGAAGGCCGTCATCTTCCAGGCCGCGCTGGTCATGGGCAGCGGCATCATCGGCGTCTCCCACCACTACTGGTGGGCCGGCCTCCCCGAGGTCTGGCTCCCCATCGGGAGCGTCTTCTCCACCCTCGAGTTCATCCCGCTGCTGTTCATCCTCTACGAGGCGCTGGGACAGTACCGCGCGATGGACACCGCCGGGAAGGACTTCCCCTACCGGATGGCCTTCTACTTCATCGTCGCCTCTTCCGTCTGGAACTTCTTCGGGGCCGGCGTCATCGGCTTCTTCATCAACCTGCCGGTGATCAGCTACTTCGAGAGCGGGACCTACCTGACGGTCGCCCACGCTCACGGCGCGATGTTCGGCGCCTTCGGGTTCCTCGCGATGGGGATGGCCGTCTACATCCTCCGGGTGACCACCCGCAACGCACACTGGTCCGACCGGCGGCTGCGCTGGTCGTTCTGGCTGTGCAACGTCGGCCTCGCGCTGATGTTGTTCCTGTCGCTGCTCCCCGTCGGCTTCCTCCAGCTCGAGGTCGCCTTCACCGAGGGGTACGCCGCCTCGCGCAGCCTCGAGTTCTACAACGGCGGACTGATCCAGACGCTGTTCTGGCTGCGCATGCCCGGTGACACGCTGTTGATCCTGGGTGCGGTCGTCTTCGCCTGGGACGTCACCGCGAAGCTGCTCTTCCAGCGGAAGGCGACCGCCGGAGAGACGACCGGTCACGTCATCGCCGACCGGATCTTCGGCGACCGCGACCCGGTCGAACCGGTTAGCGACGACGACTGACCCCCGATTCACGTTTCGGCTCGGCGCGGTGGACCGTCCGCGACGGGCCGGCCGGGGACGGTGGCCAGAAACGCTAACCGCGTCGACCGCCGTTAGCAGGGTATGCAATGGCCGGTGGACGCCAGTGGACACTTCGGAGACCGGATTCCGACGTATCTGATCGGGTTCGGAACGGGACTGTCGTTCGTGATACTCGCCGAAATCGGCCTCCTCTTCGCGTTCGATCCGGCACTCGTCTTCAACGGCGAGTTTCTGGTCGGGGTCGTCACGACGATTCCGTTTCTGATCGGGATCACGTACGCCGGCCACTGGCTCCGTTCGTCCCGGCTCTCGTCGGCCCGGTACCCGCGCATCGCGTGCTGGTGGCTCGGCGGTCTGTTCACCTTTCTCTCCGTCAACATCGCCCTCATGGCGGTCATTCCGACCGAATCGGGGGGCGTCATCGTTTCGTGGGGGCGGTGGGCCACGGCCTTCGGTGCCGGGACCGGGTTACTCATCGGGTGTATCGAAGGCCGTGCCATCGAACGCGCCCTGACCGCCGAACGCGCAGCCCTCCGGACGGAACACCTCGAGGAACAGCGCGATTACCTGGACTACCTCAACAGCATCCTCCGTCACGAGGTGTTGAACACCGCGACGATCATCGACGGCTACGCGTCGCGGGTGCTCGAGGAGGAGTCGGCGCTGGACGACCGCAGCCGGCAGTGGCTTGAGATCGTTATCGACCAGTCCGAGGAGATGTCGACGGTGATCGACGACGTCCGCGTGTTGCTCCGGACGACCGAGGGGAGCTACCGGCCCGAGTCCGTCGACGCCGCTCGCGTGCTGGCGGACGAGGTCCGAAAGCTCGAGACCGAGTGGGAGACGGTCGACGTGGAGACGTCGATCCCGGATCGCGTCTTCGTCCGCGCCGACGACCTCCTCGCCCGGATCTTCGGTAACCTCCTCTCGAACGCGGTCGAACATAACGACGCTGCGACGCCCCGCGTCTTGATCGCGGTCGAACCCGGCCCCGAGACCGTCCGGTTCGAAATCGCGGACAACGGACCCGGGATCCCCGAACCGGAGCGTGACGCTCTCTTCGACCGGGTCGAGAGCCGCGGGAGCACGCACGGACTGGGCCTCTATCTGGTCGATCGACTGGTCGCCCGCTACGACGGGACCGTCGAACTCACCGAAACCGGTCCCGAGGGAAGCCGCTTCGCGGTCGAACTCCCCGCGGCCTCGAGCGAACGGGACGAGAAACCGCCCGAAGACGCTGCGATGACAGCGCTCCTCGTGGAGTGAGACGGCGTCGTTCGTCGCCGTCTCTCGCGTTCACTGCGCTCGACTACAGCGCTTTCTTGTACGCCTCGAGCGTCTCCTCGACGTCTTCTTCAGTGTGGCCGTAGCTGACGAACTGGCACTCGAACTGGTTCTGCGAGAGGAAGACGTCCTGCTCTTTCATCTTCCCCCAGAAGATGCGTCGCCAGCGCTCGGTCTCGGCGTTCTTCACGTCCGCGGCGTTCTTCGGCGAGTAGTCGTAGCGCGGACAGGTCGGGTCCTGTCGGCAGCCGGCTGTGCACTGCTCCTCGAGCGAGTTCGGCCCCGGTCCCTCACGCGTGAAGATCACCTTGAACATGCTGTCGGTGCCGGTGACGGTGTAACTGGGGGCCTGATCGGCGACGATGTCGGTCAGCCCGCTCCGGAGCCGGTCGCCCAGCCCGTTGACGTGGTCGTAGACGTCGTTCTCCGCGGCGAACTGCAGGGTCTCGAGGCCGGCGGCCATCGTGACCGGGTGACCCGAGAAGGTACCGGCCTGGAAGACGTCGCCGGAGGGCGTGAAGTGCTCGATAATCTCCGCGCGGCCGCCGATCGCGCCGACGGGGAAGCCGCCGCCGATGATCTTTCCGAAGGTCGTCAGGTCCGGCGTGACGCCGAACTCGCTCTGGGCGCAGCCGAGGCCGCCGACGCGGAAGCCGGTGATCACTTCGTCGAAGATCAGCAGGGAGCCGTGCTCGTCGGTGATCTCCCGGAGGAACTCGTGATAGCCCTCTTCGGGGTAGACGATGCCGTAGTTGCCCAGAATGGGCTCGGTGAGGACGGCCGCGATGTCGTCGCCGTGTTCCTCGAAGACCTCGCGCATGGCGTCCTCGTCGTTGAACGGCACCGGAAGCGTGTGCTCGGAGAACGACTGCGGAATTCCCGCGGAGGACGGTTTCGGGTTCTCGGCGTCGCCCTCGACCAGCGTCGACTCCTGGGCACCGTGGTAGCCGCCCTGCATGACGACGATCTTGTTTCGTCCGGTGTACCCCCGCGCGAGTCGCACGGCCGAGGTGGTGGCTTCGGTCCCGGAGTTGACGAAGCGGATCTTCTCGACGCTGGGGACGTGGCGGACGACGAACTCCGCGAGGTCGACCTCGACCGGCGTGGGCGTCCCGTACATCGGGCCCTCGCTGGCCTTCTGCTGGATGGCGGCCTGAACCGGTTCGGGGAGGTCGTGACCCAACAGCAGCGGGCCGAGTCCCATCACCCAGTCGATGTAGCGGTTCCCGTCGGCGTCGATGACGTGGCCGCCCTCACCCTTCCGGACGAAGAACGGATACGGTTCGATCGCCGCGCGGACCGCCGAATTGACGCCGCCGGGCATCACCGACAGCGCCCGGTCGTACAGCTCGCGTGAGTTGTCCTCGGTCATGCGCGGTCTTTCGCATTCGGACGGCAAAGTAGTACCGAGGTTCGGCTCCGAATCGCCGGCCGAAACGCCGAACGTGTACGCGTCGGGCTCGAGAGTCGCCACGTCGGACCCGGTCACGCGACGCTCGTCGGTCCTGATCGCTCGAGAAAACGGAAAAACGGACGGAACCGCATCGAATCCAGTACAGCGTCTCCGATCGAAACCACAGCGGACTGCACTGGGCGTCGGCCGCGGGCCGGTCGGGCCCGGCCGACGTGACGCCCCGTTCGGGGAGGCGTCGAATCGCCGATTCGTGTTGCCAGAGGCCGTCGTGGAACGCGGGCCGCGTGAGTCATCTCACGTCGCGGTCCGTCGGCGGGCGGACCGCGATCGGTCGGCCGCGCGACCCGAACTTAGACGGCATCAGGACCGGTCTTGCCGGTGCGGATCTGCGTCGCGCCCTCGACGGGTAGGACGAAGATCTTGCCGTCGCCGGGCTCGCCGGTTTCGGCACCCTCGCGGATGGCATCGACGACCTCCTGGGCCGGGATATCCGCGACGACGCACTCGATCTTGACCTTCTGGTGGAGATCGACCGTGTACTCCTCGCCGCGCCACTGGCCCTTCTTCGCGGGCTGGGAGCCGCGGCCGGAGACGTTGGTGACGGTCAGCGACGGCGCGCCGGCTTCGGCCAGCGACTGCTTGATCGCGCCGAGACGGTCGGGGCGGACGATCGCCATGACCATCTTGATCTGGCCGTCGTTCGGCTCGCCGCCGTCAGCGCGGATGATCTCGTCGCCGCCGTCGGTGGCGACGTCGGGCTGACCGAACTCGGGGTAGGTGTCGACGCCGTGTTCGGAGACGTCGAGCCCGTCGCGCTCGTGTTCCGGCGAGACGCGGGCCTGACCGGCGGCTTTGAACGCGTACCAGATGACGGCGGTCGCGACGACCGTCCAGGCGGTGATGACGACGACGCCAATGAACTGGGTGATGAAGGCGTTCGCGATGTTATCGACGACGCCCGGGGCGGCGACGAAGGGGAACAGCAGCGTTCCGAGGACCCCGGCTGACCCGTGAACGGGGAACACCGCACACACGTCGTCGATCTTCAGGTACTGCTCGACGAACTCGAAGACGATCGGCAGCTGTGCGCCAGCGAGGCCGCCGACGACGAACGCTCCCCACCACGCGGTCGTTTCGGGAATCGCGGTGATGCCGACCAGACCGGCCAGCAGGCCGTTCGCGACGTACAGCGTGTCGACCTTCCCGGTCTTGAGCCACGCGACGAGTCCGGCACCCATCGCACCGCAGGCCATCGAGACCGTCGTGGTCATGGCGACGCGACCGAGCTGATCGCCGAGGTAGACGCCCTCATCGAAGATGGCCGAGGTACCGACGTTGAAGCCGTACCAGCCGAAGGCGAGGACCAGCGTGCCGAGCACTGCGAACGTCAGCGAGTGACCGGGGATGACGTTCGCGCTCCCGTCGCTGTTGTACCGGTCCATGCGCGGGCCGAGCACCCACGCCGCGGTGAGACCGGCGATGCCACCCATCCCGTGGACGATCATGCCGCCCGCGAAGTCCTGGAACAGGACGCCGCTGTACGCGATGTGCTCGCCGGCCCACGTCAGTCCGGTGACGACGGGGTAGATGACCGCGGCCAGCAGGAACGTGTAAGCGACGTACGCACGGAGCTTCGCGCGACCGGCGACGGCCCCCGAAACGATCGTCGCCGCGGTCATGGCGAAGACCGCACCGTAGAGCCAGCCGATCCAGCTACTTGCGTCTCCCATGAACGCGGGTTCGAAGCTCCCACCGGCGACGACGCTCTCGACGCCGACGCCGATGAGGAAGAATACCGTTACACCGACGCTCCAGGTCAGCAGATTCTTCGTCAGTTGGTTCGCGACGTTCTTCGAGCGCACCTGCCCCGCCTCGAGCATGGCGAAGCCGGCGTGCATGAAGAAGATGAGGAACGTGACGACCAGAATCCACGTGTTATTGATCGCCGTCGTCAGCATCTCGGTGTCGGCCTGCAAGAGCGTCGGCTCCATCAGGCATCCACCTCGAGTTCCCATCCACTGTCACACCCATCGACCGTACGATCGTCCTCTTCTAGTGCAATCTCGTTCATGTTCGTCCTCCTAATCACGTTAGAGTCCGTTGTACTTGTATCATTTAAGGGTTAGCCTTTACGATCGAACAAAATTGTGGGCGTAATAGGGTCATCCGTTCAAAGCTAAATCAGGTATAATGTGTATAAGGGTATTGGAAATCACGTCTTTTTCGAGCAACGGTTATATTCTACGCGTTTGTCAACCACTACTGAGCGACGAACCCGTTCGGAACCGGGATAATTACCTCGAAAGCGGACCCAGTATGGGGCTTATCGATCCATATTTGCTCGCGCGCGGCAGATATTGCCCGTCCGCCGTTCGGGGGCGAGCTGATATTGACATTCGTCTAATCGTCCGTCCGGCGCGCGAGAAAGTGGTCGGTTTGGGCGAATCGATCACACGACGAAGCGATCTCGGTTGCCGGCGACCCTACAGTCGTTCCGCGACGTCTTCGGCGAAGTAGGTCAGAATCAGGTCCGCGCCCGCCCGTTTGATCGACAGCAGCGATTCCGTCGCGACTTCCTCGAGATCGAGCCATCCCTTCTCGGCGGCGGCGTGGAGCATCGCGTACTCGCCGGAGACGTTGTAGGCGGCGACGGGGTGGTCGAACTCGCGGCGGACGTTGCTGATGATGTCGAGATAGGGGAGCGCGGGTTTGACCATCATCACGTCCGCGCCCTGGTCGGCGTCCAGCCGGACCTCTCGCATTGCTTCGCGCGAATTCGCGGGGTCCATCTGGTAGTGTCGGCGATTGCCAAAGGACGGCGCGCCGTCGGCGGCGTCCCGGAAGGGTCCGTAGAACGCGCTCTCGTACTTGGCAGCGTAGCTCATGATCGGGACGTGTTCGAACCCCTCGCCGTCGAGCGCCTCGCGGATGACCCCGACCATGCCGTCCATCATCCCGCTCGGAGCTACCATGTCCGCGCCCGCACGGGCGTGTGAGATGACGATCCGCTCGAGCGCCTCGAGCGTCGCGTCGTTGTCGACGGTCATCGTGGGCTCGCACGCGGGGCCGCTCTCGTCGACGACGTCCTCGCTGCGCAGTTCCTCCTCGAGCGGGCCGCAGTGGCCGTGGTCGGTGTACTCGCAGAGACAGACGTCGGTGATGACGTAGGCGTCCGTCTGGCTCGTGATTCGACGAAGCGCCTCCTGAATGACGCCGTCCTCGGCCCAGGCGCGGCTCCCCTCGGGATCCTTCGATTCGGGAATACCGAAGAGCATGACCGCCTCGACGCCCGTCTCGAGGACCTCCTCGACGCGGGCGACGATTCCGTCGATCGGCACGCGGTCGTGGCCGGGCATCGACTCGATCGGAATTCGTTCGTCGGTCGTCGCGTCGACGAACACCGGCGCGATGAGGTCCGCCGGCTCGAGGCTCGTCTCGCTGACGAGGCCGCGAACCCGGTCCTGTCGGAGCCGCCGGGGGCGATGGGTGAGATCCATGTGTCCTCCTATAGACGGACGGGTCAAAAACGGCGCGCTCTCACGAGTGACGCGAGGCTCGGCAATCCCGCCGGACGGCGTCGCTGATCGCACGACTGACCCTGTGGCAGTCGTCGGCGATGTCCGTGACCTCGCCGGCGTGCAGGCAGCCCGTGTCGCGACTCGCGTGTTCGCGGATCTCTTCGTCTCGAGGCGAGTTCGCGGCCGCCGATCGGGTCTCGTCCGTCTTCTCTCCCGTATCGCCTCCCTCTGTCCACTTTGCTCCGTCGGTGCCTCGAGTCGTCGGTTGTCTCCGTTTCTCGATCGACTCGAGGCGCTGACTGCCGGTAGCAGTGCTCTCATCCGTCGGGATCGATGACGGAGAAGTGGATTTCCGCCCCGACTGGCGAGTGACGATACCGATGACGACGGGACTACTCGAGGTCGATTAATGCGCTGGCGATACGAGGAGACGGTGCTGGCGATGTGTACGCTCGCCTTTCTGGCGACGATGGCCGGCAGGCTGGTGATCAGCCCGGTCGTACCCCGGATTACGGCCGAGTTCGGTGTCTCGAACTCGGTGATCGGGCTCGCGCTGACGGGGATGTGGATGGCGTATTTCCTGTCGCAGTTCCCCAGCGGCGTCTTCGCCGACAGGTACGGCGAGCGCCGCGTAATCCTGGTCGCCGTCGGTGGGACGGCGGTCGCGAGCGCCTTCCTCGCCGTCGCGCCGCTGTTCCCCGTCTTCGTCGTCGCGACCGTCGCGCTCGGGGCCGTCGCGGGCCTCCACTACAGCGTCGCGACGTCGCTGCTGACCCGAACGTACGACGAGATCGGGGCCGCGATCGGGGTGCACAACAGTGGCGGTCCGATCGCGGGACTCGTCGCGCCGCCGCTCGCCGCCTGGATCGCCGTCCAGTACGGATGGCGGGCTGCCATCGCCGTGGGGACCGTCGTTGCCGTCCCGATATTCGTCCTGTTCGCCCGGTCGGTCCGGCCGACCGAGCCCCAGCGCCCTAACCAGCCGATGGCCGAGCGATTCGAACTCGAGCCGCTGGTCGAACTGCTCTCGCGGCCGAAAATCGCGTTCACGTGCGTCCTCGCCATTCTGGGCGACTTCGTCTGGCAGGCGACGTCCTCGTTCCTGCCGACGTTCCTCGTCGCCTACCGCGGCCAGCCCGAGACGACGGCGAGTCTCGTCTTCGGGGGCTACTTCGTCGTCCAGGGAATCACGCAGGTCGGCGTCGGTGCGGCCTCCGATCGCTACGGTCGCGAGGTCACGACCGCGGCCTGTATGGCGCTCTCCGTCGCCGGATTCGGGCTGTTCGTCGCCGTTCCGGGAATCGCCGCCGTCGCGGTCGGCGCCGTGCTCCTCGGGATCGGTCTCGGCTGGGGCGCAGCGCTCTTGCCGCGGTTCATGGACGAACTCTCCGCCGCCGAACGCAGCGCCGGATTCGGGCTCGTTCGCACCGTCTACGGCTTCGTCGGCGCACTCGGTTCGGTCGTCACCGGGATCCTTGCCGATCTCTTCGGGTGGGGCGTCTCCTTCGGCTTCCTCGCCGCGTTGCTCGCCCTCGTCTTCGTCGCGCTGGCCGTCAACCGGCTGTTCTCGCTCGGCTACTGACCGAACCGTCCGCTCGCTCTTCTCGAGACGATACCCGACGGCCGAGCCGGCTGTTGTCACGGCTGGAGCACGCGGCCGTTGTTTCCCGTCGAACTCACGGTCTACTTATATATCGAACGGGAGAAAAACGCCCATGGAAGCGCAAGCACGACGGAAGGGCGCGGCACGGTGTACGGACTGTGGCAGAGCGCTAGCGGTCTGGGTCTCGGAGGAGGACGTCCGACCGATCGGAAGCGCCGACGGCTGTCCCTGTGGCGGGACCTCCTTTCGGATCTTCTCCTAGCCAGCATATAACGGCGTGGCGCGAGAAAGCCGCGTTCTTTCCCGATTTCGGCGTGTGAACCAACCGTGCCAGACGCCGAGGAAGCGGTCACAACCCTCGAGGAACTGGGTCTGACCGAATACGAGGCTCGATGTTTCGTGGCGCTCGTCCGCATCTCGAAGGGGACCGCCAAGGAGATCAGTCAAGTCGCGGATATCCCCCGGTCGCGGGTCTACGACACGATCGAGCGACTCGACCGGAAGGGGCTCGTCAGCGTCCAGCAGACCGAACCCCGCCAGTACAAGGCCGTCCCGGTCGACACGGCGTGTCGGCGAATTCGCGAGGACTACGACTCGCGGATCAACGCCGCCGAGAACGCCCTCGGCCAGCTCGAGGAGCCCGACTCGCGGGACGACGAGGGGATGTGGGCGATCACGCAGAAGGAACACGTCACCGAACGCGTCACCCTCTTCCTCGAGGAAGCCGAGGATATCGTCCATTACCTCATCCCGGCGACTGAGGTCGTCGAGCAGCGGATCCTCGACGGCCTCCAATCGGCCGCCGACCGCGGCGTCAGAGTATACATCGAAGTCCCGACCGAGGACGCCCGCGAGACGTTCGCGGAGGCGGTCCCCGACGCGGACGTCGTCGTCGCGTCCGACCTCGAGACGACCAACAACGTCCATCAGGAGTGGCCGGCGCAGTTGCTCATGGCCGATCAGGAAGCGATCGTCGCGGCCGGGATCAAGGAGAGCGACCTCCCCAACGTGGTCAACGAGATGGCGGTCTGGACCTACGGCCGCGATCACGGCTTCGCCGTCTGGATCCGCGAGTTGCTCGACGACCGCCTCGCGGAACGCGACGAGGATCGAACGACGGGCGAGTGAGGCGACTCGAGTCGCCGTCACACGGCTCGCACCCCGTCAACTGCCGCGCTCCGCCGATCTCGCCGAGAGAGGGGCTGCAGCGAGTACGCACTTTTAAGTACGCGTCTCTCATTTAATCTGCTAGCAATGGCCATAGACCCACAGTTCCACGAGAACCGCGACCAGGTCGACGAACACGAGGGACACTCGGTCTGGGGTCCCGTCGACGAACCCGAGGAGCTCGGCATCCACGGCACGCACGTCGCCGTCGACTTCGACATCTGCATCGCCGACGGTGCCTGCGTCGAGGACTGTCCCGTCGACGTCTTCGAGTGGATCGACACGCCGGGTCACCCCGAGAGCGAAGAGAAGGCGGATCCCGCGAACGAAGCGCAGTGTATCGATTGTATGCTCTGCGTCGACGTCTGTCCGGTCGACGCCATCGACGTCGACGCCGGACGAACGGCCTGAAAAGACGCTGCGCTTATTCGGCGCGATCGACGTCGACTTTCTCCTTCAGGCTCTCGAGCCCGTCGGCTTCGGCGAGCTCCTGTAATCGCTCGCGGAAGTGCTCCTCGCAGAGGCCAACTTTGAGTCCGTCGGACTCGGCTGCGAAGGCGGCCTCGCGGTCACAATAGTGGCAGTTCATACCCGCCCGTTGGGACCACGACGCATTGAACCCTCCGCTAGCGGCCAGCATTTAGGTCAGTCGCCTGTCAGCTCGAGTCGCTCGTAGGCCCGCCGAGAGAGCCCGTCGACGCCGAGGCGCTCGTCGTGAGCGTCGCTGCCGCCGGTCGCGAGCAGGTCGTGGCGCTCGATCGCCCGTTCGACGGGCTCGCGGTCGACGTCGCGGCCGTACGGGTACTCTAACTCGACGGCGTCGAGGTCGGCCGCCAGCGCGAGCGCGCGCTCTGGATCGCGGTACCGCAGCGGATGCGCGAGCGAGACGAGTCGGCACGACTCGGCCAGCGCCGCTCGCCCCGTCTCGAACGACGGAACGTCTCGGGGCACGTAACACGGGCAATCGGAGCCGATGACGTGGTCGAACGCGCCCTGATAGTCGTATTCGGTCTCGGGATGGGCCTCGATCGCTCGCGCGATGTGTGGCCGCCCGAACCCGCCGTCGACGGTCACGTCGAGATCGATCCCCAGCCGCGACTCCACGCAGTCGACGATCGCCCGCCCGCGCTCGATCCGGTTTTCCTGAATATTCGCGAGAATGGCCTCGAGCGATGCGCTCGGCTCGAGCCCGTAGCCGAGCAGGTCGATCCGCTGTCCCCCCGGCGTCCCGACGCGGAGTTCGATTCCGTGGACGAGCGTCACGCCGTCGCGCTCGACGACCGGCCCGTCGAACGGCTGGACCCGATCGTGGTCCGTCACCGCGACGACATCGACCCCACCGCGGCGAGCGGCCTCGGGAACCGCCTCGAGCGTGAGGCTGCCGTCCGAGCGCGTCGTGTGGACGTGCAAGTCCGCATATGGCATACGCTAACCGAACGGGGCCGCTCGTAAAGGCGTTTCTCCGGGTCTGCGCCCGGATTTCCGATATCTCTAGGGGCGTAATAGGTGTATTAGGTATCCAGTGCTACTAGGAAACATGGATGGACAATGTTTATAATTATCGTTCACAGAGGATAGGGCGTAATGCTGCTCAATGGCACCGGCGAGGTCATCGACGACTACGAGTATCCCGCGACGACCGACGAACTGATCGAGGACCACGGCGATCGCACCCTCGAACTCCCGAACGGTAGCGAGACGGTCGGCGATGTACTCGCCCGCCTCGAGCCCGAAACCTTCGAAACCGCGGAAGACGCGCGCTTCGCCGTCTACTCCGCCGTCAGCGACAAGGCCGTCGGCCGCGTCGGCTACAGCGACCGCGACCCGACCCCGGTCGGCAGCCCGTACTCGCCCGACGCGGTTTCCTTCTAAGGACCGAAGTTTTTTACTCTCGGGTCGGCCTCCGGCCGACCGCTCGAGCAAAAAAATTCGATTAAAAAAGGCCGAGCGCGCCGACGGCGCGCTCGGTACGACTGCTTGCGTTCAACACTGGCGGAGAGGCTACCGCTAGCATCCGCGAGCGACCAACGGGAGCGAGCGGGCCGACGACCGACCCGGAGAGCGCGGTGCGAAGCGCCGCGTCACGGCGAGCGGCCGAAGGCCGCGAGCCAGGGGAGGGAGGAGTGCTTTTATACTAAATTTTGCCGAGGGCCGCCAAAGGCGACCCGTGGTTCGAAAGGCGCGAAGCGCCTTTCGTCATCAAGCGAGACCTTCGGTCTCGCGGACAGCGAGGGACCTTCGGTCCCTCGAGCAGTCGGCGCGAAGCGCCGACGACCTCGCGAATTCTGGCGGGACGTACGTCCCGCTGACCTCGCGGGAACTTCGTTCCCGCTTAGCTTCGATTCGCTCAGTCACGAGAGAGCTTCGCTCTCTCGAACGCAGAGCAAAATTTAGTTGAAGGTGTCGATGACCGGAATGCCGACCGTTTCGAAGTCGGTCATCGCGTCGAGCTTGTCGCTGACGTCCTCGAGTTCGATGGTCTCGGAGACGACTTTTTCGGGCTCGAGTTTCCCCGTCGAGACCATCCGGAAGATCTCGTCGTAGCGGGTCGGGGGCATGCCCAGCGAGCCGATGAACTCGATCTCCTGCATGACCATCGCGTCCGTCGGCAGGTGGACCATCCCTTGCTCGTCTTGGGTGGTGAGCCCGACCTGGATGTGCTGCCCGCGGGTACCGAGGCTCATCACGGAGTTCTGGCTGGTGGTTTCGATCCCGAGCGCGTCCATCGCGATGCCGGCTCCGCCGTCGGTGATCGACGTGACCTCGCCGGGAACGTCGTCGACGTCCTCGGCGTTGACCGTCTCGACGGCCCCGAGTTCGCGGGCTTTCTCGAGCTTCTCGTCTTTCAGATCGACTGCGACGACGTTGCCGCCCAGCGCGTCGGCGATGTGGACCGCCGAGAGGCCGACGCCCCCGCAGCCGTGGATCGCCACCCAGTCGCCCGCGCCGATGTCGGCGCGGTGGGCGAGCGCGTGGAACGACGTCATGAAGCGACAGCCGAGCCCGGCCATGTCGACCGACGAGACGCCGCCGGGGAGTTCCACGAGGTTGTGATCGGCGACGGGCACGTGGAGTTGCTCGGCGAAGGCGCCCTGTGCCTCCTCGATGAAGCCCAGCGGCATGACGTTCTCGCAGGTGTTCGAGTGGCCACGTTGACACTGCGGACAGACCCCGTCGCCGAGGTTGAACGGCACTGCGACGTGGTCGCCCTCGGCGACTCCCTCGACGTCCTCTCCGACGGCGACGACGCGTCCGGCCGGCTCGTGGCCCAGGATCTGGCCCGGCTGCGTCTCGAGGCCAAGCCAGCCCCAGTCGCCCTGCCAGCCGTGCCAGTCGCTCCGACAGACGCCGCAGGCTTCGACCTCGACGACCGCGCCGTCCGGCGTCGGGTCGGGCGCGTCGACGTCTTCGATCGACAGCGGTTCACCGTGTTCCTCGAGGACTGCTGCGCGCATGGGTATGGTTGTCTATGGCATACTACAAATAGGTCACACTCCGTTGCAGTGGCTGACGGAACGAAGCGAGCGGAGACGAACAGAGCGGCGTCGACCGTCTGCGTTACTAACTCAGTCCAGAAATCCCATCGCGTCGGCCAGCTCGAGGGGCACCGCGCCCTTCTGGTAGCCTTCGACGTGGCCGTTCGGTCGGACGCGATAGACGACGGCGGGACGGTGGCGAACGTCGGGCTGTTCGCCCCGAACCGCGGCCCAGGCGTCGTCTCGGAAACTCGAGCAGTCGACGAAGAGGACGGCACCGCCGCCGTGTTCGGCCAGCTGGCCGTTGGTCTTGGTCTCGGCGGTGTCGCGGACGGCGGCGACGGGGCCAGACGCGGCGCGGTTCCCCGGCGGTTGCGGGCGCGTGACCTCGACGAGGACGTTGGTGTCGCCGTTTTCCGCCCGGAAGTCCAGCGAGTGTCCGGTCGTGACTTCGATCTCCGGGACCACGTCGTAGCCCGCGTCGGTGAGGATCTTCGCGGCGATGAACTCGGCCATCGCGGCGCTCATTCGGACGCGGTCGACGTGATCGCTGGTGCCGAGTTTGCCGGACATGACGTGTCGGTACTCGTCTAAGACGCCGGTCCGCAGGAACTCCTCGAAGAAGCGGGTCGTCTCTCGGCGACCGGCGTCGGGAAAGCCGCCAGCGTGTTCGCGGAAGAACGAGCGGGTCGAGTCCCGTCCGTCTTTGGACATGAACACCGGCAGGAAGAACCACGAGAGGTGCGGATAGTCGGCGAGCCAGGGGTCTTCCTCGTGCAGCGTCGCGATTAGCTCCCGCTGGGCCCACCGCGAGACGTGATAGGGGACCTCCCGCCAACCGAACTTGTCGGTCTTCCAGAGTGCGGAGGGCGTCTCCGTGTTGCCCATCCAGTAGGCGTCCGAATCGGTCCGTGCGAAGAGCGCGACATCGCCGTTTTGCATCTCGAAACGGTGTGTCTGCCAGTCGCCACCGCTCTTGAACCACGGCGAGACTTCTTGTGCGCCGATATTAGATTGGAGCGGCTGGAGAATATCGTGTTCGACTCGCCCGTCGCTCCAGGACTGGGGCGAGTATCGAAAGCGAAGCGGCCGTGCCACGATCAGTTCTACGCCGCGAGGGTGCATATATCGTTCGTTGTCAGCCAGCGGACGAATCCGCCGCTTGACCGGAACGATAAGTAAACCGCTCTGCCGACCGGACTACGTTTCACGCGACTGGAGGTGTGATGGACCGTTACATTAATAATCGCCAGCGTCCTATCATGTTCATACTTACCATGTCAATGGGTGCCTATGACGAAGACGAACACGAGCGCCGCGAAAAGCAGGCCTCGAGGGTCGACGCCGACTTCGACGACGAGCGGACGATCTACCACGGCGAGGTCGAGTACGATTCCGGCGATTCCGCCGAGGAGCTCCTGGACAAGTTCGAACAGATCAAGTCGGACTAGGGCCGGCTGACTCGCGTTCTCCTCCTCCCTTCCGATGGTCTCGCCCGCGAGTCCATCGCACAGTCCGCTCACCTCCGGAACCGCGCTGCCGCGTCAATCGAGGGCGTCCCAGCCCGGCGTTTCGGGCGCGCCGCGGTCCGTTTCGACGGCGTCGGCGACGGCCGGTGACGGGACCGTCTCGTCGGCCTCCTGGTAGCGGCGGTGCCAGTCGCGGATCGCCGGACCGACCCACGACTCCTCGTCCGCGGACTCGGATTCGGCGGCCGCTCCCTCGAGCGCCCGCGCTTTCGCCCGCTCGTAGTGGTGATCGGAGATCGCCAGCGTGCCGGGGCTCGAGGCGGCGGCGACCGCGACGGGCTCGGCGCGATCCCGTCTGGTGAGTTCGCCCGCGGCGGCCCGTTCGACGATCCCCTCGAGATCGGCCGGCCGGGGATGACAGAAGAGCTTCGCACCGATCGCCTCCGTCCCGAGCAATAGTCCGTCCGGATCGTCGTGATCGGCCGCGAGCAGGCGCTCGCCGCCGAACGCCGCTTCGACGCGCTCGCACTCGGTCTCCTGCTCGAGCGCGAGGTTGTGTTCCGGATACGCGCCGCACTCGTCGGGGTAGAGTTCGCTCTCGTGGATCCGACACTGCAGTGTCGTCGGGTCGAGAAAGACGCAGGTCGGCAGCCACGTCGGGTCCTCGCGACCGAACGGGGCCACCGGTTTCGGCGGCTTCCGGAGGCCGACGAAAAAGGCGGGGCGACCCGCGACGGCCGCGACGGTGTGGCCGTCGATTTCGACGCCCTCTCCCTCGCGCTCTCGCGGAGCGTCTCCGCTCGCGGCCGCGGAGCGCTCTCCTCGTTCGCCTTCTGCACCGCTCGAGGAGTCCCCGGTGCGTGACTCCGCGCCGTCGCGGGCATACCAGAACCGCGGCGTCAGGGCCGCGGCCATTCCCGCCTCGAGGAACGCCCGCACCTCGTCGCGGGTCAGCGGGACGAAGGTGGCGTCGTCGTCGAGGGGCTCTCGCCGGGCTCCCCGCTCGGTGCCGGTCCCGTCGAACGGATCGCGCGGTCGCTGGCGTCGACGGTCGGCGTCGCGCTCGGTTCCGCCCCCGCCGTCGTCTCGAGCGGCGGCCGCCGCCTCGTCCTCGAGCAGTGCTCGCCAGTTCATACAACAGCCGGCACAGCCCTCGCAGTTCACCTCCATGGGTGACGGTATGTCACTGTGCCCCATAACCGCTGTGCGGGGTATCGCCGTCCGCCGCCGCGAGCGGCGCGTCCGGTCTCCCGGGAGAACGACTTTGACCGTCGGGCACCCACGTTCACGTATGTCGAAGGATTCCTGTGACGGCTGCGGCCGAACGGTCACCGTGTCGGGCGGGATCGCCAACCTCTGGTCGTTCGGCACCGACGCCGGCACCGTCGGGACCGCGATGACGCTGGAGCTTGAGGACGGGACCTCGCATCTGCTGTGTTATCCGTGTATCGAGGCCGTTCCCGATCATCCGACCGCCGAAGACATCGAGCGGTTAGAGCAGGTCGACGACGAGACCTCGCGACTCAGCGCGCTGTAGCGCGACGCGGGGCCCCACACCGGTGGCTGTGGCGGATCGCCCACCGAAAAATGGCGGAGTTGGGAATGGAGGCGAAAGTGGCGGTACCGGCGTACCGCCCCATGACAAGCACAAGCACACAACCCGATCCGCGGCCATAACCGCGGACCGACCGCGACCGCGAGCGGAAGGGGTGGGATTCGAACGCCACGGGGCGAAATGCCGCCGCGGAACCAGATGGCACCGCGGTGCTCTACCGCTGAGCGACCCTTCCGCAGGTCAACCCGACGGCGGATTTCGTATTTGTAATCGGCCGGCTACCCGCCGGGCCGGCGGTCGCTATCGATCCGTAGGGGACCGATACCGGCCGGTAGCTACCCGTTTCGTCCTCGTTCGAACGGCACCGGTCTCCGGTCGCTCTTCACCTCGAGCGACGGTCCGCAGCCTTTAGGACGCGGCCGCGCCCTGCATCGAACGGTGAATACCGAGCGGATCTTCGAGGAGTTTCCCGCACCGAGTTACCGCGGAACCCAGGAGCAGGCCCTCCGCGACGTTCGCGACGCCTTCGCGGCCGGCAACGACGTCGTGCTCGTGCGCGCGCCGACGGGCAGCGGCAAGTCCCTGCTCGCCCGCGCCATCGCCGGCTGTGCTCGACGTGCGGACGAGGGCGATCCCAGCGACGCGACGGGCGCGTACTACACGACGCCGCAGGTCTCCCAGTTAGACGACGTGGCGGCCGACGACCTGCTGGCGGATCTCAACGTCATCCGCGGGAAGTCGAACTACACCTGCATCCTGCCGGAGGAACGCGAGACGCCGGTCAATCAGGCACCCTGCGTGCGAGAGCGGGGATACGACTGTTCCGTCAAACACCGGTGTCCGTACTTCTCGGACCGCGCGATCGCGTCGAACCGCGAAATCGCGGCGATGACGCTCGCCTATTTTATGCAGACCGCCGGCAGCGAGGTCTTCCGCCAGCGCGACGTCGTGGTCGTCGACGAAGCGCACGGCCTCGCCGAGTGGGCGGAGATGTACGCGACGATTCAACTGGGGCCGCGAACCGTGCCGTTCTGGGACGATTTACGCGTTCCCGAGGTCGACGACGTTGAGCGCGCCGTTCGCTACGCCGAGAGCCTCGCACAGACGTGTACGCGCCGCAAGGACGACCTGCTCGCACAGGACTCGCTTTCCCCCGCCGACGTGCGCGAACGCGACCGCTTGCAGGAGCTCATCGGCGAACTCGAGTGGTTCGTCTCGGACTACCGCGACCCGCAGAGCCCGACCACGTGGCTGGTCGATCAGTCCGAACTGCGGTCCCGCGACGCCGGCGACGCTGGAGACGACGGCGACGACGACCCGCAGGGCGGTCCGCTGACGATCAAGCCGATGAATCCCGAGAAGTATCTCCAGCACACCGTCTGGGACCGGGGCAACAAGTTCGCGCTCCTCTCGGCGACGATCCTCAACAAGGACGCGTTCTGCCGACAGGTCGGGCTCGATCCCGCCGACGTCGCCCTGGTCGACGTCGAACACACGTTCCCCGTCGAGAACCGACCGCTGTACGACGTGACTCAGGGGAAGATGACCTACGACGAGCGCGGCGAAACGACGCCGAAGATCGCCCGGACGATCGTCCGGCTCATGCAACACCACCCCGACGAGAAGGGGCTGATCCACGCCCACTCCTACGACATTCAGGACCGGCTCGCCGATCTCCTCGAGGACTTCGGTGTCGGCGATCGGGTTCGAACGCACGACCGCGACGGCCGCGACGCCGCCCTCGAGGCCTGGAAGGCCGGCGACGACCCCGACGTCTTCCTCTCGGTGAAGATGGAGGAAGCGCTGGATTTGAAGGGCGATCTCTGCCGCTGGCAGGTCATCTGCAAGGCACCGTTCCTCAACACGAGCGACTCGCGGGTGGCCCACCGACTCGAGGAGGGACAGTGGGCGTGGTACTACCGGACGACGCTCCGGACCGTCATTCAGGCCTGCGGTCGGGTCGTCCGCGCGCCCGACGACTACGGCGCGACGTACCTGGCGGACTCGAGCCTGCTGGACTGTTTCGATCGCGCCCGAACGGACATGCCGGACTGGTTCGAGGCGCAGGTCGATCGCATGTCTCGACCCGACCTGCCGGCCTTCGAACCGCGGGCCGCGCTCGGCGGGAGGTCGTCAGAGTCGGGCGGCAGATCCGGCACCCGTTCGAAAAGCGGGTCGTCACGACGGGGCCGAGCCGGCGAGGCGGAGTCGAACGACGGCGGACGCACCGACCGTTCGTCGTCGCGATCGCGACGATCGGGTGGCTCCTCCCGCTCGAGCCCGCTGGCGGACGTCTGGGACACGGACGAATAACGGCGGTCGACGACCGCTCACCCGCGTCCGGTTCGGAACGGGGAGCCGTCGCTCGCGTCAGGCGTCGCGTTAGAACATCGCGATCGCACTCCCGGCGACCATCGAGGTCATCATGAGGATCGCGAAGACGAGGGCGATGAGCTGGCTTCTGTTCATGTTCGAAGGAATTCGCTCCGCGAGTATCAATGTCACGACCGATCCCCGTTGACGCGAGCCGTCTCGGTCGTCGCGAGCGCAGGTCCGAGCGCTCCGCATCGGGCGCACCCGATCTCGCGGCACGTGACGATTCGGGACCTCGTCACTCGAAGCGCGCGTCGACGACGACGTGTGCGACGCCCGCGCTGTGGCTCTTCACCCGCCGCTTCTCGAGCACCTCGAGCTCCCGATCTGCCGTGTCGGCGGCCGCCTCGAGGCGCTCGAGGGGCCGCTCCCACAGCCGCGCTTCGGGGGTCGCCTCGTGATAGTGAACGACGCCGCCGGGAACGAGCGCCGCGAGGGCGTTCTCGAGGAACTCGTGTGCCTCGTCGGTTCGCGTTCCGTGGTCCGAGCCGTCCCCCGCGTCCGTCTCGTCGCTCACGGTGCCGTCGGAACTGCCGTAATAGCCCATCACGACCCGGTCGGCCTCGATCTCGCTCGCGAGGTCGCGGCAGTCGGTCATGTAGGCGTCGACGCGATCGTCGACGTCGTTGAGCACGGCGTTCTCGAGCAGATACCGGAAGGCGGTCGGGTTGATCTCGGTCGCCGTCACCTGCGCGCCGGCCCGAGCCATCGGGAGGGTGAAGTAGCCGATGCCGGCGAACATGTCGAAGACGCATTCACTGTCGCTTCCCAGTTCGCCCATGCGCGCTCGCTCGGCCTGATTGCCCGGCGAGAACATCACTTTCGCGGGGTCGAGCCCGTATCGGGTCCCGTGCTCGGTGTGAATCGTTTCTGTGTCGCTGTCACCCGCGATGAGACGAGTTTGGGGTTCGCGGTAGGTGCCGGCCGCGCCGTCGTTGGCGATCCCCTCGTCGGCCAGCACGCTGTCGGCCTCGCCGTGGAGTTCGAGCAGCGCCTCGCCCAGTTCGGACTCGTCGGGACAGCCCTCGGGCACCGTCACGAGGATCACCGAGCCGATCACCGCCCACGAGCCCGGAACCGACTCGAGGTCCTCGTCGCTCCAGCCGCGTTCGGCCAGCAGATCCTCGAGATCCGTGCGTCGGGGCTCGGGCTCGAGTTGTTTAACGACCTCGAGCACCGCGGTCTCGGTCGGCGGGTCCGTGATCGGCAGCGCGACCCCGTCGGGCCCGGCCTCGCAGATCGCGTTGCTCCCGTCCTGTTCACGGGTCTCCGACCCGTTCGCACGGTCCGCGGGCGTCGCTCCGCTTCGCGCTCGCGCCTCGCGCACGCGGCGCGAGTCGTCGTAGACGCCCTCGGCGCGCAGCGACTCGATGGCCGCCTCCGCGCGCGGTTTCTCGACGATGGCGGCGAGCGGGGCGTCCGCCACCGCGGGTTCGAGCACGTCGTCGACCGCCCGCTCGAGGGCGTCGTCGGACCTCGACGGGTCCGCCGTGCCCTCCGCGACCGCGTCTCTGTCGGTTGTGTCCCCCTCGGTCGCGTCTCCGCTCCTCGCGTCCTCGTCAGTCATCGCTCTCGTCCGGCAGCACGTGCAGCCCGGCGCGGCTCTTCAGCACGGGCACGGTCTCGGCGTCGGGATCGAAGTAGTCCGGTCGGGAGACGGTCTTGGCCCGAAAGGTCTCGGGGTCGAGTACCTGCACGGCGTTCTCGTCCTCGACGGTAACGACCGTGGCTTCGACTGCGTCCTCGAGGTCGCCCAGTTTCCGCGCGTCGGGTGAGTTGCCCTCCTCGTAGCTCGCCTCGTAGCGCTCGCCGGTCGTCACGCGGACGCCCTTGAGATTGCCGCGGGCGCTGCGGACCAGGACGGGGCCGTCCTCGTCGTCGGCGAGATCGATCACGTCGCCGGGGGTATAGGGCGGCAGGCGGACGGCGAAGGTGACCCGGTAGACCTCGTTACCGTCCTCGTCCTCCGTGACGAGGGTCTCGGCGTCGTTGACGGTGCCGCCGAACTCCTCGATCATCTTGTTCGAGATCTTCTTCCCGATCTTGTTGGTCGAGACCTTGATGTTCAGCCCGTCGTCCGTCTCGCCGACTTCGGTGACGAAGGCGTTGCGGTCGCCGGTGGCCTCCATCTCTTCTACGATTTGGGTCGCGATCTCCTTCGCTCGCTCGATCTCCTCGGTCGTCGGAGTGCGGTCCTCGGCGCGGATTTGGACGATGCTGGCGTAGTAGTCGCCGGCGATCCGCCCGCAGCGGGTACAGGTCTGCCGGGCGATCCTGACCGGGACCGTCACCTGCTCTTCGACCGGCGTCCCGCGGACGACGCCAGTGAAGAAACAGTGCATCCGGATCGTGTTCTGGTCGACCTGTTCGGGATCGATCTGCCAGGCGACGTCCTCGACGTCGACGTGGACGGCCAGCGCCTCACTGACCTCCTCGATGGCGATGTCCGTGTAATCCTCTGCGCCGACGTCGACCCACCGATTTCCGCGGTAGACCGCACCGCAGCGGGCGCAGACGCGAACGTCGATCCGGTCCGGCGCGTCCACGAAGTCGAAGTCCTCGAAGTAACAGGAATCGCAGAGTTCGACCTCGGCACCGGGCCGCAACGGATCGTTCGCGTCGCTCGCCGACCGCTCGGGCACGGGATCCCCGCACCGGGGACAGAACGCGCGCGACTCACTCATTGGCCCCGTTTGGGGTCTCGCGGAGTTAAGGGACGCGTTCCATCGCTCGAGTCGCCCGTCTCGTTCGAAGCGATGGTCTCTCTGTCACGACTCGCGACCGGTTCCGTCCCGTGACGTTCGGGCCGCCCTATACGAACCGAAGGAGACCGGGCGAATAAAACGTCAGACATCCGTCACACGGCCGCCGATTCCATTGCGTCAGACGTGACTCCGTCACACGGTCTCCAGGCGAAACGAGGGGGTTCAGTCGACCGGCAGCAGAACTATCAGACAGAATTACAATCCTGGCCGTAGTTACTGATTTGCGTTTTTGAAACGAACTGCAGTAGTACTGCCATACGTCTCATATGGCGTCGCGCTCGGCTTCGATCCGTTCGACGTACGCGTCGGTGACGGCGTCGAAAATCGCGTCGCCGGCCTCGGCAGTGGCTTCGCCGGGGTCTCCGAGAACGCCGTTCTCGGTGATCGAACCGAACCCCTCGCTGAGCAGTCGCGCGGTGGAGATCGATCCCTCCGGCCCCGTCTCGAGCCGATCCGTCCGGACGAGCCCCTCCTCGATCGCGAGGATCATGGCCGTTTCGGCGGCCCCGGCGTGGATCACGTCCTGCTGATACTCGACGCCGGCCTCGCGGAGCCCCTCGTTCAGCAGTTCCATATGGTCGTCGAGGTCCGCGAGGGCGATCACGCTCGCGTCGATCTCGCGGGCGATTTCGGGCGCGACGGTCGAGACCGGCGCGAAGTTCCCGCCGTGGGTCGGGACGAGGACGACGTGCTCGAACCCGTGCTCGTCCAGCGAGCGACAGTAGGCGCGGATCATGTCCATCAGCGTCTCCGGCGGCATCGTGATTGTTCCCGGAAATTCCATGTGGTGACCCGAGCAGCCGGGCCGAATCGTCGGCGCCGCCAGCGCGTCGCCGAGCTCCGCGGCGATTCGTCGAGAGAGTTCGTCGCCGTCGAGCGTGTCCATATTCAGCGGCAGGTGCGGCCCGTGTTGTTCGATCGAGCCGACCGCCACGATCACCGTCCGCGTTCCGTTCTCGAGCACCGTCTCGACTTCCGGCCACGTGCACTCCTCGAGGAGTCTCGAACTGGGAGAGGGCATTCGTCGTTTCGACGGAACGAGTCAATGCAAATATAGTTCGGGGACGATCGGTGAAGTCCTTCCGTTAGTCGATCCGCTATAGACCGGCTAGTACACGAAAAGGCGTCCCGGGCGAGCCCCCGATTGCCAGGGACGCCACCGGTTCCCGGGAACCGCACTCGAGAGTTGGCACTCGTCGAATGTCATTCTTTCGCAGGACTGTGGAGAAAGTCAGGATCAATCGAATTCGGAAGCCGACCGCGCTCGAGGGTAGTCACGAGCGTATCGTCAGGGTACTTATTTCTCCTGAGCCCATTGTTTGAGGTATGAACTGGCAGGCGGACTGGGGGCTGCGGTTTCGAATGTTCGTAACGATGTTCCTGCTGTTCGCGCTGTACATCGTCTTCGCGGGCGTGATCACCGCCTACGTCGGCGGCGGGCTGTTGCTCTTCGGGCTGTTCTTCGGCGGGTTCTCGCTCGTGCAGTACTACTTCAGTGACACGCTCACCCTCCGGAGCATGGGCGCGAAGACGGTCTCGGCCGACGAGTATCCGCAACTGCACGCCTCGATCGAGCGCCTCTCACAGCAGGCCGACCTCCCGAAGCCGAAGGTGGCGGTCGTCGATTCGAAGGTCCCGAACGCCTTCGCGACCGGGCGCAACCAGCGCAACGCCGCCGTCTGCGTGACGACCGGGCTCATGAACACGCTCGAGCAGGACGAGCTCGACGGCGTCCTCGCCCACGAACTCGCCCACGTCAAGAACCGCGACATGATGGTGATGACGATCGCCTCGTTCCTCTCGACCATCGCGTTCATGATGGTCCGCTGGGGCGCGTTCTTCGGCGGCGGTCACAGCCGCGGCCGCGGCGGCGGAGGCGGCGGCATCGTCGTCGCCATCCTCGTCTCGCTGGTCGTCTGGATCATCAGCTACCTGCTCATTCGAGCGCTCTCCCGGTACCGCGAGTACGCCGCCGATCGCGGGGCTGCGGCCATCACCGGCAACCCCTCCGCGTTGGCGTCGGCGCTGCTGAAGATCTCGGGCGAGATGGACAAGGTCCCGAAAGACGACATGCGCGAGGAGGCCGAGATGAACGCCTTCTTCATCATCCCGATCAGGTCCGGCGTCATCGGCCGGCTCTTCTCGACGCACCCGCCGACCGAGCGCCGCGTCGAACAGCTCCGCGACCTCGAGCGCGAAATGCAGGCCTTCTAAGGGATCTCCCCCCTCACACGACCTATGGGACTACTCGACGGACTCCGCGCCATCCTCGGCTCGCGCGCCGAGGTCGACGCCGGACGCGACGCTGACTCCGACGATCTCTTCGGGATGAGCACTGCCTACCTCACGATGCAGGCCGATCTGGGCTACGAGTCGCTGGACGTCGGCGCGCTCTGTTTCTCCGGCGTCGACTCGAGCGACTTCCGGGACGCCGTCGACGAGGTCGAAGCGATCCTCGAGGCCGGGCGCGAGGAGACCGGCACGGAGTTCTCGGTCACGTCGGACGACCACGGCTATCACTGGGTCGTCCTCACGGACGACGATCCCGAGGACCTGATCACGAGCATGCACTTCGCCGCGGACACCTTCATCGAGCACGGCTACGGCTCGCGGCTGCTCGCAGCGGTTTTCGCGTACGAAAATCGGGACGGACCCGCCTACTGGATCTACTCGTTCCGGCGCGGTCGGTTCTACCCCTTCGTCCCGCGCGACGGCCGGGAGCGGGACTCGAGCGCGGAGTTCACCCTCGAGTCGGCCTTGGACGGCGAACTCGAGATCGAACGCGAGAAGGAGTACTGGTATCCGCTCTGGCCCAGCGAGGGCGGGACACATCCCTGGGAGTAAGCGCCGGCCGAGTCGAGAACGGACGAGCGGTCTCAGCCGCCCCGCGATTCGGTTTCCTCGCCCTCGATCGACGGACTCCCAAATTGTGTAGGAGTCACCGGTATTGCAGTTCCCCGTCTAACCATGAGTACGCGGCAGGAAGCCACATCATCATCACAACTGCGCCATACACCAGTTGCTCCCTTTTCCTGCCGTTCTCCGCTTTACCGACGAGCCCTCGGCTCGATCGCCCGTGCCGCAGTCGGTCTCCGACGCGCCGATGAGCGTCAATCTCCCGCGACCGTCAACGAAATGCCATCAGACGGTTGACGAGAGCCAGTGAACCTATAGTGACCGCTCCGTATGTCCGAGTGAACCAGTGGAATGAGAGGCGTTTCGAACCGGACCGTCGGCGCAGTCCTCGCGATCGCGGGAGCGCTCCTCTCGCTGTTTCATCTCCGTCTAATCATCGAGACCGGAGAGCAGACGGTGCTGACGCGGGTGCTCATCGGCGGGGTTCCGCTCGTGCTGTCGCTCGTCATGACCGCGATCGGCGTCTCACTCGCTCGAGAGCGGGCGCTCTCGAGTCGGTTTCCGGGCCGAATGCTCGCCTGGACCGGCGCGGGCGTCCTGGCGCTGTCCGCGCTCGGCGGGTGGGTATCTGCAACGACCCTCGCGGTGGGATCCGCCCCGTTGAATCCCGTTCTCGTCTCGCTCAACGTCGCGACGGTCGGTGCTCTCGTTGGGTTACTGGTCGGCATCTACGACGTTCGCGGACTGGAGCGCCAGCAGTCGATCGAACGGCTGAACCGCATCAACAACACGATTCGAATCGCGACCCAGGAACTGGTCAACCGGACGGATCGAGACGGCCTCGAGCAGGCGGTCTGTGACCGGCTCGGCGAGTCCGACCCCTACGAGGGGGTCTGGATCGGCCGGTACGACGCCGACGACGAGCGGGTGCGACCGCGCGCGTGGGCGAGACTCGAAGACGAGTACGTCGAATCGCTCGACGTCACGGTCGACGACAGCCCGACTGGGACCGGGGCCGGCGGCCGCGCGGTCAAGACCCGCGAGATCCAGTGCGTGTCCGACGTCTTCGCGGACTCGTCGATGGAGCCGTGGTGGGACGAGTTCGAGCGCCGCGGCGTCAAGTCGATCGCGGTCGTCCCGATCGCTCACGACGAGACCGTCTACGGCTTCGTCAGCATCTATGCGGACCGACGGACCGTGTTCGACGACCACGAGCAAGCGGTGCTCGCGGAACTCGGCGAGACGATCGGTCACGCCATCGCGTCGATCGAAGCCCGCGAGCGCCTCGCGGACCGCGAGGCCGAACTCGCGCGCCAGAACGATCGGCTGGACGCCTTCGCCGGCGTCGTGTCTCACGACCTCCGGAACCCGCTGAACGTCGCGACGGGCCATCTCGAGATCGCGCGCGAGAAACGGAACGACGGTGACCAGAACCTGGCCGAGGTCGCGGACGCGTTAGCGCGCATGGAAGCCCTCATTCAGGATCTGTTAACCCTCGCGCGACAGGGCGAGACGGTCGGCGAGTTCCGCCCCGTCTCGCTGCAGTCCGTGGTCGACGGGGCGTGGTCGACGGCCGGTTCGGCCGCGGCACAGCTTCGAATCGAGGACGACCTCGGCGTGATCTCGGGCGACCGGGATCGAGTACAGCAGTTGCTGGAGAACCTGTTTCGCAACAGCCGGGAACACGGCGGTCCTGACGTGACCGTCACCGTTCGCCGAACGGACGCGGGGTTCGTCGTCGAAGACGACGGTCCCGGAATCCCACCGGACCGGCGGGAGACGGTGTTCGAGATGGGATACACGACGAACGACGACGGGACCGGCTTCGGCCTCAACATCGTCCGGACTATCGCCGACGCCCACGGCTGGGACGTCTCGATCGAAGCGAGTCCCGACGGGGGCGCCCGATTCGAGTTCGCCGGCGTCGAGACGCTCGATTCGGTGGCGCACGACCCCTGACCGGACCGTCCCACTGCCAGTCGTCGCCGACTCGTTCTCGCTCTCGCTCCACATCCGTTATACCGATTCGTTCTGTATTCCCGACCAGTGACTGAGTGGACCCAGTTCAAGGGCGATCCGCACAATTCGGGACTCCGCCGCGATCTCGAGGGACCGGTCCGCGTCACCGAGGCGTGGACGACCGACCTCGTCGGCCCGCCGGGGTCGCCGGTGCTCGACCGCGACACCGTCTACGTCGGCACGGCTCGAGGGAACTGCTACGCGCTCGAGCGGGAGACGGGTCGCCGGCGGTGGCTGTTCGAGACGACGGCGGCGACCGGCGCGACGCCGGTCGTCACCCACGACTTCCTGTATCTGGGTACGGGCGAGGGAACCGTGTACGCCCTCGATCCCGCCACCGGCGAGGAACGGTGGCGGACCGAACTCTCGGGCTCGCTCGAGGCCGCGCTCGCGCTCTCGGACGGCCGACTCTACGCCAGCCACGCGGACGGGCTCTCCGCGCTCGAGGCCGAGACGGGGACGGAAATCTGGACCCATGAGACCGAATCGACCGTCGTCGGCGCTCCGGCGATCGCCGACGGGCGAGAGGGGGAACAGCGTCGATCCGCACTGGACGAGGAGCAGGGCGACGATCCCCTCGAGTCGGGAGCGCCGTCGCTGCTCGACGCGGAGCGAGTCCAGGAGCCGGACCGACGGTGGGGAGCGACCGAGGAACGGGTGTTCGCGGGAACGACGGCCGGGACGGTGCTGGCGCTCGAGGCCGAGACGGGCGAGGAGGCCTGGACCGCGCCCGCTAACGGATCGGTCGCCGGCGGACCGACGATCGCCGACGGGCGGGTCTACGTCGGCGACGACGGCGGGACGATGCTCGCGCTGGACGCCGGGACCGGCCAGACGTGGTTTTCCTACGAGATCGACGACGGGTTCACTACGTCCGCGACCGTGCTCGCGGCCGCCGAGACGACGTTTATCGGGGCCGACGACGGCTATCTGCACGTCACCGACACGACCGTCGGCCGGCGGAAACTGCGCGGCTGGCTGTTCTCGCGGAAGGGCGTCGAACTCGACGGCTCGATCCGCTCCTGTCCCGTCGTCGCCGGTGACGTGCTCTGCGTCGGCGACGCGACCGGCTCGCTCTACGGGATCGACGTCGACGATCCCGAACCGCTGTGGCGGTTCTCGGCCGGGGACGCGATCAGCGGGACGCCCGCGCTCGCGGCCGAGCGCCTCTACGTCGGCAGCGACGACGAGCGCCTCTACTGCCTCGAGTGGGACGCCGACGCGCGACCGCGCTGAGACGCGGTCCCCGATTCGACTCCTCGACGCGCCTTCAGTTTTCAATCCACTGCTGCTCCCTCGAGTGACCCCGCTGCCCGCCGGCACTTTCACTTTCACTTCCCTGTTAACGAGGGTTTATGGGGGGTCCGGCACAACGAGGGAGTATGCCCGAATCAGATCTCGAGGAACTCCCCGGTGTCGGACCGGCGACCGCAGACAAACTTCACGACGCAGGTTTCGACTCCTATCAGAGCCTCGCCGTCGCCGCGCCGTCGGAACTGTCGAACACGGCCGACGTCGGCGAGTCCACGGCCGCGGACATCGTCCGCGCCGCCCGCGGTGCCGCAGACATCGGCGGCTTCGAGACCGGCTCGACGGTACTCGAGCGACGAAACGAAATCGGCAAGCTGAGCTGGCACATCGACGAGGTCGACGACCTGCTCGGCGGCGGAATCGAGACGCAGTCGATCACCGAGGTCTACGGCGAGTTCGGTGCCGGCAAGTCCCAGGTCACCCACCAGATGGCCGTCAACGTCCAGCTCCCACAGGAGGTCGGCGGGCTCCACGGCAGTGCCATCTTCGTGGACAGCGAGGACACCTTCCGGCCCGAGCGGATCGACGATATGGTCCGCGGACTCTCGGACGAAGCGATCAACGCGACGCTCGAGGACCGCGAGATCGAGGGCTCGGCCGACGACGAGGCTGCGGTCGACGCGCTCATCGAGGACGTTCTCGAGAAGATCCACGTCGCGAAGGCGTTCAACTCCAACCACCAGATGCTGCTGGCCGAGAAGGCTAAGGAACTCGCGGGTGAACACGAGGACTCGGAGTACCCCGTTCGACTGCTCTGCGTCGACTCGCTGACCGCCCACTTCCGCGCGGAGTACGTCGGTCGTGGCGAACTCGCGGACCGACAGCAGAAGCTCAACAAGCACCTCCACGACCTCGACAAGGTCGGGAACCTCTACAACGCGGCCGTCATCGTCACCAACCAGGTCGCCTCGAACCCCGACTCCTACTTCGGCGACCCGACCCAGCCGATCGGTGGCAACATTCTGGGTCACAAGTCGACGTTCCGGATCTACCTCCGCAAGTCTAAGGGCGACAAGCGGATCGTCCGCCTGGTCGACGCGCCGAACCTGGCCGACGGCGAGGCCGTCATGCGCGTCCAGGACGAAGGTCTGAAGCCGGAATAGCGCCCCCGAAACGCCGTTTTCGATTTCAGTTCGCAGGTGCTCGGCGACACGCCCTCCAGCGCCGCGTCAGCGCTTCCGACCCGTCGACGACCCTCCCGAACATCCCGAATGCTCTTCGTCCCGATCTGCACGATTCGCTACGTTTCGAACTGACCGGTCGCGTTCGCGGTCGCGACGGTGCCCGATCGTCGGACGCTCCGTCGAGTTCCGAGTCGTCGGGTGACCGGTCATCGGTCGTCCCCTGTCACTGCGCCTTCTCATCGTCTCGGGCTCGATTTCCTCCCCCGTCGGCTCTCAGCCCCGCTACTCCGTGCAGACGCTTCGTTCAGTATCTCCGATATATATTTTAGGTTAGCCTAAAAACCGGCACGTTTTTGTTGGTTTAGGTTTGCCTAAAACACGTATGCCGACGGACAAATTACCATCGGAACGGATCGGCGAGCGGTCGTCGAAGAGAGGTGAGCGGTCGTGACCGACGGCGAGTCGTCGGCCGAGCGCCTCCTCGCACAACAGGCGCGCCGCGAGTCGAACGCGCGAACCTATCCCCGCTCGTTGCCGCTCGCGATCGAGCGCGCCGAGGGCGCGATCATCGAGGACGCCGACGGCGACGAGTACGTCGACTGTCTGGCCGGCGCGGGGACGCTCGCGCTCGGTCACAACCACCCCGCGGTCGTCGAGCGAATGGAGGAACTGCTCGAGCGCGGCCGAGCCGTCCACACGCTCGATCTGACGACGCCGGTCAAGGAGCGGTTCGTCGATCGACTGCTCGAGAGCCTCCCCGACGAGTTCGCTTCGAACGCAAAGGTCCAGTTCTGTAGTCCGGCGGGGACGGACGCCGTCGAGGCCGCGCTGAAACTCGTCAAGACGGCCACGGGCAACCGATCGATGCTGGCGTTCCAGGGCGGGTATCACGGGATGACCAACGGTGCGCTCAGCCTAATGGGAGACACGGCGGCGAAGGAGCCGATTCCGGGGTTGATGCCGGACGTCCACCACCTGCCTTTCCCCTACGAGTTCCGCTGTCCGTTCGGACTCGGCGGCGCGGACTGCTGGCGGACGAGCGCCGAGTACGTCGAGCGGACCCTCTCGAACCCCGACAGTGGGATCGTCGATCCGGCGGGGATGATCCTCGAGCCGGTTCAGGGCGAGGGCGGCGCGGTTCCGGCACCCGACGAGTGGCTCCGGGAGATGCGTCGAGTCACCCGCGAACGGGACGTCCCGCTGATCGTCGACGAGGTCCAGACCGGCCTCGGGCGCACCGGCGAACTGTACGGGATCGAACACGCCGATATCGTCCCGGACGTCATGACACTCTCGAAGGCCGTCGGCGGCGGACTCCCGCTGTCGGTCGTCGTCTACGACGAGTCGCTCGACGTCTGGGAGCCCGGCGCACATGCCGGCACGTTCCGGGGCAACCAACTCGGGATGGCCGCCGGCACGGCGACCATCGAGCACGTCCTCGAGAACGACCTCGACGACCGCGCCGCCGAGATGGGCGAGCGACTGCGAGGCCACCTCGAGGAGACGGCCGCGATGTTCGAGGCGGTCGGCGATGTCCGCGGGCGCGGTCTCATGCTCGGGATGGAACTCGTCGATCCCGACGGAGAGCCCGACTCGTTCGGCCGCTTCCCCGCCGACGGCGACCTCGCGTCGGCCGTCCAGTCGGCGGCATTCGACCGCGGGCTGATCGTCGAGACCGGCGGCCGCGACGGCAGCGTCGTCCGGTTCCTCCCGCCGCTGACGATTTCGGCCTCGCGCGTCGATGAGATCGGCGAGATCGTTCACGAGAGCGTGCGTGCGGTCGTCGCCGACGACCGCGCGCCCGCGGAGGTGACGACGTGACGGGCCAGCGCAGTGCGGTCGACCGGGATCAGCCCCGTGTCGACGAGACTGACCCGACGCCGCCGGCGACGGCCGCGACCGCCTTCCTCGGCGGGTCGGACGGCAACGCCACGTACCGGGACGCGATCGAGCGGGCGCGCGACGTCCTCCTCGAGTCGTTCGCGACGCCAGACGGGCCGTACGCGGGGACCGACCACGAGACGCTCCGCGAGCGGATCGCCGACCTCCAGGTCGTCCCCGACGACGGGGAATCGATCGAGGCGACCCTCGAGACGGTCGCCGACGAAGTGCTCGCGGACTCAGTCCGGGTCCACGACCCCGGCTGTGTCGCCCACCTCCACTGTCCGCCGACGGTCCCGGCGCTGGCCGCGGAGCTGTTGCTGTCGGGAACGAACCAGTCGATGGACTCGTTCGATCAGGCCCCCGCGGCCTCCGTACTCGAGGAGCGGGTCGTCGACGCGTGCTGTGACCTGTTCGGCTATCCGACCGGCGCGGACGGCGTCTTCACGGGCGGCGGCACGGAGTCGAACTTCCTCGGCCTCCTACTCGCCCGCGATCGGTACTGCGAGCGGCAGTTCGACCGCGACGTGCAGACGGAGGGGCTCGGGCCCGACGCGGTGTCCGACCTCCGCGTGCTCTGTTCGGACGCCGCCCACTTCACCGCCGAACAGGCCGCCCATCACCTCGGGCTCGGCGAGGACGCGGTCATCACGGTCCCGACCGACGACGACCGTCGGATAGACCTCGAGGCGCTGGATTCGACGCTCGAGCGCCTCGAGGCCGACGGTCGCCACCCGTTCGCGATCGTCGGGACGGCCGGGACGACCGACTTCGGCAGCATCGACCCGCTCGAGGCGCTGGCGGACCGCGCCGCCGAGCGCGACCTCTGGTTCCACGTCGACGCCGCCTACGGCGGGGCGTGCGCGATCAGCGACCGGCTCCGCCCGAAGCTCGCGGGGATCGATCGCGCCGACTCCATCGCCGTCGACTTCCACAAACTGTTCTACCAGCCGATCGGCTGCGGGGCTTTCCTGCTCCGCGACGGCGACCGCTACCGGCACCTCGAGCGCAATGCGGCCTACCTCAACCCTGAGCGCGACGACGCCGCCGGGGTGCCGAACCTCGTCTCGAAGTCGACCCGGACCACCCGCCGGTTCGACGCGCTGAAACCGTTCGTGACGTTCAACGCCCTCGGTCGGACGGGCGTGGCCGACTGCGTCGAGTACGTCTGCGAACTGGCCGACGCGGTCGCCGCCGAGATCCGCGACGAGCCGGCGCTCGAACTGTGCTGTGACCCCGAACTGAGCGCAGTGGTCTTCCGCTACCGACCGGATCGGCCGGCGGAAACCGATCGAACCGACCGCTCTGACGACCGGGGCGATTCTCCCCCTACCGCCACCCTCGACTGCGTGAACCGGTCGATTCGCGACGAGCTGTTGGCCGACGGCGAGGTGATCCTCGCCCGCACCGAGGTCGACGGCACCGCCGCGCTGAAGCTCACGCTCCTGAACCCACGAACGACGCTTTCGGACCTCCGTGACGCCCTCGAGGCGGTCATCGACCGCGGCGAGGCGCTCGAAACCAACCGAGAGGTGATCGATTCCGCATGACGCCACGACAGACGACATCCACGACCGACGAGCACGGCGTCGACGCGACGCGAGTCGCGCGCGACGCCACGGTGCACAGCTTCCTGAACTGCTACCTCCGCGAGACCCGCGACTACGAGGTCGTCGACGCCGACGAGGTTCCGGTACCGACCCACGGTCGGGACGAGGTGGTTCGGGCACCCCTGCCCGAGCAGGACACGACCGTCTACGCCCCGGTTCGCCACCTGTCGCCGACCGACCGTCACCTGTTCGACCTGCCGGCGTACTATCGGCAGGGCGACGAGACGCTCGAACTCGACTACGTGACGCTGGCCTCGCTGGTGACGAAGGAACTCTCTACCGCGCGAGACGAGACCGGGAACCGCGATGAACTCCTCCTGCGGGTCATCAAGAGCTGTAAGAACGTCGCCCGGTTTGTGGAGGCCCGACGGGACGACACCGACCAACTCTACGGCTTCGACACGACCTTCCGGGACGCCGAGCAGTCGCTCGTCTTCGGCCACCTCCTCCACCCGACGCCCAAGAGCCGACAGGGAATCGCGCCCCACGAGTCGCCGACCTACGCGCCCGAGATGGAAGGGTCGTTCTCACTCCACTACTTCCGGGCCGACCCCGAGTTGGTCTGGCAGGACTCGACGTTCGACGGCACCGTCAAAATCGACACGGGCGACGTGTCGTCCGCCACCGAGTGGATAAAGCAGTCGCTCCGTGAGGACCCCACCGTCTCCGAGGAGTTCGTCGAGGAGCACGTCGAGAGCGACGACGTGCTGATTCCCATCCACCCGTGGCAGGCCGACTACCTCCTCGAGCAGGACCACGTGCAGGAGCATCTGGGTGACGGCCTCGAATCGCTCGGACAGGTCGGCCGCGAGTTCTACCCGACGACCTCCGTCCGGACGCTGTACGCGCCGGACGCGTCGTTCATGGTCAAGGGGTCGCTGAACGTCAAGATTACCAACTCCAAGCGGACGAACAAGCGCCCGGAACTCGACCGGGCGGTCGGCATCACCGCACTGCTGGACACCGAACTCGGCGACGAACTCGAATCGAAGTTCCCGAACTTCGACGTCGTGCGCGACCCCGCCGGCCTCACGCTCGACATCGGTGAGGGCGACGAATCCGGCTTCGAGGTCGTCTTGCGCGAGAACGTCTTCCGGGGCGACGAGGGGAAGAACGCTACGCCGGTCGTCGGCCTCTGTCAGGACAAAATCTCGGGTGACGGCTCTCGACTGAGCGAGATAATCGAGACTCTCGCCGAGCGCGAGGACCGAAGCACTGAGGCCGTCAGCAGGGACTGGTTCCGCCAGTACCTCGAAATCTCGCTCCGGCCGTTCATGTGGCTGTTCCTCGAACGCGGACTGGGCGTCGAGGCCCACCAGCAGAACAGCGTCGTCACGCTGGAGGAGGGCTACCCCGACGAGTTCTACTACCGGGACAATCAGGGCTTCTACCTCCCCGAGGCGAAGTACGAAGAACACGACGAGCGCGTGCCGGGGCTGGGCGACCGGGGCGAGAACATCGTCGCTGACTGGATTTCCGACGAGCGGTTGCGCTACTACGTCGTGCTGAACAACATGTTCGGCGTCATCAACGCCTTCGGGACGGCGGACCTCGTGGACGAGCGCGACCTGCTCGAACTCCTGCGCGAGGAGCTAGAGTACTGCCGCAAGTTCGACGCCGAGTGGTCGTCGCTCCTCGACGGCCTGCTCGAAGAGGAGGCCCTTCCCTGCAAGGCGAACCTCCTCACTCGGTTCCACGACATGGACGAACTGGTCGGGGAACTGGAGAACCAGTCGGTCTACGCCGACGTGAACAACCCCATCGTCACGGAGGTCGAACCGGAGGTGGCCCAGCGATGAGAGGCCCCGGTGGAATCATCGCCGAACCCTACGACTTCCAGACCTACGACGACGAGAGAGACAAGACGGTATCGTTCCGGCCGGTCGAGATGTCGGACCTCGGGATGCTTCATTCGTGGCTCAACGAGGAGCACGTTCTGCCCGACTGGTCGCTGAACGACCCGCTCCCCGAGTTCCAGAACACCCTCGAAGCAAAACTGGCCGACGACCACATGACGCCGTACGTCGGCCACCTCGACCACGTGCCGATGAGCTACTTCGAGGCCTACTGGGCCATCGATGACGTGATAGCCGACCACTACGACGCCGACCCAGCCGACCAAGGCTTCCACATGCTTCTCGGCCCGCCGGAGTATCTGGGCCACGGCTACGCCGAGTCGCTCATGCGGGCGATGCTCCAGATGCAGTTCCGCCACCCCGAAACCGACCGCGTAGTGGGTGAACCCGACGTACACAACGAGAAAGTCCACAGCATCCTGAAAAAGATCGGCTTCGAGCCCCGCCGCGAGATAGAGATGGAGAACAAGACGGCCCTGCTACTGGTCTGTGAGCGCGAGCGATTCGAGCGGGAGGTGCTAGGATGATCGAAATTCACGACGTCTTCGGGGTCGGTCTCGGTCCGTTCAACCTCGGTCTGGCAGCGCTCCTCGACGGCGCGAACCGCGACGAGGACGCGGACGTAGACGCCGTGTTCCTCGAGCAGGACGAGGCGTTCGCGTGGCACGAGGGTATGCTCATCGAGGGGACCACGCTCGAAGTCCCCTTCCTCGCGGACCTGGTGACGATGGCGGACCCGACCAACCCCCACAGCTACCTCAACTATGTCCGGGAGCGCGACCGCATCTACGAGTTTTACTTCTACGAGACATTCCAGATTCCCCGCCGAGAGTACGACGACTACCTCCGGTGGGTCGCCGAGCGACTCGACTCCTGTCGGTTCAGTCGCAGAGTCGAGCGCGTCGAGTGGATCGAGGGAGACGACGCCGAGGCCGACGCGGACGGAGACGGCTACTACGTCGTCACCGCTCGCAACCTCGAAACCGACGAGAAGTTGACCTACCGCGCCCGAAACCTCGCGCTCGGCGTCGGGAGCCAACCCCACGTCCCCGAGAACCTCCGCGGCCACCCCGACGAGGACGTGTTTCACACCGCGGGCTACCGGTCCCGGCGCGAGCGGTGTCTGGCCGCCGACTCCATCACGGTCGTCGGGTCGGGCCAGAGCGCGGCCGAAGTCTTCCAAGACCTGCTCGCCCACCAACCGGAGGGCGACTACCGGCTCGACTGGCTCACGCGCTCCGACGGGTTCTTCCCGATGGAGTACTCGAAACTCGGACTCCAGCACTTCACCCCCGAGTACGACCAGTACGTCTACGACCTGCCCCAAGAGGTCAAAGATGACCTGATTCCGAATCAGGACCTGCTCTACAGGGGCGTGGACCCCGAGACGAGTGCGGAAATCTACGATCTTCTCTACCGGCGCTCCATCGGCGACCGAGATCCCGACGTGGGCCTGTTCGCCATGACCGAAGTTCGGGACATCGAACCGGTGGGCGACGCCTACGCCCTCGACTGCCACCAGTGGCAGGCCGAAGAGTCATTCGTCCACGAGAGCGAGATCGTGATTCTCGGGACCGGCTACCAGCGCCCGACTCCCGACTTCCTCGACCCCATCGAGGGAGCAATCAACTGGGACGAGCAGGGTCGGTTCGGCGTGACCGAGGATCACCGTCTCGACATCGACGTGGCGGGCGACGTGTTCCTCCAGAACGCCGAACTCCACACCCACGGGGTCGGCGTCCCCGACCTCGGACTGGGGTGTTACCGCAACACCAAGTTCGTCAACCGACTGGTCGGCCGCGAGGTCTACCCCGAGGACGACGACACGGTGTATCTGGACTTCTCGGTCGAGGAGTTCGTCGAGCGCAGACCCGATTCCCGCCGCACCGAGCGCGAGACCGAATCGGCTCCGACGCCGACGCAGGACGACTGACTGCACGGCGGGTTCGTCGTCCCGTCGACTCTCAACGCCCCGACAATTCGCCATCTCTCGTCCTTCCGGTTCGTCCATGTTACGGCGTAGATCATCGAAGTGATTTTCTTCGGAAGTTAATTTCGGAACTATTATAAAGTTTTAGGCGGGCCTAAACAAGTATGGAGGAAGAAGAGACGGCGTACGATGCACCGACGCGACGAAAGTGGCTGAAGTACAGCGGTGCGGTCGTCGGCGGCGGCCTGCTCGCGGGATGTACCGGTGATCCGGAGTCAGAGAGCCAGACGACCACGGCTAGCGAGGAAGGCTCCTACTCGGCGACGCTCGCGCCGACAGGCGAGGTGACGCTCGACTCGGAGCCCGAAGACATCTTCACGATGCTGGGCCACCACGCCGATATGGTGCTGTCGGTCGGTCGGAGCGACGACATGAATGCGGTGTTCGAGCCGGGCTACCACCAAGGGCTGTACCGGAAGTTGACACACCATCTCGACGGGGTTTCGGTCGATTGGGAGGGGCTGTACTCCTCGTGGCAGCCGGAGAAGGAGAAAGTGTACGAACTCGACAGCGACGTTCACATCGCCGACCCAGCGAAAGTTGCGACCGCAGACGGATGGGACAAAAGCGACGTTCAAGATATAGCTGATAACGTCGGCCCGTGGTTCGGAAACACGCTCAGTGGCACCAATCGGACGCCGCCGGAGGGCTGGAGAGACCAGTACGAGTACTACACGCTGTGGGAGATCTTCGGCAGAGTCGCACAGTTGTTCGGAGAGGACGAACGGTACGAGGCGCTCGCGTCCGTCCACGAGTCGATGGTGCAGTCCATCGAGGAGAACCGCCCGCCGGAGAGCGAGCGGCCGACCGCGGCGCTGGTGTTGTTCTCGACGTCGGACGACACGGGATGGGGCTACAAGATGAACAATCCGGGCTACTACGCCGCACATACGCGTCCGATGGGTGTCACCGACACGCTGTCCGAGACCTTCGGGGAGGGATACGGCGATGGCGGGCGAAACATGCCGTTCGACTACGAACTACTCCTCGAGGCGGACCCGGACGTATTTCTCGTTCTCGGTTCGATGACGGAGTATTTCAATCTCGACGAGATTCGGAAGGGTCTGGAGGACCACGAGGTCGCCAGCGAACTCACTGCCGTCGAGGAGGGCAACGTCTACGCCCAAGGCGCCCGGCGACAGGGGCCGCTTCTCAACCTGTTCCAACTGGAGATGACCGCCAAACAGCTCTACCCCGAGCAGTTCGGCGAGTGGCCCGGCTACGAGAACGGGGAGCCGTATCCCGAGATTCCAGAGGAGGAACAGCTGTTCGATCGGGACCGCGTCGCGGAGATCATCAGCGAGGGGGCGTAGGAGCGTAACGATGGAGGTTCAGACGATAGCGGAGCGCTGTGAGCAGGCCGACGTGAAACTCGTCCGACTGCTGTACGTCGGTAACGACGGCGTGATTCACGGGCACTCGGTCAAGCGGTCCCATCTGGAGGACGGGCTCGAATCCGGCGTCCCGTTGCCGAAACTGGTCCAGTCGTTCAACGCGCTCGGCCAGCGCATCAAGGATGCCAACTTCGACGCCGTGGGCGAGGTCCGACTGGTTCCGGACCGTTCGACGTTCCGCGTCCTCGACCACGAAGAGAACGTCGCCGCGGTGTGCTGTTCGCTGCGCGAGATGGACAGCGACACGCCGTGGTCGGCCGGTCCGCGCTCGGCGCTGGAACGACTCGTCTCGGCGTTCGAGGACGACGACGTGGTGCCGTCGCTCGCACTCGAAAGCGAGTTCCACGTCTACTCGTCGGCGGACGGTGGACAACCCGATGGCGACCGCGGCCTCTACACGACCGACAGCATGCGCAACTCCCACGACGTCGTCCTCGACGCCATCGACGCGCTCGAATCGCAGGGAATCGACGTGAAGAAACACGTCGCGGAGTACTCCCCCGGACAAAACGAAATCGTCACTGGTCACCGCGAGGGAGTCGGTGCGGTAGACGACTACGTCTTCCTCCGCGAGACGATTGCGGGCGTTGCCGACTCTCACGACCTCCAGACGACGTTCCTGCCCCACCCCTTCGAAGCGACGACGAACGGCTGTCACATCCACCTGTCGCTGTGGGACGAGACGACCGACACGAACCGATTCGCACCGACCAACGCGGACGAACCCCTGAGCCGAACGGGGCGGCACTTCGTCGGCGGGATTCTCGACCACATCCCGGCCCTGCTCGCGCTCACCTCGCCGACGGTGAACTCGTACGTCCGCCTTCAACCGCAAGCCGGAGCGGCGGCCTACAGCTGTTGGGGGGTCGGCAACCGAGAGGCCGCGGTTCGGGTGCCCCAGGTCCCGTCGGACGAACGCGACATGGCGACGCGTATCGAGTTCCGCCCCGCGGACAACACGGCGAACCCGTACCTGTCGGTGTTAGGCCTGTTGGCCGCGGGTCGAGACGGTATCCGGAACGAGACCGATCCGGGAGAGCCACTGGACGCGGACCCGGGGAACTGCGACGACGAACTGCTAAAGAAACGGGGAATCCAGCGATTGCCGACGACGCTCGGCGAGGCACTTGACGCACTCGCCGACGACGACGTTCTCAGGGCGGCGATGGGAGAACACCTGTTCGAGTCGTATCTGGCCGTCAAACGAAGCGAGTGGGAGGAGTTCACGTCCAGTGCGGCGACGTGGGAACGTGACACGCTCCGCCAGACGTTCTGAGCGGCCCACACCGCCACATCGCTCCTGCTGTCAGTGGTAACTGCTACGCCCGGCGGCAATACTACACACTTTTTAGGCTGGCCTAAAAATTAACTCCCGATGAGCGACATCGAAACGGTCGAATCTCGATGCGAAGAGCAGAACGTCGACCTCGTGAGACTGTTGTACGTCACCCAAAGCGGCGTGGTTCAGGCGAGTACTATCGACGTCTCCGAAGTCGGCGCGGCCATCGAGAACGGCGTCACTACCTCGGAAGTGCTTCAGGCGTACGACTCGTTCGCCCAGCGGAACAGACAGAGCAGTTTCGACGCGGTCGGCGAAGTGTATCTCCGCCCGGAACCCGAAACGTTCCAACCACTGCCGTACGCCGAGCGGACCGCCGCGATGCTCTGCACCATGGAGACCCCTGATGGCGACCCATGGCCCGTCGATGCCAGAACGAGGCTCCTGTCGTTCGTCGAGGACCTCGAAGCGACGGGCCTCTCGCCCGAAGTCGCATTCGAGAGCGAGTTTCACCTCTTCGATCCCGACGGCGGGAGTCGCGGAGACGAACCCGGCGCGTACCGTACGGAGTCGATACGCGGGACCCACGAGACGATTCTCGACGTCGTCGACGCCCTCAAAGCCCAAGATATCTCTGTCAAGAAGTACCACCCTGAGTACTCCGCCGGAAAGCACGAAATCGTCTCGAGCCATCGGTCGGCGATTCGAGCGGCCGACGAACACGTCCTCCTGCGTGAGACGGTCAAGAGCGTGGCCCGCAACGACGGACAGCAGGCCACGCTGCTGCCCAAACCGTTCGATGACGGAACGAACGGCTGTCACATCAACGTCTCGCTCTGGAACGGCGAAAACGAGTTCTACGACCGCGAGCACGGCGGCCTGAGCCGAACCGCTCGGCAGTTCATCGCGGGTGTCCTCGACCACGCGCCGGCGCTCTCCGCGCTCGTGGCCCCGACGGTGAACTCCTACGGCAGACTGCGGCCGAGCCACGGTGCCGCGGCGTACGTCTGTTGGGGACACGAGAACCGCGAGGCCCTGATTCGGGTGCCCGCTCCCGAGAAGAACCTCGAAGCGGCCTCGACCCGAATCGAGTTCCGGGGCGGCGACAACACCGCGAATCCGTACCTCTCGTTGCTCGGCCTTCTCGCCGCCGGCAAGGACGGCATCGACCGCCAACTCGAACCGTCCAACCCCGTTCCGGTGGACCCGTGCGACCTCACCGACGAACAGCGTGCGGACCGCGGCATCGAGCGGTTGCCCCGGTCGCTCGGCGAGGCGCTCGACACGCTGGAGGAGAACGACACGATGCGGGAGGCACTCGGTTCCGACCTCTTCGACGCGTTCGTGGAGGTCAAACGGACTCACTGGCAGTCTTTCGTCGAAAGTGCCGGAGAATCGTGGCGGCGCGAACACCTCCGAAACCTGTACTGACCTCAATTCCTGATATAATTTGTTTAAATACTTATTTTTACTTTGTTATTTATTTTTGTAGTTCCTATTTTCATTCCTCTAACGCTTCTCTGTCTCCTTTTTGTTCTGTCTTCGCCCGTCCCGGAGCGACCCGAAAACCGCGTCTCGTACTACCTCGGAGCGAGGAGAAAAGTAGTGACTGCCGAGACTCCTCGACGGCTCAGTCGTCGCTCGCAACCTCTGCCAGCTCGTCGCTCGAGCTATCGATAGTTTCGAGGGCGCTCTCGCGCCACGGACCGAACCGGAACCACGCGAACGCCAGCGTCGCCCCGAGTACGTTCGAGGCGGCGATGGCGACCCAGATTCCCTCCGGACCGATTTCCTGCGCACCGAACCACGCCATCGGTAGCCGGATGACCCCGCGCATCGTCAGCACGATGACGGCCGCCACGATCGTCTTTCCGACGCCGCGGAACCCACCGACGAACGTCCGAGCGACGCCCATACACCCGAACGTCGGGACCACCCAGTGCAGGAACGTGACGCTGTGTTCGACGGTCGGCTGGTGGTCCGTGAACAGCCGCACGAGCGGTTCCGCGCCGAGCCACGTGGCCGCAGCGAGTACCGAGAGGCTTCCGAACGCGATGGCCGCTGCGCGGTAGTTGAGGCTCACCGCGCGGTCGAGTTTCTCAGCTCCGATGTTCTGTCCGGTCATCGTCTCGACGGCCTTCGAGATGCCGACCGTTGCGAAACCGACCGTCGAGATGATACGGATGCCGATACCGTATCCGGCGACGGCCGCCGTCGAGAAGGTACCGACCATGACGAGGAGCAGGTTGATGGCGATGCCCCGGCCCGTCTGTTCGAAGGAGGTCGGAACGCCGGTCCGGACGAGTCGCCGCGCCCACGAGAGGTCCGGTCGGAACTGGTGCGGTTCGATTCCGAGTCCGCGTTTGGAACCGAACAGCAGTGTGAACCCGACGAGGATTGCGAGCGTCCGGGCGGTCACCGTCGCAATCGCGGCACCGCGGATACCCATCTCCGGCACGAACCCCCAGCCGAAGATGAGGACGGGGTCGAGCGTAGCGTTGAGCGCGAGCGACCCCAGCATAATCGGCACCGGCGTCACCGTGTCTCCCGACCCGCGCATCAGCGAGACGAAAGCGACGAATCCGATGGTCGCCGGGAGGCCGAGTGAGAGCAGTTGGAGGTACTGGGTGGCGAGTCGGTGGACGGTCGGCGTGATGTTGTACAGCGCGAGGACGTCGTCTACGAGGAAGAACCCGAGACCCCCGACGACGACCCCTGCCATCAGCCCGTACGTTATCGTCTGTGCCGCCGCGTGGGCCGCTCGACGGGGGTTCTCACCGCCGGTTTCCTGCGCGACGTGGATGCTCCCGGCGACGGGAAGCCCGTAGCTCACCGCCAAAAGGAGGTACGCGAGCGGATATGCGAGGGTGATGGCCGCCAGCGACGGGTTGCCGTACTGGCCGAGCCAGAACGTATCGATGAGGGTGTAGACCGTCTGTATGGCGTTCGTGAGGATGACCGGGAGCGCGAGTATGCAGAGCGGCCGCACGATGGACCCCGAGGTCAGGTCGAGGTCGTCCTGTTTGTCGAACAGGTCCACGAACGCCTTTTGAATGCCCATGAGCTGTCCCTCCTGTCAGTCCTCTCGCTGCCGCCAGTGACGGGCGATCTCGGCACAAGTTGCGACCCACGCGCCGTCCGTGCTGGTGACGTGGTCGAGCAGTCGGTCGAGCGCGTCGATACGACTGGCGCGACCGATAACCTGCGGATGCAACGTCAACATGAACAGCCGACCGCGGCGGTGCAGTCCATCGAACTCCGCCTTCCACGTGTCGAAGACGGGGGAGACAGGCGAGAGTCCCGACTGGAAGTCGAAGGCCGGTCGCATATTGAATCCCCAGTAGACGAAGTCGTCGAGCAGGAAGTGGTTCGGGAGTTCCACGAAGTCTACATCGTCTCGCGCGTAGGGGATGTCGGTATCCATCATCGAGGAGTCGTATATCATGGCGTTCTCCTCGGCCATCTCCAGCGTCTGGCCGGACTGTCCGCCCCGGTAGCCCAGCGGTTTCTCGCCGGTGAGATCCTCGATGACGTCGACCGTCCGTTCGAACTCCGTTTCCTCACGTTCGGCCGACATGTATCGCGGATGAACGTGGGAGTAGGTGTGGTGGGCTATCTCGTGACCGCGCTCGTGAATCTCTCGAACGGTCTCGGGCCACTCCTCGGCGACTCGTCCAGGGACGAAGAACGTCGACCGACAGTCGTGTTTTTCGAACACTTCCAGAATGCGCGGGACGCCGACCTCGGGACCGTAGGCACCTCGGAACGCGAACTTCTCGAACCCCTCTTGGCGCTTGCCGGCGGCGCGCCAGAGCTGCTCGGCGTCGAGGTCGAACGTGAATGCCGCCGCCGACTGGTGGTCGCCCCACGGATTGTCGTCGGTCGATAGCTGTGCGTCTTCGAAGTCGCTCTCTGCCATTGCTGGTTTTAGGCTAGCCTAAAAAATAAAACTTTGGAATTTTACACCAAAGGTAAAGGTGGACGATACAAATGACGGAACGCCCGCCTCGTTCCGGACGCGTTACTCGTCGTCGAGGTCGGCGATGTGGTCGTTCGCCCCGGAGATGTCCGCGAGCGATTCGCCTTCGTAGAGGCGGTCGATGACCTCCTGTTCCGCGTCGGAGTGGCCCGTGTAGTGTTCGAGGAGGTGTTCGATTTCGTCCTGCGGGACGAACACGACGCCGTCCTCGTTCCCGATTGCGACGTCGCCCGGTCGAACGACGGCACCGCCCACCTGCACGGGGACGTTGATGTCCCCACCTAAACTCTCGTCGAGGCGCTGGACCGTTCTGGTCGTCTTCGTCCGGGCGTACACCGGGAAGTCGATTTCCCGGATGGCCGCCGTGTCGGTCACTGCGCCGCCGATGACCACGCCGCGAGCGCCGTTTGCAACCGCCGCGTGGGTAGTGACTTCGCCCCAGGGCGCGTTCGTCTCGTGGCCGTCCATCTCGATGACGATAACGTCTGTCGGTCCGGCGAGTTCCGTCGCCTTGTGGACCATCGTCCCGTCTACGGGCGGAATCCGAACGGTCAGCGCCGAACCGACCACGTTCGCCGAACTCGCCGTCTCCATGAACTGGAGTTCGGGTGCCGTGTGTCCGAAGTGCCTGTGATGGCCGAGTTCGTTTGGGTCTACTCGTTCGAGTTCCGAGAGTTTCTCCTCGCTCGGGCGGTCGAACGTCTCGATCACCATCGTACCCCCCCTGAAACGGACGTGGTCTGCTTGGATTCAGCCGGCACGGCCACTCGACAGACGTGCCGCTCCGTTGCGGTACTGCTGACTTGCATTCAATTCACGCTCCCGACGAAGCCGCAATAAACGCTCCGAAATTTAGGCGCTCCTAAAAGTTGGGCAGTGGTCGCACGACTCAACGCTGACACCGAACGGAAGCTTTTTACGATTTTTAGGCCACCCTAGAACCAGGAACATCGACTATCACGCCCGGGGTGGTGGCCGAATATATTCATAACTTAAATGAAATTAATATAGCATGATACGGATCTATAGTAACATTTTTATTCTTTTAGGCCAGCCTAAAAACCATATGGCATCGAAAACCGAACACGCTTCGCGTCCACAGGTACCAGCATGACTGACTGGCCCGTACCTCACGACGCCCTCTTCGGCCAGCCAGTACGCCAGACGACCGACAGCGCGAACGCGACCACGACAGAGGTCGAAGTATGAACGGACGAGAGACGCTGACGACCGCACTCGAGACGGACAGATGGACCGACGTGAGCCACGACCTCCTCGTAAAGATGTTCGAGGAGTTCCTCTACGAGGACCTGCTGGACCCCACCGAGACGGGGACCGACGGCGAGTGGATGCAGTATCGGCTCGACTACGGTGACGTGGCCTACCGGTTCGCCGCCCGGTCCCGACCCTTCGACAGCTACCGGGTCGATGCCGACAGCATCGAGCGCCGGGAGGGCGACGACTGGACCTCCGCGACCGATCCGGTTCAGTACCTCCTCGACGCCAGAGAAGCCCTCGGCGTGGCTCCCGAGACGGCGAGCCACCTCATCAGGGAGTACAACAACACGCTGGTCGCGGACGCCCACATCGACGCTCGGAAGGAGAACACCACCGAGAGCGTCCTCGACATGGACTACGCGGCCGTCGAGGGCGAGATGGAGGGCCACCCGTGGTTCACCATCAACAAGGGGCGCATCGGCTTCGGCTACGACGACTACCGGTCGTACGCCCCGGAACTCAAAGAACCGCAGTCGCTAGTCTGGATCGCCGCACACCGCGAGCGCGCCGACTTCCGGAGCGTCGAAGGGCTGGACTACGAGTCGCTGATGGACCAGCAGTTGGGCGACGCCGTGGCGTCGTTCGAGGACACCCTCCGGACCGAGGGCCACGACCCCGACGACTACTACTTCCTGCCGGTCCACCAGTGGCAGTGGGACAACACCGTCGCCCAACTGTTCGCCAAGGACATCGCCAACGACGACATCGTTCCGCTCGGGACCGGCCCGAACACCTACCTCCCCCAGCAGTCGATTCGGACGTTCACGAACGTAGACGACCCCGAGAAACCCCACGTTAAGGTCCCCATCCGGGTGCTGAACACCATCGTCTACCGCGGCCTGCCGGACGAGCAGGCGCTCGCCGCGCCCCGCGTCACCGAGTACGTCAAGTCGATTCGGGACGACGACCCCTACTTACGAGACGACTGCGACCTCGTGTTGCCCGGCGAGATTGCGAGTCTCAACTATGACCACCCCGAGTTCTCGCAACTGGACGACGCGCCCTACCAGTACCACGAACTCCTCGGGTCGGTGTGGCGCGAGAGCGTCGCGGCCCTCGTGGACGACGACGAGCAGGTCCTGACACTCTCGGCGCTCATGCACCGGGACACCGACGGGACGCCCATCGTCTCAAAACTCGCCGACCGGGCCGGGTCGTCCATCGACCAGTGGCTGGCCGACTGCTTCGACGTCCTGCTCCCGCCGCTGCTCCACTACCTTTATCGCTACGGGATGGTGTTCATGCCCCACGGGACGAACACGATGCTCGTCCTGCAGGACGGTCAGCCGACCCGGCTCGCCATCAAGGACTACGTAGACGAAATTGCGGTCAGCGAGGAGTGGCTCCCGGAACTCGACCGACTCCCCGACGGCCTGTACGAACACGACGACATCATCCACCAGCGGCCGCCCGAGGGACTGTGCCAGCACATCGTCGGCACGCTGTTCGTCTGCGTGCTCCGGTACGTCGCCGACCTGTTGAACCGGGAGGAGGGCTACGATGAGGAGCGTCTCTGGCGGCAGGTCCGGGCCAGCATCGAGCGCTACCAGTCGCAGGTCCCGGAACTAGAAGAGCGGTTCGAGTTGTTCGACCTGTTCAAGCCGGAGTTCGACAAGGTGTGTCTGAACCGCAACCGGATGGTTGAGTACGGCTACGACATCGACCACGAACCGCCCGAGGTCAACGCCCACGGCACAGTCTCGAACGCGCTGGCGGACCTCGAACCCGCGGAGCGCGACGACTGACGACCGGACGACCGGACGTCCGTCACCTCCGATTCGGGGACCTCCCAGTCTGCCTTCGATTTCGTGGTTCGGCTACGACGAGAATCGAGAACGACCGTCCACAGCGACTACTTCGGGACGATTTCGGGGTCCGGCGTGTCGGTGACCGTCCACCTCGAACACGTCGGCCAGCAGTTGCTCGGTCACGACCTCACAGGGCGGTCCCCAATCGTAGCGTTCTCCGTCGTCCATCGCGACGAGGTAGTCGGCGAACCGGGCGGCCTGCTCGATGTCGTGGAGGACGACTGCGATCGTGACGCCCTCCTCCTCATCGAGTTTCCTGACGACCTCCATCACTCGCAGTTGGTGGTGGAAGTCGAGGAACGTGGTAGGTTCGTCCAGCAGGAGGACGTCGGTGTCCTGCGCGAGGACCATCGAAATCCAGGCGAGTGCTCTCGAAACTGGTCGACCGCTCCGACCTCGAACTCGACGCGTGGCTCGACGAACTGTTCGCCACGATGCTGCCGCCGCTGCTGCACTCCCTCTACCGGTACGGGACCGCCATCACGACTACCCGGAGGAACGGTTCTGGGGGCAGGTCCGGGCCGCGATCGAGGACTACCACGAGCGGTTCCCCGAGCTCGAGGACCGGTTCGAGCTGTTCGACCTGCTCGAGCCGACGTTCCCGAAGCTGATCCTGAACCGCAATCGGATCGTGGACGTCGGCTACGGCGACCTCCTCGAGCGACCCCACGCCATCGAGCACGGCACCGTACCGAACCCGCTGTCCGAGGTCGAATCCGAGCGGTGACCTGCCGCCGGACGCGTCGCTCATCGATCCGAGTACTCGACCCGGGGCTACGAGCGAGAGCGCAATGTGGACCAACGTCGAAATTCGACCGCTCACGGATGAATATCGGTATACAGGAATCCCCCACTGATGGTACGACATCCGGACTCTGAAAGGGCGAGTGTTGCACCCGCGAGCGAACGACGTGAGCGAGCGGCTCTTTTTCGGTCCAGACTTTTTGCGTCAGCGCGGGACCGATGGTCCCGCGAGCCGTGCGAACGGACGCTTTGTCCGTGAGCAAAGAGAGTGAAAACGGTCGGTCTTAGTCCTCGGTCGTCGTCTTGTCGACGTCGAGTTCGCCCTGGTAGATCTCCGCGCCGTCCTGTGCGACCTTCTCGGCCAACACGGCGCACTTGATTCGCATCGGCGAGATTTCGACGCCGAGCATGTCGACGATGTCGTCGCGATCCATCTCGTGGAGTTCCTCGAGCGTCGCTCCGACGAGTTCGCCCGAGAGCAGGCTGGCGGAAGCCTGGCTGATCGCACAGCCATCGCCCCGGAAGGCGATCCGCTCGATCGTCTCCTCGTCGTCGGCGAGTTGGACGTCCATCCGAATCTCGTCGCCGCACATCGGGTTCTCGCCGATGTGAGTGAACGTCGGATCCTCGAGTTCCCCGTAGTTGCGCGGGTTCTTGTAGTGGTCGAGGATCTGCTGTCGGTACATATCGGAGCCCAGTCCCATCGTTGGATACGGATAGGCGAGTGACTTGTAAAAGGGTTCCGGGGCCGAAACGAGTGGACGGCCGCGTTCGGCGCGTTCGGCCGCTCGAGCGGCCGCGAGTGGTCGCTCGGGTCGTCGAAAACACTCCAGTTACCGAGTCACCGGATATCGTCCCTCGATGCAGCGGCTATCGATCGTCGGTCCGTCGCGTTCGCGAAACGGTTGGGAACTGGCGGTGCTACGCTGCGCCCCGGTCGACAGGCGGATTCAGGTAGCAGGCGTCGACGACCGCGAGTCCACCGACGACCGCCGTACCCAGCAGGGTCTGCGCCACCGACAGCTCCAGTACGGTCGCGGCGACCAGTGCAACCGCGAACGCGAGCGGGATGATCCCTAACAGGAGATCGTACCGGCTCGCCGCGGTGAGAACGTCGACCAGGGTCTCGACGGGATCCCGTTCGGGACGGCCGATTCGTTTCTCGTACATGCGTTCTCACCTCGGCAGTCCGCGGCTACGGCGCTGAGTCTCAAAACTCTTTCCGCGTTTATCGTTTATTTCTGAAGGGACGCGGTCGACGTTCCCGAGTCCGTCACGCGTCACCGGCGACCTCCCTATCGAATCGCTCGAGAAACTCGCGGACGAACGCCGCGCGATCGGCAGCGAGTTCGCGGCCCGCGTCCGTCCGCATGCGCTCGGGAAGGTCAAGGATCTTCTCGTAGAAATGGTTGTACTGCGTCGCGCCGGCGTCGGTGTCGTCGTCGGCGACCGGCAGCGCCGGGTCGTGAATCGGCGAGCCGAGGTCCCCGCCGTGAGCGAACGTCCGGGCGATGCCGACCGCGCCCAGCGCGTCGAGGTCGTCCGCGTCGGCGACGACTTTCGCCTCGAGCGTCGCAGGTTTGATCTCGTTCGAGTAGCGATGAGTGCGGACGCAGTGCTGAACGCGCTCGATCGTCTCCGCGGTCGCACCGAGATCGCCCAGAATCTCTCCGGCCTCCCGCGCCCCCCAGACCGCGTGGTCGTCGATCTCGCCGCGATCCTCCCTGTCGCGGCCGATATCGTGGCAGAGGACGCCGAGCCGGACGATCCGCTCGTCGACGGGTTCGGGATGGCGGTCGACGAGCGTCTCGGCGAGGGCTTCGACCCGCTGGACGTGGTGCCAGTCGTGGGCCGGCGGCGCGTCCTCGAAATACGGGCGGACACGGGAGCGGACTGCCTCGAGCATCGTCGAACGGTTTCGGCGGCGGAGAAATAAACGCGCCGTCCTCGAGCGACCCACGGCGGACGGAAGACGAGCGGAGTCGATCGGTCATCGCCCGCGATCGTTCGCGGTCGCCGTCCGATCGCGAGCTCGCCGGTCAGCGGGTCACTGCGACGGCTTCTGGACGATCGCGAACCAGAACTCCTCGATCGACTGGATGAATTCGACGAAATCCTCTGGTTCGACCGGCTTCTGCATGTAGCTGTCCGCCTCGAGGCCGTGCGACTGGACGACCTTCTCCCCCGCGTCCGAACTGGTGAGCACGACGACCGGAATCTCGGCCAGCACCGGGTCGTTTTTCAGTTCCGAGAGGACGTCGATCCCGCTCTTGCCGGGCAACTGGGGCTCGAGGAGGACGATGTCCGGGCGCGGTTCGTCTACGTATTCGTTTCGCTGATGGACGAAATCGAGCGCCGATTCGCCATCGGAAACGGTGTGAATGGTGTTCAGGAGTTTCGCGTCCCTGAACTGCTCCTCGAAGAGCCGGCTGTCGCCGGGATTCGGTTCGACCAACAGGATATCGATCTGTTCTGTTCGCTCGTCTTCCGTGGGCATCTGCACACTGTATTATGTGCGCGGGTAAAACGTCGGTGTCATGCTCGGTGAACAGTCTCCGCGTCTGTCCACTGTCTCGGCGTCGCCCTTGAGCGCTCGACCGAGCGCTATCGGTACTGAACCCCCGAGAGTGCGAGCCGGTATGCGATTATTCCGGGCTTGCTCGAGTCGTGTGCATCATTTCTACAGTCGATTAGCAGTAGATTTGAGCTACCCACCGCTAAAGCGGTGGGATTCAGCGTGGACTCCCGTTCTGGCCGCAGTTAAGGCAGGAGAATAGCCTCCGTTCACGTTTAACATCCCGCTGTTCAAGCGCACACCCAAGGGTGCGCCTCCGTCGCCCCCAGTTTGGTTGCGACGGAGATACCGCAACCCAATGTTCTTCGCAGCGTTGTAG